>DAOSZO010000071.1:0-11751 GCA_035382085.1 Smithella sp.
GCGCTTCTGAGCCTGATTCGGGCGCAGAGAAAAATCGGCTTCCCGATATTTATTGTGCCGCTCTTGGTCGCCTATGGCCGCCGCCGCGAAAAGGAGGAGGAGAGCCTGCTCAATATACTCTTCGGGCAGGACGAGCACGCCGGCCCCCTGCGGCGGCTGATCGCCTTTATCCGCTCCTCGCGGAACGCCTTTGTCATTCCGTCGGATCCAATCAATCTCTCGTCGTATCTGAAGGAGAACCCCGATTTTTCCGAAGAAAGGATGATCCACGAAATCCGCGGCGAGCTCATTGACCGCATCGAGAAGGAACGGACGACCATCGTGGGGCCGATTTTAAAATCCCGCGAGGAACTCATCGGAATGACGCTGCGGGATGAATCCCTGCGGAAATTCATGGCGGATCTCGCCGAGCAGGAAAAGAAGGATAAAAACGCCGTAAAAAAAGAAGCCCGGCGTTATCTCTATGAAATCGCCGCCGACTACAGCGAAACCGCCATCGCTTTCTGGCGGATATTCCTCACCTGGGTGTGGAACAACATCTATGACGGCCTCTCCGTGGACAAGGAGGGGATGGCCCGCATCAGAAATATCTCCAAACAGATGCCGTTTGTCATCATTCCCTGCCACAGGAGCCACACGGACTATCTGCTGATTCATTATGTTTTCTTTTTCAACAACATTCAGTTGCCCTTCATTGCTGCCGGCAGCAACCTCTCGTTTTTCCCGCTCGGATACATTTTCCGCAAATCGGGCGCTTTTTTCCTGAGGAGGAGTTTCCGGGGCAACCGGCTTTATTCCGCAGTTTTCAGCAAGTATCTGGCCATTCTGCTGAAAGAGGGTCTGCCCATCGAATTCTTCATCGAAGGCGGCCGCAGCCGAACCGGAAAAATGGTCATGCCCAAGTACGGACTGTTGTCGATGATTCTTCAGGCGTATCAGGAAAAATACTGCGAAAATTTCGCCGCCATTCCCGTCTATATCGGTTACGACCGCGTCATCGAGGAAAAATCCTACCTCAAGGAACTGGCCGGCGAAGAGAAAACGCCCGAAACCACGGCGGAAGTCATCAGGTCCAGCAAGGTGCTGGCCAAACGGTACGGCCGCGTTTACGTGAACGTGGGCGAGCCGATGATCATGAAATCCTATCTCGAGGCCCAGGGAAAACCGATTGATCAGATGACAATGGATGAAAGACAGAGCCTCTATCGCAGAATCGGCTACGAGATTGTTCTGGCGATCAACAAGGTGTCCGTTGTCACGCCTTTCTCTCTGGTCGCGTCCGTCATCTTGAGCCATGACCGCCGCGGCATGTCGCACGGCGAACTTCTCGAAATATTCGACGAGTTTTACGAATATCTTTCCCAGAAAAATGTCCGTTTCGCGGAAACCTTAGCCAACAAGGAAAAGTCCGTAGCGGAGGCCGTCAACAAATTTGTCCAATCCGGTTTCATCTCCAAAATCGAGACCGAAGAGGACGAGGACGAGGAAATGCAGGAAATCGTCTATTCCCTCAAGGAGGAAAAGCGGCTGAACCTCGAGTATTACAAAAACAACATTCTGCATTTCTTCATTCCCGTATGTTTTGTCGCCACATCCATGATCAAGAATACCGAGGATGTCAGCTCTGTCAGCCGGATCTTGAGCGATTACAGGTTTCTCAAGAAAATTTTGTGGAACGAATTTATTTTCGACGAAAACAGGGATGATGCCGACGAGGTCGACGAAGTGCTCGCCTACCTGCGGCAGAGGAAAATGATCACGGCGATTGAACGCGATGGCAATGTTCTGTTTGAAATCAAAGGGCGCGGCAGCACAAAATTAAAGCCTTTTGCCGATTTGATCCATAATTACCTCGAATCGTTCTGGATTGTCTTGCGGGGCTGCCAGTATCTCAAGAAGGGCCCGCAGGCCAAAAAAGATTGGCTCAAGAAAATCAGAACCCTCGGCGAGCGCATGTACCGAAAGGGCGAGGTCCTGCGCGTGGAAGCTCTTTCCCAGGCCAATTATCAGAATGTCATCCTATATCTTCTCGACGAGGAACTGATCAGGGAAATCCGAGACGAGAAAAGCGACAAGAAAGGCGACAAGAAAGAAACACTCTACATGCTGACGGAGAACCGGGCGGAAATGGAAGTCCTGCGCCGCCGCCTTTTCAAATTCCTGTAAATCAAAAAACGCCGGTCGCACCCCATCATGGAAACAGAAAAGAAAGAAAAAAACACAAAGCTCTTTCTGCATTTGAAAAAATGGCTGGAGAAGGCGGTTCTCGACTACGACATGATCCAGGAGGGCGACCGCCTGCTGATCGGCGTCTCCGGCGGCGCGGACAGCTTCGCGCTGCTGGATTTGCTGGATTCGCCGATGCTTTATGTGCCGAAGTTTTCTTTTGTCGCCGTCCATGTGGACATGGGTTTCGATCCGTCCTATCAGGGCTGGCGGACGCTTGAAAAATATTTTCAGGACAACCGCGTGTCCTGCATCATGGAAAAAACGGACATCGGCGCGGTGTCGCACTCGGAGGCGAACAGAAAAAATCCCTGCTTTTTGTGTTCGCGGCTCAGGCGCAAAAGAATTTTTGAAATCGCGGACGCCGAAGGATGCAACAAAATCGCCTTCGCCCATCACCGTGACGACGTCATTGAAACCCTGCTCATCAACATTTTTTACGGACGCGAAATCAGCACGATGGTGCCCAACCAGAGGATTTTCGGCGGCAAACTGCACATCATCCGGCCGCTGGTTTATCTCCGGGAGGAACTCGTGAAAAAATACGCCCGGGAACGCGCGTTTCCCGTCGTCCAAAACCTCTGTCCGACCAGCCAGACCTCGAAGAGGCTTTATATCAAAAAACTTCTGGATGAACTCGAACGCGATCATCGTGGCGTCCATGAAAACATTTTCAAGGCGATGTCCCACGTCAAGCCCGATTACCTCCCGCGCGTCAAAAAGGCGAAGGATGCAGGCCGGGTCGGCGGAAAAAAGTAGCAATCCATTTTATTTTGTGTCAAATTGAAGCATGACCAGGGAAAAGACTGCAGAGAAAATCATCGCGACCAACAAAACCGCCCGCGTTAACTACGAAATCGGCGACACCTACGAGGCGGGAATCGTTCTGGTCGGCACGGAAGTCAAGGCACTGCGCGCGGGCAAGGTCAACCTCAAGGACAGCTACGCCGTCGTCAAGGACAACGAAGTCTATCTGCGCGACATGCACATCAGCCCCTACGACCACGGCAACCGATATAACCACGATCCCCTGAGGATGCGCAAACTCCTGCTGCACAAAAGGGAAATCAAAAGACTCTACGGAAAATCGCGGGAAAAGGGCCTTTCGCTTATCCCGCTGAAGATTTACTTCAAAAACGGCAAGGTCAAGGTGGAAATCGGCATCGGCAGGGGCAAAAAACTGCACGACCGAAGACAGGACATCAAACAGCGCGAGGAGCGCCGCAACATCTCGCGCGAATTCAAATCCAAACGCATAAAAGTCTAGAATCAAAAGAAAAATTTCTCCGGGCAAAACCGGCAAATCTTTTTTGACAAAACCTCCGAAAGTGTCTATATTATAACCAAATCAAAAAGGGGGCGTCACGGTTTCGACGGGGACATTTGACGTTGTAGTTGCGTGCCGAGGTTCCTACAGGCCTCGTTAAACAGGTAGGAAACATATAATCGCAGACAACTACGATTACGCTTTAGCCGCATAAGACGGCTAACGTCCTTTTTGGGCTTGCCTGCCGGCCCGAAGAGGACGTCAAAAAGACAGGCTAGCCGAGCTTTTTTCCTGGGAAAGCAAGGCGAAATTGCTACAGGATAGCGCGGCGCGATCCCGCTTCGGGGAGCAAGCCGACGTGAATTCAAAACCGAAGCTACGCACGTAGATGCTCCAGCGGAAGGTTTTCGGACGCGGGTTCGACTCCCGCCGCCTCCACCAGAATCAAATCACCGACACCCGAGCCGCGAGACAAAATTCCGCGGGATTTTCGGGAAGGTGATTTTTTTTGTGTTCAACCCAACTCCCAGCTCAATGGAAAAAATCCGCTCTGAGTTCCCACCGGAAGTTTTCAGTTCCAACACTTTCCGCCATTGAGCGCGTTCAACGAAACGGCTTGTTTTTCAGGCTGCTAATTTGACGCGGAAGACCGCAGCGCGAAGTAAAATGACTGTGGCAAAAACTCCCGATTCGTGATATTTGACCTTCATCTTGCAGGCTTTTTCTTACATGAATCGGTTGACCTTCTCTTGCGGGCGGAGAGGATATGTCGTCAAAGATTATCTACGAGAGATTTCTGTGGTTTCACAATCAAGTCAAGGAAAGCAAGCATCCCAACACCAAAACCCTGGCTCAAAAATTTGAAATCACCCGCAAGACCGCCCAGCGCGACATTGAATTCATGCGCTGCAGACTCGGCGCGCCGCTGGTTTACCTTCCTGAAAAAAGAGGCTTTGCCTATGAGGACAACGCCTATGAACTTCCGGGATTCTGGCTGGAAGAGGAAAGCCTGACATCGCTACTGCTGGCCTATCGCCTGGCTTCCGCCGTGCCCGACAAAACCCTGAAAGCTTCGCTGCGCGCGTTTCTTGAAAAACTTCTTGAAAAAATATCCTTCCAAAAACGGATATCTCTCAAAGAATTGAGCGGCAAAATATCAGTCAGAAATATTGAATACTCCCGAACCTCTGAAAAAATTTATCACGCCATGCTCGAAGCCCTGCTCTCGGGACAGGCGGTGAGGATTGAATATCATTCACCCCACAATGCCCAGACCACCGTGCGCGATATCCTGCCGCTTCATCTTCTGCACTATATGGGCACCTGGCACATCATTGCCCACTGCGCCCTGAAGGATGAACTCAGGGATTTTGTTCTCTCCCGCGTCAAAACGGTAGTCCCTGCGGAAGTAAAAATCGACGGTCGTTTCACCTCCGAACAGGTTCGGGAATACATCCGCCGGACATTCGGCATTTTCCACGGCGGGAAAACCAAAAAGGTCTGCCTGTGTTTTTCCAGGGACATCTCCGACTGGATCACCGAGCAGGTCTGGCACAGCGACCAGGAAACAATTCAACGAAAGGACGGCAGGCTCTGCCTCACCATTCCCGTCGCCGATTTCCGGGAAATCAAACGCGAAATTCTCAAATACGGTTCGAAGGTGGAAGTGCTTTCGCCCAAATCCCTGCGCGACGAAATCATACAGGAGATCAAAAGCATGAGCAGAATTTATACTTAGCCGTTTTTCTGAATTGACAAGATGGATCAATCTGCTATGGTTGATTTGTATTTGTGTATATTGATTGTTCCGAAATAAGGTACTTATGCTAAACAATAATACAATAAACTCACTCACACGCAAGGAAGCTGAGTTAGTGGCGCGCATGGCCTATGAAAAGAAGGACATTGTCACCTCAGGGGACCTGGATACGTATTTACCGCGCGATTACCCCTATAGGCGAAAATTGGTTTACAGTCTTAAAAAAAAGAAACTCCTCATTCCCGTTAAAAACGGCGTTTATATTTTTGTGCCGCTTGAGGCGGTGTCAACGGGACGCCGTATCAGTGAATTTCTCATAGCGTCCTTGTTTTTTCCGCGTGGCGGCTGCTATATCGGCTATTCCATCATGTACAATTACTATAATTTCACCAATCAGCAATTTCAGACAGTTTATGTTTTAAACACGAGAATCTCCCGCGAGCGAACTATTGCCGGCCTGTCTTTTAAATTCGTCAAAATTCCGCCGGAACGGCTGTACGGATTGGAAGAAATTGACGTCAACGGTAAAAAGGCCGTCATCAGCGACAGGGAAAGAACGCTGGTGGATTTGATGTATTTCAACGAACCGGTCGGCGGCACAAATGCCGCCATGGATATTCTCATGAAGACCGTCCAAACCGGTCAATGCGACGTCAGGAAATTGATTGCATACTCCGTCAAATTCCCCATCATTAAAACACGCAAGCTCATCGGTTTTGCTCTGGAAAAAGCCGGTGTGAATGAAAAAATGCTTATTCCACTGATAAAAAGCGTTCAAAAAACATCCTTGATTTCATTCACGGGAAGTCGAAAAGGTCAAATCAATGAAAAGTGGCGCGTCATCGTTCCTGTTGCATAAAGATAAAACACGATTTCGTGAGGTGGTTGACCAGATGGCAACTCGTGCCGGTTTCTTCGCGCCGCTCATGGAAAAAGATTGCTACCTGACATTAATCCTTTCCCAAATCCATGAACTCAGTTCCGATTTGATTTTCAAGGGCGGAACGTGTCTCAACAAAATATATTATTCCTATTACCGGTTGAGCGAGGATTTGGATTTCAGTTTGCGGCTGCCTGAAAAAGCCGCAACAAGAAACAGCCGAAGCAAGGCGATGCAAAGCATCAAGAATGCCATGGCGGTTTTTGCCGGGCATTTGGGATTTAAACTGGCCGATTTGGAGCAAGCCGGACGCAATGAATCGAGGCAGTACATTTACTATTTTGAATAGGCTGCTGTGACCATGCCCGTGCGACAGACCATAAAACATGAAATCAGTCTTCGCTTCAATCCTCACCTCCCTTCCGAGAAGCGTCGCATACAGCATAAATATATTCATCCCTTCACCGGCGAGCCTCTTTTTGAAGCGGGAGCCGTTCAATGCATGGCGCTGGATGAAATCATCAGCGAAAAAATGCGCGCGGCCGCTTTACGAAAGGGCATTGCGCCGCGGGATTTCTACGACTTGGAGTCCGTTTTGCGCAACAAATATAATCCGGCAAACCCGCAAGTGATTGACCTCTTCCGAAAGAAACTGGCTGAAGACGGCGGTGGTACCGATCTGAAAAAATATCGGGTCAACATGGGAAGGACGAACGCGGAAATCAAAGAAATGCGTTTACGTTTGAAAGAGGAATTATTCGACGTATTAACCAAAACAGAGAAGGAAAACTTTAATTTGGATGAATCCTTAAAAAGAATCAACAAGGCTATGGAATCCATGATTGCAGTGGACGACAAAAATAAAGAGTAGGAGCGTTTTCCCGAATCTCGTCAGAATCATGGAGGCGAAATCCACCACTTTTCATTCCCTCAGGGGAGAAATCCAAGAATGAGTGGTAGGGTATGTTCCTAAACATGTCGCATAAAAATGAACATTGGACGCGCCGAATGATTTTTAGGATGACCTCGTACGCGCCGCACAATGGTCAAATGACCATACAAAAAAATTTTTTCGTCGGACACGAAATGGGGGAGGAAAAGTGATATTTCAGTTCCCCAAAAAAATGATTGAAAGTAATGGAGCATTTCACACGATGTGCCGTGATCTTGATGCTGATTTGAGTGATAAAAAAAGTTACACCGCCTTGAGTGAAGAAATGTGTTTGGCGTGATGATTGCGCTGCGAGGAAACAGAAGAAATATCAACAAAAGATTGTGACTGGTTTTAAAGAAGAAATGATTATGGGGCTTTTTTTCATAGCTTTTATAACGTAACTGAAACAATTGTGAGGCGCGTAAATGAAGAATTTTGAAGAGATGTTTGAACAGGCAACAAACGTTAAACCATTTCAGTATCAGATTGATGTGGCTAGCTCCGCCGCTTTTCCATCGCTTCTTGAAGTTCCAACTGGAATGGGCAAAACAGCGGCTGCAATACTTGGCTGGTTATGGCGCAGGCGATATGCTGGCCCAGATATTCGTAACGTAACGCCGCGCCGCCTTGTTTACTGCCTGCCCATGCGCGTTCTTGTAGAACAAACGCGGGATTGCGCCGTAACATGGCTCTACAACCTGGGATTATTGGGAGGTGTAGCGGAATTCGACGATGAAGCCGACAAGAAGAAATTAAACACATATGATCCCTGGGGTGGCAATGATGATCCGGCCAGGATTCGTGTGCATTTGCTCATGGGCGGCGAAGTCGACCGGGATTGGGATATGTATCCGGAGCGCGACGCAATACTGATTGGAACCCAGGATATGCTACTGTCCCGTGCGCTTAATCGCGGTTATGCGCTAAGCCGGTTTCGCTGGCCGATGCAGTTTGGTCTGCTCAATAATGACTGCCTCTGGGTCATGGACGAAATTCAGTTGATGGGCAATGGCTTGGGAACTACCACACAGCTTCAGGCTTTTCGCCGCCTCTTCACCACCGTTTCACCGGTACGCTCGCTCTGGATGAGCGCCACCATGCATGAAGATTGGCTCAAGACCGTGGACTTTGACATCATGCAAGATGCACCGGGTGAACCTGTGTCGCAGGAAGAAGATCGGAAAACTGATATATTCAAAAGAAGATTCGAGGCGAAAAAACATATTTCTAAAGCTCAATTCGAAATCAGTGAGGACGGAAAAGAAACCGCACGGTTAGCCGCTGAAAGCCATATACCAGGCACACGCACCCTGATTATCGTCAATACCGTGAAACGCGCGCAGGCAATTTACAAGCTGCTTGATAAAATGAGGAATGCAAAAAAAGATGGACTAAAGGCCGATCTTGTCCTTCTGCACTCGCGCTTCAGGCAACCTGACCGGGATCGGCAATTGGCCGGTTTGCTTGCCACACCAGGTGAACAGGGAACCATTGCCGTCTGCACGCAGGTTATCGAAGCTGGTGTGGACATTTCGGCCCGGACGCTGATTACCGAGCTTGCACCCTGGTCTTCACTTGTACAGCGTTTTGGCCGTTGTAACCGGTATGGCGAATTTAACGAAAATGGGGGCGGGAATATTATTTGGATTCCATACACAAATCTTGAAGATGATAAAACCTTAAAACCAGCGCCATATAGCCCAGAAGAACTCCGCACCGCTTTTGAGCGCCTAAAAGAACTCGTAGAAGCCGGCCCTTATAAACTGCCCGCTTTTGACGATGCACTGGTATTCACGCATGTTCCTCGCCGCAAAGATATGATCGAACTCTTCGACACTACGCCGGACCTTGCCGGAGCGGACATTGATGTTTCGCGCTTTATCCGCGAGGCGGATGAATATGACGTACAAGTATTCTGGCGTGACCTACCCGAAACCGGCCCCACATCGGAAGAGAAGGGCCCTGCCCGTGATGAGCTCTGCGCAGTACCAATCAGTAAGGAACTTAAACAGAAGAAGCTCTGGCGCTGGGAGCCGCTGGAGAAAATCTGGACAAAGCCCAAGACGTTTTATCCCGGTTTGGTTTTAATGCTGGGTTCCGATCAAGGTGGCTATAGTCCAACACTGGGCTGGACAGGTTCGTCAAAGGAAACGCGAACGGAGCCCCTTACTGATATGTCTGCGCACGAGAAACAAGAAGGCATGGATGATGAAATATATTCCGTAAGCAAAATCTGGCAAACCATCGCCGAACATACGGACCTTGTCACGGAAAAGCTCTTGGCAATGTTGAAGCAGGGCTTGGCGGAGTTGAATGAAGCTGAACGCGACGCGCTTTTGGAAGCGGCCCGCTGGCATGATGCAGGAAAAGCGCATGCACAGTTCCAGCAAGCCATGCCGGATGATGTGCCCTGTCAAACAACGTGGGCAAAATCGGCTAAAGCGATGAAGCGATACGAACGCAAGGGATTTCGTCATGAACTCGCCTCGGCGCTGGCGCTGCTGGCCCATTCCAAATCAGACCTTGCCGCTTATCTGGCGGCCGCGCACCATGGCCGGGTGAGGCTCTCTATTCGCTCTTTGCCGCAGGAATCCCGTCCACGGGAAATGGGCCGCCGCTTCGCGCGCGGTATCTGGGAGGGCGATGTGCTTCCGGAAGCGCAACTTTGCGCGGGACTTATCATGCCGCCAACTGAATTGAAGCTCAGCTATATGGAGCTCGGGGAAGACCCGGATACCGGGCCAAGCTGGCTTTCGCGTATGCTCAAGCTGCGCGACACTCTGGGGCCATTCCGGCTGGCATTTCTGGAAACCATCCTGCGCATTGCCGATTGGCGTGCAAGCGTCCATCTGACCAATGACGGAAAGGAGGAAACCCGATGAAAACGATTATTTTAAAAGGCTGCACACCGGAGCCGCTCATGAGCTATCTCAAAGCATTGGGTATCCTGCGGATTATTGCCGAACAAATAGACCCGGACGTTCGGGGTTGTTGGCGGGACGGGGCATTCGTAATCTCTTCTGAACTTTCACAAGAGGAAATCACCAATTTCTTTTTGAACAACTACAAACCAACCCCTGTCATTGTGCCATGGAGCGGTGGTGATTTTTTCGGCGTATCTCTTGACGCAAACGTTACCACTTATAGTAAAACACCCAAAGCATCCAAAATAATTGAATCATTCCTCTCAACATCCAGTGATAGACTTGCACAATACCGCAATGCATTACAATGCGCACTCTCAACACTCAAACAATGTGGCATCTCAAAGAAAGGAGATATGGAGGATAGAAAACTCAAGCGGCGTTACATAGGGGCTCTGCGTAATGTTTCACTAGAGGAAGTCATCAATTGGATTGATGCCTGCGCCATATTAACCTCTGATAAAGCTGCTTTTAGCATCCTCCTCGGCAGTGGTGGGGGTAGCGACGGCAATACGCATTATTCAGATAACTTTATGCAGAACCTATGGGAAGTCTTGCCAGAATTCGAATCCCAACGAAAAAAGCCCATAGATTCAAGCAGTGAATTAATTATGAACGCCTTGTGGGGCACAAATACATCTAAGCTTGTACCCAATAGAACGTCATCATTATATGACGCCGGTGCCAGCGGAGGCGCAAATGCCGGTCAGGGCTTTAAAAGAGATTCTCTCACTAATCCATGGAATTTCATTTTATGTCTCGAGGGGACCCTTCTTTTTGCAGGGGCAATATCACGTCGTCAAACAGGCAGCGAAAAAGGGCGCGCAGCTTTTCCCTTTCAAGTCAGGCTGACAACTACGAACCTGGACTCATCATCCGAAAAGGAAACGTCCGGAAGGGAAGTATGGCTTCCTATATGGGAGAGATGGGCTACTCATGCAGAGATATCCACGCTATTTACCGAAGGCCGTGTATCCATCGGATCAAAGTTGGCCGAACGGGGCATTGATATCGCCCGTGCGGCGGCCAGTCTTGGCATTGATCGCGGCATTAAATCATTTCAACGTTATGCTATCGTCAAAGGACGCATCGGCGGTGAGAACTATAACACATCCGCTCATACGGGTAGCTTTGACGTTAATGATCGAACTAGTGTCAATCTCCTTTGCGAAATTGACCCATGGTTGGACCGCTTCCGGCAGGCGGCAGCCGATGACAAAGCCCCCCCTCGCTTCAAATCGGCCCTGCAGAGGATTGAAACCGCCATCTTTTCTTTTTGCAAGTATGGCGGGCATTCGCGTTTTGCCGACATCCTGTGCGCTTTGGGGCAAGCGGAGAGAGAACTCGCCAATGGCGAGAACTTTCGGAAGGATAAATATTTGCGGCCTTTGGCAGGATTATCGCCGGAATGGCTTGCAGCGGCATATGACGGTACACCGGAATTCGAGATTGCTCTGTCTTTGGCCGGTATGTACGACGCTTCATCCAAGATCGGTCCGCTGCGCGCTAACCTGGAACCGGTAAAAACAGGAAAAACAAAGCAGGGAAGTATGAGTGCCGCATGGTCGGAAGGCGGCCGTGAGGTGGTTTGGCATTCAGCAGATCTGAGCCGTAACTTGGCGGCGGTGCTTGAAAGGCGGGTCATGGACGGTGAGCGCGCCGGCTGCGATAGCTTGCCACTTGCATGCCGAAGAACAGCATCACTTAATGCCATTGCCAGCTTCATTGAAGGTGAAACAGATGATCGACGCATTGAGGAAT
>DAOSZO010000072.1:0-11724 GCA_035382085.1 Smithella sp.
TCGGTTGATGAGGCCGTATCCATCATCAGAAAGATAAAAGCTATTCCGCTGAATATGGTTGTTGCCGACCGGGACAACATCGCCTGGCAGGTGATCGGCAACTACCCGGTTCGGTCCAAGGGGAGGGGGCTCATGCCGTCGCCGGGCTGGAATGGCGAATACGACTGGAAGGGGCTCTTGCAACAGGACGCTCTGCCCTATCGGAAAAATCCCTCATCCGGCTTCGTGGCGACGGCCAATCACCGAACCATTCCGAAAGATTATCCTTACATCCTTTCCTCCTCGTGGTACTGGCCGGAGAGGGCAGAGCGCATCGAACAGATGATTCTGGCGACGGACAAACATACCGCGCGGACCGTTATGGATATGCAGCTGGATGTCCATTCGCTGTTTGTGCCCAAACTCAAAGCCGCGATTTTTGAGGGTAAGGCGTTGGCGGACATCGAGCGGGAAATAGCAAGCTGGCCGGATGAGCCCAGGAAAGAGAAAACCCGGCTCGCCGTGAAAATGCTTCGGAATTTCGACGGGGATCTTCGTTCCGATTCGAAGGAAGCGGCCGTTTTGGGAGCGTTTCTGAACGGCGTGACGATCAGGACATTCTTTGATGAGCTGGGACCGGCGGATTCCCGCGCGTGGCAGTCCTTTCTGGCCGTGAACAATCAAAGCTACAACGCGACCTGCGACCATCTGACGGTGCGCGGCGATGAGAGTCCCTTCTGGGATGACATCAGAACGCCGGAGAAAGAAACGAAGTCAAAGATCATCGCTAATTCGCTGGCGGACGCCGTTTTGTATCTGGAAGAAAAACTGGGTCCTTCTCCCGACCAATGGCAATGGGGGAAATTGCATACCTATACCTGGGAGACGGATACTTCACAGCTGGCGCGTCATTTCAACGTCGTCGAACGTACGGCGCTCAAGCGAATGTGGAAATATTTCAACCGTGGACCGTATCCCGCACCCGGCGACTTTTCCACGCTCAACGTGTCCGCCTGCATGATGGGAAAAGATTTCGATACCTGGCTGATTCCTTCCATGCGAATGATCGTTGATTTCAGCCTGGAAGAACCGATGTTCGCCGTGAACAGTTCCGGGCAGTCGGACAATCCCTCCAGTCCGCACTACGATGACGGCATCACGGCGTGGCGGGAAGGGAAGTATATTCCTTTTCCTTTTCAGGAGGCGGCGATCCAGTCCCGGTATACGGACATGTTGCGTCTGGTTCCTCCGCGTTAAAACGAAACGGAATGAAAATTCTAAAACGCCATCCTGCCGTTGCCGCACGGACGAAGGGGGCGGTGCGGAAAAAAGTGCTCCCCCGACGTCATCTCCGCACAGGGCCGAATTCACGGTAGATCTCGGGAAGAAAACCGGCCAGATGATTGTACTCCAGCGCGCAATGGAAAAGCATGTCGCGCAAAGTCTTGTTGCTGAAAATGAATTGCCGCATCCATTTATAGGGCAGCATTTTCCCGAGCCAGAAACGGCTGCGCAGTTCCAGGCCATTTGGCGATTTTCGCCAGACATGGACCATATAACTGTGTTCGATGTTGATTCCGGCGATCATCAGGCCGACTTCCACGCAAAGGACCGCCTCGATGCCCTGGCGCTTGAATTGGGACGGATCAAAGCCGAACTTTTCCGGCGGAACAAAATGAATGGCCAGGGTCTGGACGCCCATGCCGACATCTTCCGTCGAGTAAATGGTGTTGTTTTCTGTTCTTTCCCGGTAAGGAAGGAACCAATTGTTTGCGCGGGCCAAATCTTTGATTTTCACGGCGTAATGTGCGCCCGGGCACCATATTTTATAACGGATGTTTTTGTATCCATGCCACCAAAACCACCAGTAAATCATATCGCCCGTGGCGCCGGGGAATTCGGTTCTGACGGCCACGTAACCGGAGCCGTCCTCCAACAGGCGATAGCCGTAATCCGCTTTCTCGTGCCCGATTCTCTGCAAATCGGCGACATTTTCAAAATCAAGCACATCCTCTCGGTCAAGAGGACCCTGCACCAGCGCGGTGACGACCTCATCAGGCAGATCCGCAAAGACCGGATTGTAGTACTTGGCTTCCGGCATGGTGATTTCCTCGTCCGTCAGTTCAGCATTCCATGCCCGGGACAAGACGGGAACAAGAAGCATCAGGAAGAGGATGACGGCCAACTGCAATAATGTTCTGGCTTTGAATGGCATGATATTTCCTCCTTGAGAAAGGGATTTTGGCGCTATATTGGAGTGCGCTCCAGTCAAAAACCTAGCAGGGTTTCCTGTCCTTGTCAAGCAGAATGGAGTATGCTCCAAATTGTGGCTCGGAGGGGTGGAGGGAATGGACGGTGGTTGACTTCCGGCAAGATCGCAGGTAAAAATACAAACCATGAAACGCTTTCAACATAAAAAAGAGGTTCAAAACAAGGTATTGGCGGCGGCTCTCACGCTTTTTTTGAAACAGGGTTACTCCCAAACCACCGTCAAACAGATTATCCGGGATGCCGGCGTGACCAACGGCACCCTTTTCCATTTTTTTCCCAGCAAAGAAGATATCTTGATGCATTTGGTCAGAGACGTCATTTTGGGCTACGCGCATTTGGCGGACGGGATGATTAAAAAGGATGATCCCTTTCTGCGGTTTGCGCTGGAAATCGGCCTGCAGCTTCACGCCGTCATCCGGCAGGAGGCGATCGGCGAATTGTATCTGGAGGCGTATAATTCTGGCAG
Organism: Smithella sp.; assembly: GCA_035382085.1. Taxonomy (GTDB): domain Bacteria; phylum Desulfobacterota; class Syntrophia; order Syntrophales; family Smithellaceae; genus Smithella. The sequence continues at coordinate 2,717 of DAOSZO010000072.1, forward strand.
GATATCCAAAATGATTGTCGAGGAAGCGTCACGAAGAAACCGGGAACTCTTTCAATCCGTCCGAAGCGAATTTGACGATGATGATTTTTACCGGCGGACATTGGCCGTCAAGGGCATTCTTCACGCGTTCATCCATGACATCGTGCATGACCAAAACATGGAGAGCTTATCCCGAATCGACGGCATCATGGAAATCATTCTTTCCTTATTCAACCTCTCCGCGGAAGAGATTCGGCAGACGATCAGAAAAATGAAGCGGATCATCAAAAAGCAGTCGGAGAATGTTATCGGTCTTTAGAAACATTCAGCGCGCCGAAGTGCTTTGCCGGAACCCGTGACAAAATGGATGGCGCTACCGGGCGATTTGATTTCATGACGGACGGCATCATTTTAAACCACGAGGAAGAGGCAGGCCGTTTCCGACTTTGTTCATGCCGGGATGATTCCGTCCAGCGCGAGATTGGAGCGGGAAAACATCAGTTCCCCCTGCTTGAAAACCATATACGGTTTTCGCAGGGCGCGGATGTCTTCCAGAGGATTTTTTTCCAGAACGACCATGTCGGCGTATTTTCCGGTATCCAGCGAACCCGTTTCATCGTCAAGACGCAGGATTTTCGCGTTGTTGATGGTGGCGCAGCGCAGAATTTCGAGATTGGCAAAGCCGACGCGTTCCATGATTTCGTATTCCCGGTAATTGCCGCCGAAGTAGCAAAAGGGCATGCCCGCGTCAATGCCGCAGCCGATTAAAATGCCGGCGTCGTTCATTTTCTTGAGATTCACGTAGCCGTTTTTGATCATATTGAAGTAAACTTCCGGGTTGACCAGGAAAATCTTTTTCTTCCAAAGATGTTCTGTCCCGTATTTTTTGTAAGCGCTCAGGGCCTTTAAATTCTGTCTGTGTAAAACCCCGTCGCAGTGCATCGTCGCTTCGTTTTCAAAATAATATTTTCTTACCCGCAGTTCTTCGAAAATCCCCGGCGTTTTATATTTTTCGGGCAGCTCATCGTAGGCCTCTTCCATGAGATAGGATTGTCCGACCGTCATCGTCGGCACAATGGCCACGTTCCGACGGGCCATTTTCAGAATGTCGCCGTCGGACAGAACCGCATCGGTGACGATGTGCTCCAGAGAATGAAAGGGATATTGCATCGCACGGTCAAAACCGAATTTGAACTGGTGGTGTCCCGCGACAGGCACCCCTTTTTTTTCGGCGAAGTCGAAGATGATTTTCAGCTGCTCTTCGGTGTAGACGGGAATATTGGGGTTTGTCTTGCAGAACAACGTTCGGTTGTCCAGCGTGAGTTTGATCAGGGAGGCGTCCCGGGCGTTTTCCTCCAGGCGTGTTTTCAGTTCATCCGTGTTTCGAAAATTGGTCATCATCATGCCGATGAACAGGGAAGCCGGGCGGGCGAAAATACTGACATCCGACGGAGGAATTTCAGGATGCGATCCCATCAGATTGAGGATGGAATTGCAGTAAACGACCCGCGGGCCGGGCATGTTGCCTCTTTCGATGTCTTTGATGAACATGTGAAGCAGAGCGGGAAAAGCGCCCATGTCCCGCATGGTGGTGATGCCCGATTCTATCGCGGACACGAAATTTTGTTTCTGCTGGTCGGAATGCTTCAGGATGTCCGCCGTTCTCATGGAAAAAACGGGCGAAGAGGTGCTGTGACAGTGCGCGTCAATCAGTCCGGGTATCAGATAACGGCCTTTCAGATCGAAAACGGGCCCCCTGAACCCCTCCCTGAATTCGCCGATGCCTTTCTTGACAATCCTTCCGTTGTCAATGATCAGCCAGCCGGGAGATGCAAGCACGCCGGAGTGAATGTCAATCACGCGGGCGTTTTTCATCAGGAACGATTTTTTGTAATCGAGGACGGGGATATTCTTTTTCGGGATGGCGCAGCCCTGGAGCGACGGCACGGACAGAGCAGCTCCCGCCAGAAGGGAATACTTGATGAAATCTCTGCGTCCGAAATGACCATCCATAATTTTGTTCATTGACGGAAAGACCTCATCGTAAAATTTCGCAAAAGTATATTGAGTTGAGCTCCAACTGTCAAGCAACCATTAAAATGACTCCAACGAAAGCATGCTTCCAATGGTATGGACGTCGCAAACGGATTTTTCTGTGCCCAGTCAAAAAAATGAAAAATTCCCTATTGACAATGCAAAAAGAGGTGCTAATTTCTGTTCCATACAACTCAACTATTTTGAAAGTATCCAGGACCCCGTTTTCTCCAGCTGCCTAATGATGGTTCAGCGCTTGCGCGTGCCCTTTTAAAGTTATTTAGAGGTTTCAACATTCTATTTATCTTCAGGAGGTGTTTTATGCGGTCAAAAAGATTTCGGGCATTTCTATTTATTTTATTTTTGTGTCTGTCATGTTGTCTTGTTTCCTGCGGTGGAGGAAGCGACAATCCGCCGGCAGGCGGCGGAACGGCGCAAAACTTAAAAGTCTTTGTCGCATCAGAAGCCGGAAGCGGGAATTTGACATCCTGGACGGCCTATGCGAATTCCGGAAGCAGCGCCACCGGATTGGAAGCGGCGGATGCAGTATGCCAGTATCTAGCTCAACAGGCGGGCTTGTCCGGAACATTTCGCGCGTGGCTGTCGGATAGAAACACGGATGCCTACTGTCATCTTCATGACCTGACCGGAAAAAAAGCGGATAATTGCGGCCAGGCATCGTTACCCACACCTTATGGTCCCTGGGTGCGGATGGACGGTTTTCCTTTTGGGGAAACCATTGATGTCATCACCACCAGTTATCAAATTTATGCGCCGGTGTTGTTTGATGAAAATGGAAACACTTTAGGTATTGGGCAGGGTTATTTTGCGGAAACAGGTCCTAACGGGACGAGGCTTGATCCGGCAAATCCAGATTATAACGCTTGTTTGGATTGGACATCCAGCAGTAATTTATATTGGGCAACTCTAGGAGACCCGACTCACACTGCCCACGGCTGGACCTTTAGTGCCTCTATTGATTGTGCATCACCGCGAAGGCTTCTGTGCATGCAAGTCGGAACTGGGCCCAGTCTCCCCAGCCATACAACATCAGGAAAAATTGCTTTTGTGACATCTGTTTACGGAAACGGCGATTTGAGTGGTTGGACAGATGCGGGAGGAGCAACGGGCATTGCCGCGGGAGATAACATCTGCAAGGCACGTGCGGCAGCCGCAGGTTTGTCCAATTCAGATAAATTCAAAGCCTGGCTCTCCGACAGCACGACGAAAGCCATTGATCGCCTGTCTTCCAACGGTCCCTGGGTGAGAATTGATGGGGTAAAAATCGCCGACGACAAGGCCGATTTGACGGACGGAACAATTTTCAGTTCCATTAACCAAACGGAAAACGGCGATTATGTGGGAAATACGTGGGTATGGACGGGGACAACTCAATCCGGAGATATCTCTACCGGTCACTGCAATAATTGGACAAACGGCACCAATGCTTATGCAGGAAACGGCGGCGTAGCTTACGCGACATCTTCCGTATGGACAAATTATTTCAGTGGTGATTGTAATACGGTGGGCTATCGTCTTTATTGTTTTGAAGACCAATAAATTGCGGAAGCATTGATGCAAGCGTCGAAATTTAAATCTATGGAGAGTGTGGGCGCAACTTAAAAACAATAATGGAAGCGGATTCAAGGCAAAATCCCGGGCCGGCATAAACATTGCCGGGCCATGTCGTTGGTCAAGAGGGGGCTTGGAACCCCTATTCAAGCCCCCTCTTTTTGTTGCCTAAATTGGCGGAGCATATTCCGTTGACAGATACAAATGATTGACACTATAGTGCTTCTCAAAAAAACGAAATGGAACAAACTTGAAAAAGCCCTACAAGTTCAGCCGTGAGGTTCTGCCCGGGGTTTTTAAAATCACGCTCCCGCTGCCGGGGCGAAAGCCGGGGCCGGTGAATGTTTATCTTTTTAAGAGCGGTGCAGTCACGTTGATTGATACGGGAACGCTTCAGTCGGCAGCCGTTTTGGAAAAAGCGCTGGCCGAGCACCGTCTTAGCTTTTCAGACATCAAAAAGATCATCGTCACGCACGGACATCCGGAGCATTACGGCGCGGCGAAAAAAATAGTCAGTGCGGGCGGAGCGAAGGTGGTGGCGCACCGGGAAGACCGAAGAAGCATCGAAGAAGGCATGGACGTTTCGACGCAAAGCTACCAGGATTTCCTGATGCTTGTGGGCATTCCTCTCCATGTCAGAGCGATGCTGAAAATGCTCTTTGTCGTCTTTAGGCGCATGGCTCAAAACTGCAAGGTGGATTGGACGGTTCAGGAAGGCGATCGGATACCGCTGGGTCACTATGAGGCAACGATCATCGAAGCACCCGGTCATTCAAAAGGGTCCATCTGTGTTTTTCTGGAAAAGGAAAAGATTCTTTTCTGCGGCGATACCATGATCGAACACATCACCCCCAACGCGTTTGTGATGCTGGACGAGGGCGAAAAGTTGCCGGTCAGATTGAGTCAGCGGGAGTTTTATCGATCGCTTGAAAAAATCAGGACCCTTTCGCCTTCGGTTGCTTATTCGGCGCACGGCAAGGACATCCACGATGTTTCCGGCATCATTGCGGGATACCAGTCGGCCTTCGCACAACGCAAAGCATCTGTCTTGTCCATCGTTCGTTCAGGCGAAAAAAGCGTTTATCGGACGGCCAGAAGACTCTTTCCGGAAATCGGCGGGTTGAGGCTTCCCCTGGAGATATTTCTTTCCATTTCGGAAACTTACACGACCATGGAAGTTCTCCAGGAGGAAGGGAAAATCAAGATGAATATTCGAGGCGGGCGTCTGGAAGTGACCTGCTGAAGGCTAATCTTTGAATATTGCGTTGACAGATGGAGAATATTTGGCTATTAAAGCAACACTTTCCGCAAATGACGCATACAATTACGCTGAGATAATTTTAACAAGGAGGATATTATGAGAAAAGTCTTCATGTTGCTGTTGCTTGCCGCGCTGACGCTGTCATCCGGCATCGCGAACGCGGAAATCAGGGCCCATTCTTTTTCAGTCTATCCTTTTGTGGGAGGATATCTTTTCGAAGGGAACGAGGGACTCAAGGAATCGTATTTGGTCGGCATCCGCGGCGGCTACAATCTGACGGAGCGCATCGGCGTGGAAGGATTTTTTCATTATGTGCCTGCGGAAATCAAGGATATGAGCGGTGACAACGACGTTGATTTGTATGGCTACGGGGCCGAAGGTCTTTATTACTTTATGCCGTCCGGCAAACTGGTGCCTTTTGTGGCGGCCGGTTTGGGGGGGATTCATTACCGCGGCCCGGCCGGACTTGATGAAACCAACAAGTTTGCCCTGGACTATGGCGCGGGCCTGAAGTTTTTTGTCACGGACAGCATCGCGCTACGCGCCGATGTGCGTCATGTCATTCCCTTCAATGACCGATACAACGATTTGCTGGTGGCTCTCGGCGTGAACTTTGATTTCGGGGGAAACCGGAGGGAAACCGCTCAATATGAACAGGTCTCCTCTTCAAAATCTGTCGGCGATGCCGACCGGGACGGCGTTCCGGATGACGTCGACAGGTGTTCGGACACGCCCTATGGGCTTGCGGTTGACAAGGACGGCTGTTCCCTGGATACCGATTTTGACGGAGTTCCCGACACTTTTGATAAATGTCCCGGAACCGTGTATGGGGTGATCGTGGATAAAGACGGTTGCGTGCCGGATGGAGACAAGGATGGGGTGCCCGACAGTATTGATAAATGTCCAAGCACGCCGGAAGGTGTCATTGTTGACAAGGACGGCTGCACGGCTGATTCCGACAATGACGGTGTGGCCGATTATTTGGACAAATGCAGCGGCACACCGGCAGGCATGGTGGTGGATAAAGACGGCTGTCCTGTTGTCAAGGAGGAAGTCAAGAAAGAAGTGAAGACTCCGGAAAAAATCACCATGACGCTCAAGATCGAATTTGACACGGCCAAGGCCGTCATCAAGAAGAAGTATCACAAGGAAATCAAGAAGGTCGCGGACTTCCTGAAAGAACATCCGGAAGCCAAGGCCGTGATCGAAGGCCACACCGACAACGTGGACAAATTCCACAATCCGGAAAACAACATCAAGCTGTCGCAGGCCCGCGCCGAGAGCGTGCGTCAGTACCTGATGGACCATTTCGGCATTGATCCCTCACGCATCACGGCTGTCGGTTATGGACCGAACCGACCTATCGCCAGTAACGACACCGCCAGCGGGCGCAAGAAGAATCGCCGCGTGGAAGCGGTTATTGAATCTCTCCCATAATCTTTTGAATGTTCCGGAAAGAGCCTCCCGAACTCAAATCGGGGGGCTTTTTTTATGGCGTCTAAGGGAAGTATTTGCGGTCAGACGATGGAAGATAGTTTTGTGATTCCTGCGTAAACGAAGTAGAAAGAAAACACCACCAGCAAAAAAGCGCAACAGGCGATCAGACCACGGTAGATCCTGTCGCTTAAGAAGCTCTTCCCTCTGGTGACAGCTGCCGCGATCAGCGAATACCATGTTAGATCCGCCAGCGTGTGGCCGGTGAAGAACACGGCGACGCCGATGAGTCCGAATTGCCGGGAATACAGAATATAGCCGATGCCGATGGTTGCCCACCAGATGGTCCAGTAAGGGTTGGCGATGCTCATGAGGATGCCGTTGAGGACGGGATGATTGCGCCTGACAGGGTCCAATTCCAGGGAAAGACGCAAAGACGGCAGCGAGCGGAACATGCTCCAGGCCATCCCCAACAGAATGAAGGCGCCGGCAATGGCTGTCACCGAAAAAACCGCCGGCTTTTGAAAAAAAGGCGCCAGTCCGAGCAGCAGGGCGATGACCAGCGCCATCTCCAGAAGGGCATGACCCAGGATGAGCAGCGGTCCCATGATGAAACCTCTTCGGGCGCTTTCACTGATGGTGACCGTCAGCAAAGGTCCCGGCATCATCGCACCGGAAAGCGCGATGACAAAGGACGAAAGAAAAATCGTTATCAGCATGGTCGGCACGCCGGGGGTTATTTTTTCTTGCCAAAGCCCGAGGCAAGTTGTTTCGCGTTGTTGAACTCCGGGGTGTTGGTTGTGGCTTTTGTCTGCGGGGTTTGGGATGCGAGTTCCCTCATCTGTCGAACCCGCTCTTCGCTCGGCGGATGCGTACTAAAGGCGTCGGAAAGATTTTTCACCAAGGCCCCGTTACTCTTGCCGCCGCTTCGTTCCATATCCAGAAGTTTTTCATAAAATTTGCCGACCTCTTCCTTGTCGTAACCCGCGGCGACGGCGTATTTGAAACCCAGACGGTCCGCCTCCATTTCGTCCTCTCGCGAGTTGACCAGAAAAGTGTATTTCTGGGCGAGCAGTCCCCCGCCTGCGCCGACAGCACCTCCCAGAAGCGCGGCCTGCGCGTGACAGGCGGAATCGCCTTCTTTGCACAACACTCTGCCCAGACCGTACCCGACAACGGCTCCGACGGCGGCACCGCCGGCGGCGTAGAGCCAAGTTTTATTCTGGGCCTTCTCCATGGCGTACATTCTTTCCGCGGCGTGACGAGCGACAACATGGCCGATTTCGTGGGAGATCACGCCGGCGAGTTCCGCCTCATTGGACGCCATCGCGATCAGCGGAGCGGTGATGAAAATCGTTCCGGCGGGCATCGCGAAAGCGTTGATATCAGCCACGTCAACCACCGTAAAGGTGTAATGATACGGATTGCCTTCGAGCTTGTTCGCCTTGACAATTTTCATTCCGAGATTGGAAACATATCGCTGGAGTTGGGGATGGTTGGCCGAGGGATAATCTTTTTGCATTTGGGGAAGCGCTTCTCGTGTCAGACGCTCCTCGTCCTGAACGGTCAGGGGGATTTCCTGTCCAGCGTTGGATCCTTCGCGATAGCGCGAACTGGTCGTTGGTGCGCAGGAAATCAATACCAATAAGGATAACAAAAAAAGCACGTATGTTTTTCTTTTCATTTTCACTTTTTTGAGCTCCTTAAAATTTTTTGCAAATTAGAACACAACGGCTGTTCGTTGTCAACCGAACGCCTTGTTGTTTTCGATGGAATCTTTCTCTTTCACGGCAGCTTTTGTTTTCGCTTCTTTTGAATGGTCATTCCGGTTAAACGCGGTGGATTTTTTCAATTCCTCAGAATGTTCGCATGGGGTTCCTGCCGTCAAGAGGAATCGCATCAAGTCTTGATTATATTCCATGCTTTAAAAAACAATTTTTTTCGATAAATCTTCTTTCCAATTAAAAAGAGTCGCGCTATCCGGATAAGAATATAATGCCGAAACCCTGTCTTTGGGCAGGAGTACGACGCTGACAATATCCGTATAAACGATTTGCCAATCGCTCAAAGCGGCCAGATCGGCAGGTGTGTATCGGTTTTTGGGCAAAACGAGGATATCTGGGGGATATTTGATCAAGATTTCCCGCCAATTGATCGTATGCTCCGACAACTGCATGGCCATTAAATAGATGTCTTGCGGATAGACCTCTTCATATCTGCCGTCGATCATGACGCGGCATTGCGGGTATAATTTCCAGAGGGCGTAACTGCCCCAAACAAATGTTGTAGCGAGATTTCCCGTGAGATGGTTTTGTCTGATAAATTCGAACGAACCGACAGGATAAACCTGAGGGGCAACCGCGATCCGGTGCGAAAGGGCAGGCAGGCTGAAAATTGCAACAGCCGCAAGCAGGAGATACCCGAAACCGTATTTGAAGGCGGTCCATAGCCGACGAGATTTGTTTTTTAAGCGCACATCGATCCATTCTTGAAGAGGATTCCATAATTCGACAAAATCGTCATAGAAGAGCGCCGATGCCGCTAGGGTGAAAAATTGCGTGTGCCGCTGGTGTCGGATTCCCATATAAAGAAAAACAATAATCATGAAAATCTTGGTCCAGTCGGGTCTTGTGCTTTCCCTGAATTTTTTGATGGCGATCGAGACGGTCAGGCATGCAAAGATGAAAAATCCGGAGAGGATGTGTATTTTCATTCCCTGAAAAAGATG
>DAOSZO010000073.1:0-10573 GCA_035382085.1 Smithella sp.
CGTTAGCTTAGAAAATAAGGACCCGATATGGCTTTTAGTGAGATAGAACTCAAGAGAATCGAAAAAGAAGTGGGTGGCTTTTGTGCAAAGCGAAGTCCTATTGAAATTCGTGATCAATTGAGTTTCCAATATCGTATTAAAGAACACGATGTCATAATTTATACTCGCCGTCCACAATGGGATAATCCTAAAGAGTGGATTGATAGTGACATGGTAAAAATAAAATACGTGCGCACTTCTAATATATGGCAGTTATTTTGGCAGCGGGCCAATGGGAAATGGGTTAGCTATGAACCATTTCCCCAAAGTAAAAACCTCAGGTCCATTATTGAAGAGCTTGAAGCAGATCAGTATGGTTGCTTCTTTGGCTGAAAAAATGCAAAATCAGATGCATCTCCTTTCGGTCATTGAAGTTTTTTCTATTTTTTCAATTTTTCGCTTTGTCTTTTTAAAAAATTTATGTCTCAACCAGTTTTCAGTCTTTCCTCCTGGCCGCGGGCGATTGTGCATCTTGACGGCGATGCTTTTTTCACGTCCTGCGAGGAGGCCATTCATCCGGAACTCAAGGGCAAACCGCTGATCACGGGCGGCGAGCGCGGCATTGTCGCCTGCGCCAGCTATCCGGCCAAGAAACTGGGCATCAAGCGCGGCGTGCCTCTGCACGAAGCGAAAAAAATCTGTCCGTCCTTAATCGTTCTGCCTTCCGATTATGAGACTTACAGCCTGTTTTCCAAACGGATGTTTGACATCATGCGGCGCTTCACGCCCGATGTGGAGGAGTATTCGATTGATGAGGCGTTTGCCGATATCACCGGAATGCGCCGGGCGTTGCGTTCCTCTTATGAAGAAATTGTGCTGAAGATGAAGGGCGCGATTGAACGGGAACTGGGCATCAGTGTTTCGGTGGGATTGAGCATCACCAAGGTACTGGCCAAGGTTGCTTCGAAGTATCAGAAACCGTCCGGCGTGACCATCATCAGCGGCCGGGACATTCCGGCTTATCTGGACAGGTTGCCGGTGGAAAAAATCTGGGGCATCGGCCCTGCCACCACCAGCTACCTGGCCAAAATGGGCATCCGCTATGCACTGGAATTCGCGCGGCTTCCGGAGGAACAGGTCCGCAAGCGATTCACCAAGCCCGGCGTGGAAATCTGGCAGGAGTTGCGCGGCGTGTCGGTTTATCCCGTGACGCCGGAGGAGAAAAGCTCCTACGCCTCCATCAGCAAAACCAAAACATTCGCGCCGCCGACATCGGACGCCAACTATCTGTTTGCCCATCTGATGCGCAACGTGGAATCCGCATGCATCAAGGCCCGGCGCTACGCTCTGGCGCCGAAACGGCTTGTGGTCTTTCTCAAGAAAAACGATTTCAACACCGTGGGGGCGGAGGCAAGGCTTTCGCGCCCGTGCGCCTTCCCCATGGAGTTCTCCGGCATCCTTCGGGACCTTTTTGATGACTGCTACTCACCAAAAGATATTTACCGTGCCACCGGCGTTGTGCTTTGCGATCTGGAGCCGGACGGCCAGGTGCAATATTCTCTTTTTGATAATCCTCTGCAGGCGGAAAAGATAAGAACTCTCTACCAGGTGGCGGATGAACTGGGAAGAAGATTCGGGAAGCATGCCCTGCATCTGGGCAGTTCCCATCCGATAGATGTTTGGGGAAAGGGGCGTCGCGGCGAACCCACGGCGCGCGAGCAAGTCCGGCTGAAAGGAGAAACCCGCCGCCGGCATCTGGACTTGCCGCTGCTGCATGTCAAGATATAAGCGGGGCGCCAGTGTCAGGCGGGATATGGGGAAAACGGCCTTCCGGCTGCATCGTCAGGCGTTTTGCAGTTCATACTGGTAATAAATGTCGTTGTCGCCCTTCGAAAAACTCCGGATACACTTTTCAACCGCCTTCATTCCGAACATTTTAATGCCTTTCTGAACGTATCCCGCTATCAGATACTCAAAAAAGATGTGCTTGAGCGAAATGCCGGAAATCGTGATGTGCACGACGTTGCCTTCGAGTTTTGACGTCAGGACGCCTTCGTCGAAATAGGTGTTCCATAGTTTGGGAATGACCGATTCCACAACATATTTTAAATCCTTGGATATCAGGTAGGTATTGTAAGGTCCGCCCGGCGACAGGGCGAATTTGGCGGCAACCTTGCCGAAGGTGATGTATTGTTTTTTGTCGTTGTTGAAGAATTCCTTGATCAGCTCGTCAATGAAGAAAGCGAATTTTTCCGCCGGAATCAGCGTGATGGACATAATCATGTTTTTGAAGTAGCTGTCTTTTTCCGCTATCCGCGTCACAAAAGCGTTCCAGCGGTCGTCGCCGAAAACTGAGCTGATGGCGGTCTTTCCGGTGAGGTAAACCGTGCCTTTAACGTTCATCGTGGGCGCTCCTAGGAGTGGTGGATTTTGTATGTTTTTACTTATATTTTTAATTTCAGGAAAATTCAAGCATGATTTTAATCTCCGCGGCCGACGTTCACGCCGCGGCGCACCTCACTCTTTCGTGCTTTATCGAGCAACCCGTCATCTGCTGGTTCGCTTGGTTTGCCGAGGCCTGGGTGATATCCGGTAAACAAAAAAATCAGTCCGCGAAAGAGGTTTAGCCCTTCAAACGGCCAATCAGGTCGATCATGAAAGCCTCGCGATTTTTCAGCTCCTTGCGAAACTCTTTGTTGTCCGTGTTGGCTATTTCCAACTGGAGATCGGGCAAATATCTTTCCAGGATCAGCAAAAGTTCGTTTTCTTCCTGCGGCGTTAAGTGAAGTTTATCCATGATTTGTCCTCCTTTCTCTATAAAGAAAATCATTGGGTTGGTCGGTTAACTTTTGCTTTTTAGGTGCAAACCGCAGTTCGTGGTGTTTTTTGCATGGTTGGAGAGGCTTGTTGTCCGAGCTGGAGCATCTGGAGAATGAGTCAAAATGAAAATTTCCGTTTTTCATAAGGAAATCTCCTTTGAGCTTTATGGCGTCTGGGCACGGAACGAAGCGACGGAACTTTTTAAGATGCGCAAGAATTTCTAAGCTTAATGTGTAAATATTTTATCTTAATTTTTCATCTCCCGTCAAGATTTTCGTTGGCGGTTTGAAGGTCGGGGTGAAAAGCACTCATTGGCGGTTCATGAAACAGTCGGGACGGAAATAATATTTTTTGTGCAAAAAATGTAATCGTCAGAGCAGTGAAACCACAAGTTTTTATTTGACATTCCCCGTGGCGCTCCTTTATAAAGAATCTGGCAGAACAATTTTGACGGAGAAAAGTCAATGGCAGATTTCCCCGACGATTCAGAATTCAAAAGGAAGGTTGCTCCCGCGGATGATGCTTCCGAGGAAAAAATTCCTCAAGGCGAGTATGAAATTAAGGACGCGGGGGATATCATCCCGCTGGATCAGTGGTCTCGGGTGGATGAGCTGTACGGCAAAAATAATTCTGTGGCGCCTGGAGAAGTGAAGCCGGGAGATGAGCCGGTCATTCCGGTCGAACAGTGGTCCAATTTGCAGGAAAAAAATAAGGAAGAAAAATCCGCCGGCGTCAAGAAATCAGTGCAAGAAGGAATCTTTGTTGCGCCGATAACGGACAAGAGCGATGCGGAGGCGATGAAGGCTTGTCCATCCTGCGGCGCCAGAATTAGAAAAGACGCTGTCAAATGCAGGTACTGCGGAGAGATTGTTCAGCAATCGGCGAGAAGAAAAATTTTGTTGTAAAATTTACGCGCCGATTGTTTTCAGAAAAACATCCACCAGTTCCGGGTCGAACATTTTTCCTTTCTGATCTTCGAAAAACCGCACAATTTGGTCTTTATCCCATGCCCTACGGTAGGGCCGGTCTTCCGAAAGAGCGTCATACACGTCGGCGATACAGATGATGCGGGCAAAAAGGGGAATATTTTTTCCTTGAAGGCCCGTCGGATAACCGGTTCCGTCCCAACGTTCGTGATGATGCAGAATGCCCGGAAGAATCGTTTCATAGGAAGGAATCGAGGCGATAATGTCCGCGCCGGTTTGTGAATGCTTTTTGACGACGGCGAATTCTTCATCGGTCAGCCTGCCCGGTTTGTCCAGAATCTGTTCCGGCACGGCGATTTTGCCGATGTCATGCAAAATGGCGGAGATGTTTAGTCTGCGCAGCTGATCTTCGTTCAAAAGAAGGTCGCGTCCCATATCGCCCGCCAGTTTTGTTACCCGTTCGCTGTGTCCGCGTGTCCAGGGGGATTTGGCGTCTATGGCTCTGGTCAGGGCGATCAGAATTCCGAGCAGAATGTTTTCCCGCTCTCGGGTGCCGTCAATGATGCGCGACGCCATGGTGTTGAGCGATTCAGCCAACATACCTATTTCATCTTTCCGATCGGTGGTGAAGCGCCGCTCATACTGTCCGGAAGCGATCTGGTCGGCTTCCCGGGCAAGTTTTTCAATCGGCCGGGCCAGGAAAAAACTGAAAAAATGCGCCAACGTGTGTGAGATCAGAAATAGGACGATAAAAAAGAGAACGGCTTTGCTGATGTTTTCCTTTATCATTTTCATCAGGCCTGTCCGATGAATGTCAAAAGAAATAATTTGCGGGCGGTTTTCCGTCGGGGGGGTGATGTTGATTTTGACGTTGATGATGTCACCCGCGCCGTAAAAGAATCTGGAAGATGTCAGCAGCATCTTTTCCTTGGCGCTTTCCAGCGATTGCGTCAAGCTTTTGTCGCCCGCTGGTTCTGATTTGATTCTGCCCCGCTCATCCGCATAGGTGCGCAGCCATTTTCCGTTTTCCTGACAATAAAGTTCGGTTTTGAGGGACGGGAAGATTTTCTTCAGCGGCGCCGAAGTGTTGACCATATCCGAAATGCCTTGGTTGATGATGCTGAATAATTCGGCCTGACGGGCGCTGGTGATTCCGCCGGACGATAAGGACATGTATTGACGCGCGGTTTCGGAAGCCAGTTTGATCAAGGTGTTGGTTGAGATAATGGTCAGAAAAATGAAAACCGCGTATCCGACGAAGATTCCGAAAAGAGTAAAGGAAAGGGTCAATCTTCTGGAAAGAGACGGTTTCCAAAATGTCAGATAATTTTTCAAGGATGGTCTGAAAATATTTTCGGTATTTTTATTCATCATGCGGGACGGGACATGGTTGAATCATTCAGGGGCCGCTCCTTGACAAAGAGGGAAGATTTTACGGCTTTTGAATCCGAGGCCCAAGCGGTTGTTATTTGAAGGTCGGATAATGATTTTTTTCACGGCCGGAAGAAGCCTTGTTAATCGTTGACCGTTTTCCCGTAGCAGTTGTCTTCCGGTTCCTTATCCCTGCCTTTTTCGCCGATGATGATTTTGGCGCCGGGATTTTCTCTGCGGGAGTAAATAATCAGCGTGCGCACAAGGCTCTTGTTAAATTTGCCTTTTTCCGCTTCCTCCAACAAAAAGTCAATGGCCGCCCTCAGGGTGAAGGGTCTGCTTCGGTAAGGCCTTTCGGATATCAGGGCGTCGAGCGTGTCCACCACGCCGATGAGCTGAGAATATTTGTTAAGCGTTTTTATTCCCCGCGGATAGCCGGAACCGTCGAGTCTTTCGTGATGCTCATAGGAAGAGTAAGCGTATCTTCTGTGCCGGTTGCCGAAATAATAATGCAGAAGTCCGTAACCGATCAGCGGATGAGAACTCAATACTTTGCGTTCACTGACGGTGATGGGCGTTGTTTTGTCCAGAATGCTCAAGGGGATCCGGGATTTTCCGATATCGTGAAAAAGACTCAAAAGCAGCGCCATGTCATGCGAGAAAACACATTTAATGGAATGGTCAAAGGATATTTTGGCCGCCAAAACGGCAATAATCAGAATGTGGTGATATGTGTAGGGGGAAAGTTTTTTCATAAACGCCAATTCCGCCATGATTTTTTCCGGTATTTTTAAACGACTGGCGCTGCGGATGATTTTTTGATTGATGTCCTGGGGATAAAGAATGTTCGTGTAGCGTTTGTCATTGAAGGTCAGGATTAAATCGTTCATCAGCCAAGTATCTTTGACCGGCTGGTACGTGATTTTTCCGGGCATGCCGGAAACATGTTCCAGTTTTTTTCTGGTGATTTTTTCTCCGGCCTGGATAAGCAATTTCTTGTCTATCGCCCTGAGGTCATTTTCCAAAAACATTTTTTACTCCTTGGATAATTATTCTTATTTTATTTGTCATTTTCTGTCAAATATTTTGATGGTGTTATTGGAGAATAAATTTTTTAAAAATCCGTAACGCTTCATTGGGGGGCGCTTTTTAATAAAATTGGCATTGATTTAACGGGCCGGGGAAAGTATAAAGCTTCCCAGCGTGGTTTTGCGTTGATGTTTGAAACGCGGTTTTTCATGTCGTTGGAATCAAAAGGAGGAGGGTTGTGAACGGGTCGAAAGATAATCGTGAACACTGGGCAAGTCGCGTGGGTTTTATTCTGGCGGCGGCGGGTTCCGCGATCGGGTTGGGCAATATCTGGCGATTTCCCTACATGACCGGCGAGCACGGCGGCGCGGCTTTCATTGTGATTTATTTGATTGCTGTTTTTCTGTTGGGATATCCTCTGATGGTGAATGAAACAGTTCTGGGACGGGCTTCACAGCGTGATCCCGTTGGGGCTTTCCGGATTTTAGCTCCGAAATCTTCTTGGTGGCTGGTGGGCGCCTTGGGTGTTTTCAGCGGTTTCATCATTCTTTCTTACTATATTGTGGTTGCCGGTTGGTCCGTGGCCTATATTTACAAGGTCGTCATCGCCGTGTTAAACCCCGGCATCAATCATGAGGCGGTTTTTAAAAACCTTATTGCAAATTCATGGGAAACGATTGTCTGGGCGGCTGTGTTTATGCTTTTGACCATCAGCATTATCGCGTCCGGCGTTGTCGATGGAATCCAGCGGTGGTCTTTGATTCTCATGCCGATATTGTTTTTTATCCTGATTATTTTAATTATCCGGTCGGTGACGCTTCCTGGCGCCGTTGACGGCCTCGTTTATTACCTGAAGCCGAATTTCAACGAAGTTTCGGGACGCACATTTCTGGCGGCTCTCGCTCAGGCGTTTTTTTCATTGAGCCTGGGCATGGGGGTTTTTATTACCTACGGAAGTTATCTTAAGGATACGGACGATATTCCGGGCAGTAACGCGTGGATCATCGGCCTGGATACCTTGGTTGCGTTAATGGCCGGCTTTGCCATTTTCCCCGCGGTTTTTGCCCTGGGATTCAAACCCGGAGCAGGCCCCGGACTCGTATTTATTACGCTGCCGGCGGTTTTCGCGCAAATGCCCTTCGGACTTGTTTTTGGTATTCTGTTTTTTGTCCTGCTGGCGATTGCCGCGCTGACGTCGGCCATATCCCTGCTGGAGGTGGTGACAGCCTGGCTCATTGACGAAAAGGGATGGCCCCGCAAGAAAGCGGCCGTCTGGATGGGAATCATTATTTTTATTGTGGGCATTCCTCCCGCTCTGGGTTACAGCGTGTTAAGCGGGTTTTCATTTCCGGGTCTCGGAACGGACATTCTCGATACCTACGATTGGTTTGCCAATTCCGTGTTCCTGCCGATCGGAGGAATTCTTGCGGCCATCTTCACCGGCTATTTCTGGGGGCCGGCAAAAGCCATTGAAGAAGCCAACAGAGGGAAAAGAGGATTGGCCATAGGAAGATGGTGGGCCCTGTTGATTCGCTATGTCGTCCCGCTGTTGATCGCCGGTATTATGATTATGGGAATATACGATTCCTTCATGAAATAAACGAAAAGGCGCATTGGTGTCTAAAAATCTCAAAAAAGCGGAAGAAAAATTATCTTCCGCCGAAAACCAGACGGTTATTCAAGAACCATTAGAACCTGATCGGTTTTGACCGAATCTCCTTCTTTGACCAGGATTTCCCTGACGGTTCCGTCCGCCGGCGACTGAACCGGAATTTCCATTTTCATCGCGTCCATGATGATCATTTCGTCGTCGACCTTCACTTGATCTCCAACGCTCACGACGATGCTGATTATTTTTCCAGTCATTGGGGCCTTGATCTCTATGCTCATCCGCAATCTCCTTGTGTTTGCCGGTGTCTATTTAGACGCATTCATAGCGAAAGGAACAAAAAAGGTCAACAAGATTATCGTGCATGCCATTTTTACGATAATTTGTAATGATAAGTAATTATAAGTAAAAAAATTCTTGACTTTTGAAACAAAAATTTCTAGAAAAATTCCGTTTGGTCAAGGAGGGTTTATGTCCGACGAACTGATGAATACGAAAGAGATAGCCAGGTATTTGGGTATCCACGAAAAGCAGGTTTATCTGCTCATCAAGGCCGGAAAAATTCCCTGCACCCGGGTGACGGGGAAATGGATATTCCCCAAAAAAATGATTGATGAATGGATCCACGCCGATGTGCAGGATGGCTTCCAGCAGGCCAGAAAAAAAGTCAATAAAATAGAAGGAGCGCTTTTGGCGGCGGGAAGCAATGATCCCGTCCTGGACTTGTTGCTTGCGGCCGTTCGGAAGGATCACCCCGATTTCCATGTTTTTTCCGCCAATACCGGCAGTGTCGGGGGGTTGCAGGCCCTCAATACCGGCCTTACGGACATTGCGTTTTCTCATCTTCTTGATCCGCAGACCGGCGACTATAATACGCCCTATTTAAAACAGTATTGCCCCGATCAACATCCGGTTGTCGTCAATATGTTTTACCGTCAGGTTGGTTTCCTGGTTGTCAGGGCCAAGGCCAATATGTTTAAAGGGTGGGATTCTCTTGCAAACAAGAAGATTCGTTTCGTGAACCGGCAGGCCGGCTCCGGTATCCGCGTGCTGCTGGATAATGAATTGAATAGAAGGGGGATATCCGCCAATCGCATCAGCGGGTACGAACATGAAGTTTACACGCATTTTGAAGTCGGGCTTTCCCTGGTATCCGGCGAGGCGGATGTGGGAATCGCCTCGGCCGCCGTGGCGAAAATTATGGATTTGCATTTTCAGCCGCTGGTCAGCGAACGGTTCGATATGATTCTGGACAAAGAGACGTTTTTCCATCCGGCGGTTCAGAATTTCATTGAGACGCTTCAGTCGGATCAATTTAAAAGCCGCATAGAAAAAATCGGCCATTATTATTTCAAAGATGCTGGACGTATTCTGCATTCTTAGATAAATAAAATGGAAGGAGCATAAGAAATGGGAAAAATTATTGGAAATCTCGCGCTGCTGTTTGTTTTAATCTGGTCATCTCTGGCGTTTGCCGCAAATGGAGACAAATTTGTATTTTTATCCAGCACCATCGGCCCGATTGACGCCGGTATTGTCGGTGTTCTGGAAGATCAGTTTGAAAAAGAAACCGGCATTCGTGTCCGCCATGTGGGCGCGGGTACAGGAGCTGCTCTGGATATTGCCAGAAAATGCAACATTGATCTGGTGATGGTTCATGCCAAATCCCTGGAGGAAAAATTTATCGCCGATGGCTTCGGCACGGAGAGAATTCCTCTGATGTACAATGATTTTGTGATTGTCGGTCCGGCGGCTGATCCGGCGGGCATCAAGGGAACAAAAACAGCCGCGGAAGCATTGAAGAAAATCAAGGAGAAAGGTTCCTTGTTCATCAGCCGCGGCGACAAGTCGGGGACGCATGTGGCGGAAATGGAACTCTGGTCAAAGGCCGGGATCAAACCCGAAGGCGCGTGGTATTCCGTTTACGAAAAGGGCGCGGAAGGCAATGCTCCCACATTGAAATACACCGATCAGAAAGCAGCTTATACCGTCATTGACCGGGCGACGTATCTATCTATAAAAAATCAAATCAAATTATCTATACTGGTTGAAGGTGATGAAGCTCTTTTAAATTACATTTCTTTGATCCAGGTCAATCCGGCCAAGTGCCCCGAAGTCAATGCAACAGACACAAAAATGTTTGTAAACTGGCTAGTTTCCCCGGAAAAAGGCCAGTTGATTATCAGGGATTTTGGAAAGGACAAGTACGGTTCACCGCTTTTCTTCCCCAATTCTCTGGAATGGCAGAAAGCGCAAAATAAATAATCGTCGATAAGGATTCAGTAATTGATGAGAAAATATTCTCATTTAAGATAGATAAAAAACTAATTGAGGAGGAAAGGATGAAGAAATTTTGGTTAAGTTTGTTGTCGCTGGGGCTGGTTATGGCCTTCAGTGCGTCGGCTTTCGCAGTCGATATGAAAATCACCGGCGAATATTATGCCGCCGGATTGTATCTGAACAAGACAAGGGTTGATGATGCGGAAACAAATCCTTGTACGGCCTTTTTTTATCAGAGGCTGCGCGTAGGAACTGATTTCATAGTCTCTCCGGGATTGAAACTGGTCACCCGTTTTGACGCGATGGAAAGAATCTGGGGTGGAACGAGAAATACGGAATCGGAACCACCGTCAGTAACCGTACATTCGGCAGGGAGCCGCTCAGAAAATGAAAACATCGCGATTGACTGGGCTTATATCAATTATACATTACCCATTGGCACTTTTGATGTAGGTTATATGAATGGAGGAAGCACAGGCACTTTATTCGGTAACTCATCCAAGCCTGCCGGAAGAATAAAATATGGTTATTCCATTGAACCTTTTACTATCAATCTGGC
>DAOSZO010000074.1:0-10268 GCA_035382085.1 Smithella sp.
GTTGGGCTCATAACCCAAAGGTCAGAGGTTCAAATCCTCTCCCCGCTACCAAATTTCCTTCAAAGACCGTCCATGCTTCCTTCGAAAACCCTTTTCCCATTTTTCGCATCTGACGGTCCGCCTGTGGGTGTCGGAAGCAAGATTATCTTGACATCAAAAAAGCTATTCCCTATACTTTCAAACAAAGAAACCATTTAGAAATATTTGAAATGCGTGAACTTTTATACGGACTTCACCGAAGTGCGCGCCGAGATGAATGGTTTGAAAACAAAGATTGCAATTCCTAGGCTTGAGCCATGAACGGACGGAAAAGCACGGACGACACCAAAAGATTGTTCACCCAGCTTCTGCTCACCTGCAAGAATGTCTCCCTGTATCCCGAAGGCCACAGTATCAGCGCCAATTCCATACGGCAGTTCCACGAATCCCTCTCCCATTATATCCGCCAATACGGCGATTTAAAAATCGAGGTCGAGCGAGAACGGGTTTTATGCCAGGGCATAGAGGTTCACAAGGGGTCGCTGGAAGAAGGCACCCTGCCCTTCACGCTGTTCAGGGACGGCATACGCTGGCTGGAATTCACGGAAGGCATTGACTTGGAAGAAATCAAAAATGTGTTGTTCATCATCCAGAAGTATTCAACCTTAACGACGGAGCCGGAAGGAGATATCGTCACGGCGTTTTGGGAAGCGCACTTTGATCATATTCTCTATGAGGCCGATGATTTTGTGACCGAACAGGCCTTGGAACAGGAAGAAAGCGCCGTCAAACCGGAAATTTCAGAAACGGAAGAAAGCCGCGAGACACCGGAAGAAGTCCTCACCGGCACATCGCCCGCCGCCCGGGCTTGGGAGGAAGCCCCGGCCATCCACCCGGAAGATTTCGTTCTGACCCCCGAAGAAAAAGAACAATTACAGGAAATGATTTCCTGGGAAGAAATGATGCCGAGCACGGAACATCTGAGCATGCTCCTGGATCTTCTTCTCCAGCTTCATGAAGCCAAGGACTTCAACGTTGTTCTGGGCGTCCTGTCGGAAGAATTCGATGATTCGTACCGTCAACACGATTTTGAATGCGCCGTTGTTATCCTGGACGGCATCCGCAGAATTCTCGACGGAGTCTGGCTGCAGTCGCCGCCCGCTCAAAAGCAGCTGCAGTCCTTTTACGAGCAGATCACGTCCGACGCCAGAATTTTAAAGCCGCTGGAAAAGATTTGGAGCGGCGTCAACGCCAAACAGATTGAAAAGTTTCAGAATATCTTTCGGCATCTTCAGCCCGGCTCCGCGGAAACGCTCGTGCGTTTTTTGCTTCTGGGACAACCCTCGCAACTGGAAAAAATCGTCGAGGAGACCGTCCTGTCGCTCATCCGACAGGATGAAACCTGCCTGGATTCGTTGGTGAACGCCGCCGATGAAAAAACTGCTGAAAAACTCATTCCCCTGCTTGCCCGGATGGAGGGCGATCCGTCTTTCAAGAACCTGGTGAAACTGGCGCGGCATAAATCGGCGGCCATCCGCAAACTGGCCGTCAAAACAATCGGTCAGACGCATGGGAGCAAAACGGCTTCCCTCTTCGAACTGATTGACGATCCGGATGACGCAGTCCGAAGATTGATCCTGGCCCAGATGGGACAGTCAAGAAACGAGATGGCGGAGGATTTTCTCCTGCGGTATTTGGGACAATCCAAACGATCCGCCGAACCCGGCGAACGTGTCAAAGAAATTTTTGCAACACTCGGCAAATGCGGATCTGCACGCGCGGTTCCCTTTCTGAGAGACACCCTGTTGCATAAAAAATGGATGGCCGGACTGAAAAAGTCTTCCCATCGCGAGGGGGCCGCTCTGGCACTGGCCTACTTGGATGCACCGGAAGCCCGGGAAGTCATTCAGGCGGTCAGCAAGAGCTTTCATCCGGGATTGAGGAAGATAGCGCGATCGGCCATGAAAGAATCCTTACTTAAAACCAAGGGAGCGGGATGATCATGTCGGAAAAAAAATCCGTCGCCGAAAGACTGGGGCATGATTTCATCAGATCCCTGTACCACATGATCAATACGGTTCGCGTCTACCAGGATAACAATCAACTGGTCAGGATGAGTGTCGGTTCCTTTCAGACGATTCTGAAAGAACTGACCGGCAGCGGCGATTCAAGCCTCTTGCTTTACCGCGGCCGTTTTCATTTGGGCGGTGAAAAGATTCCCTACCGGCGGGATTTGGCCGTCATCGTTTACAACATGATTGACTTTTTCTTGAAACGCGGCGTCGGAAGCCTGAATTTCCTGCAAGCGTCTCACGACGCCGCTATGGAACACATCATCGCTTTTGCCAGACTGTTCAACGATGCCGTCAGAGCCGACAGTCCTTTGACCTGGCTGGAACAGAAGCTCAATGAACAAAAGATTTCCTGGCTTCAGGTTTCTCCCCGCCAAGACGAGGACATGCTCTGGGACGGCGAAAGTCCGGAAGACAAGCGTTATGAAAAGGCGCGCAGAAATTATTTGATGGCGGTCGAAGCGGTCCGGGAGGTCGCCGACAAGGTTTCCCGGGGGATGGCGGGCATCCGCAAAACAAAACGGCTCGCTCAAAATTTTGTCGATTTGATCCGGGTGGATCCCGCCCTGATGATCGGATTGTCGACGATCAAGCAGTACGATGATTATACCTACACGCACTCGGTGAATGTCGCCCTTCTGGCCACGGCGTTGGGACGCCATATCGACTTGTCGGACATCACGCTCGAACACCTGACCATTTGCGGTCTTTTTCATGACCTGGGAAAGGTGGAGGTTCCCAAGGAAGTGCTTTTCAAAAGAGAAGCGTTAACCAACGGGGAGTGGGACTTGATCAAGGCGCACCCCATCATCGGCGTCAAGAACATTCTTCTGCTGAATGCCAATCCGTCCCTGCGCACCAGAATTATCCTCGGCCCCTTTGAGCATCACATCAACCAGGACATGACCGGTTATCCCAAAACCCTGTTCCGGGATCATCTGAGCCTCATCGGAAAGATCCTCCACATCGCGGATGTCTATGAGGCCATGACGCATGAAAGGGTCTACCGGGCCATGTCGCTGACGCCGGATAACGTCCTGAAAGAAATGTGGAAAGAAGCGGGAAAAAGTTTTGACAGAATTCTGCTGAAACGCTTCATTCACATGATGGGCGTCTATCCTATCGGCTCCGTGGTGGAACTCAATGACGGCAGCGTCGGCCTGGTCATGGATTATCCCGATGAATCGGAGAGAAGCCTGCCGCTCGTTTTGCGCCTGGTCAAGGATGACCAGGGTGCCTGGCAGCGGCAGGAAATGATTTACCTGGCTGATCAGTCCCTTGCGGAAGGCGCCACCCCTCTGAATATTATCCGAGGAATTCAGCCGTCCGAACTGGGCGTCAATCCGGCGGAATTCTTCCTGAAGATGAAATGAGGAGTCTCAGAAAACATTTGCTTTGACCGACAAAGACGATGACAATTAAAAAATAAGAATTAATATCCTGAAGGAGGTTTCAAAATGCGCAAAGTTGTTCTTTCCCTGATAATGATTCTGGTTTTGGTCTGCTCTTGCTCAAAGACATCGGAGAACGTGGAAGACTTGATTAACGAGGCAAACATGCTGTGGGACGGCAAGCAGTACACCGAACCGCAGAAGGCCATTGAATATCTGGATAAGGCCATTCGGCTCGACCCGAACAACGCGGAAGCGTTCAATCATCGCGGTGTCGCGCATAAAAACCTGAATCAAAACGAACAGGCCATACAGGACTTTTCGGCCGCCATCAAACTCAAGCCCGAATTCGTGCTCGCCTATTTCAACCGGGGAACGGTTTACAACAATCTCGGACAGTTTGACAACGCGATTGCGGACTACAATGAAGCCCTGCGCCTGAAACCGGATTACGTCGAGGCGTACAACAACCGTGGCAGCATATACAACAAAATAAAAAAATATCAGCTGGCCATCAATGATTTTGACCAGTCCATCAAACTCCAACCCGGTTACGCCAACGCATACAACAACCGAGGATTGGCTTACTTCATGCTGGGAAACAACCCGAAAGGATGCGACGATTTGCAAAAAGCCTGCTCGATGGGATTTTGCAAGGGATTGGAGCTGGTCCGGAGCAGGGGGTTTTGCCGTTGAAGCGCAGCGCAGGCGGACGATCGCAACAGTGGCGCAGTTTTTTTGAAGGATTTATTTTCATTCCGGCGATGACAAGGATTCAGCAGGACTGACATGCTCAATTTGTTTGAACGAAACAAGACTTTGCCGAGCGTCAGGGATTTGGGCGTCAAGTTATACCGACTGCCCTATTCTCTGGACCGGATTCCTCTGGGGGTGGACAATGTCCACATCGACGTGCACCTCAGTCCTCAAATTTACAATGCCTTGAGAAAAGCCGCTTTCTTTTTGATGATCCGATACAGCAAGACAGAGATGTTTTTCAAGGAATTCAGAAAGGATTCCTGTGAAACGGCCAAGGAGGATCTGCGTCGCGTCTGCAACGACGTTTTGCTCGACGGCATCAATAAAGCGAAAAAATCATCCGACGTACAGATCGATTATCTGGCCCAAACGGCGCTGGTCAAATTATTTCTGCAGGAAATCAAGGCGCAATACAAATCTCTGGTGGATCAGCTCGAGCCAATGGTCAGAATCTTTCAGTTGTCCGACAAGCACGATCAAAACGACGTCTTTATTATCAAGGAAAAAATTTCCGAGGTCAAAATTCATTATCACCAAATCACCCGTTTCGTCGGCAAAGAACTTTTCGAGATCCTGGCGGAGGTCAACAACCGAAAATTGCGGAATATGCGGGAAACGCATTTTCTTTCCGAAGATATCTTGCCGAGCTATTTTTTCACAAATCCCCTGCTGCACACCGGCAATCCCAATGATGATTTCTTCCTGATCGAAGAATACGTCCTGATGGGCCAGCGCTCGGAAGACATCGATAATTACAAAAGCATTAAAACGACCATTTACGAACTTTTGAGCCAGCTGGATCTGGCCCGCGAGGACCTCGGCCATTTGAGTCCCAAAAGAACCGATCCCAAGCTTCAGAAGGACGACTCCTTTTTTGATCCCAATCATGACCTGCATGACGCTCTGATGATGGACCCCGACAATATGGACCGGCTGTTGAATGCCTTCGATGCCCGGGAAAAAGGCGAACCGGAAAATCAGACCGGTCAAGTTTCTTCTGAAACGCGGCGCCAAAAAACGCGCAAGCAGGAAATCCTCCTAGACCATTTCTACAGACGGTTCCGGCAATCCGGCCTCTTGCGGCAGATCGTCGCAGATTTTGAAATGAAGGACGTCTATAAAAAATACTGCCCGCCCATGACACCGCGGCAGATCAGGGAGTTTCTGGTCGATTTCTGGACCAGAATCTCCATGCGCACCCAGCAAAAACGGATAAAAGCGCTCTACGGCGAAGATTTCTCCATTGAACCGCTCTTGCAGACCGTCCAACAGATCAAACGTTGCTCCGCCAAAGAACAAAAGCAGTACATCCTGATGTTTCTGAAAGAATTTTCCCGATACCACCGGGATCTTTACAATTTCAGGTTGCTCGCGGAAGCGATGGATTCCATCAATCTGGTGACGGAAGAAAAAATTATTTTGCTGTCCAGGGAAAACCGCACGCTTTTCGAATTTCTGCTGCCCGACGAAAAAGTCAAGGAAGAGAAGCCCATCGCCAATCATGTCATCATCAAAGCCGACATCCGCGGTTCCATGGCCATCAACCAAACCATGAGAGAGAAAGGGCTGAATGCGGCATCTTATTTCAGTCTGAATTTCTTTGACCCCATTTCCTCCGTCCTTGCCGAATACGGCGCGTCCAAAGTCTTCATTGAAGGGGACGCCATCATTTTATCCATTCTCGAAAACGAGGATGACGAAAACGTCAATTACAGCGTCGCCCGAGCCTGTGGACTGGCCGTCAGAATCCTGCAGATCGTCCGCCGCTACAATGAAAAAAACAAGGAAAACAATTTGCCCGCGCTGGAGCTCGGAATCGGAATCTGTTATTGCGAGGGCCCCCCGTCGTTTCTTTTTGACGGCGATGCCAGAATCATGATTTCGCCCGCCATCAATCAGGCCGACCGTCTGTCCAGCTGCGACAAGCTGCTGCGCAAAATCTTCAAAAGCCAGGACGACATCTTCAACTTGTTTGTCTTTGAGAATGAACCGGACGACATCGGCGAGACGGCTTTTGAAGACCAGACCTACCGCTATAATGTCAACGGCATCGAACTCAATGAAGAAGGGTTCAATAAATTGAACCAGGAAATCAAATTACAGGTGTTTTACCCGCCGGAGCAGGACAAAAGCATGAAATTCTACGCAGGCAAGGTGCCCTTGCTCAACGGAAGCTATCAACGCATCGTCATCCGCGAGGCCGCCATTCACCGGCTGAACCCCAGTGCGCTGGACGCGGTCGGCAAAATATCGAAGAAATATTATGAGGTCTGCACACACCATAAAATTTATCGTTTCGTTGAGGAACCGTTTTAATCGTCTTGTAACTTCCACATTCAGGATATTCTGCCGCTTCACACCTTAAACATCCCCGCCGCGCCGGTCGCTCCATCCGCTTAAAAGGGTTGATATATTCCTTGAATTACGGTATGAGCAGCACAAAATGAAAAACAGAACATTCCCAGGTTATCCATTGCTGCTGGTGACAGCTTTTCTTGCCGGATTTGTCAGTCTGGCCTATGAAATTATCGCCACGAAAGTTTTATACTATTTCTTTAACGAAAACACCCTGACGGCCGCCAGCGTGATTTCCATTTTCCTCTTCGGCATCGGACTGGGAAGCTTTGTTTTCGGAAAAATGGAGAAAATCATTCCCGACAAAAAGAAATTTGTCGTGGCCGTCCAGATCCTTGTCGCCGTTTACGCAGCCTTTATTTTTCCCAATTATGACCTTATTCCCTCCGCCTTCAATCTCTTATATCCTTTTCTGGGATCTTCAACGGCCATGATGCTGGTCAACAAGCTCATTGTCAGCCTGCTTTATCTCTTTTTTCCCACATTCTTCATGGGAATGATTTTCCCCGCCATTATTGTGATGTCCATCGAAAAGATCGAACACCTGCCTGAAAAGATCGGCACCATTTACGCGCTGGACATTTTTGGAGCCGTTTCGGGAGCCCTGATCAGCGGATTTCTCTTTCTTCCTCTCTGGGGATTGAAAGCCCTGATCTTTTTTTCCGTCCTGATCAATCTAATCATCGCAGTCGTCATTCTGTTTCAAAAGAGCAGAAAGTTCTTCTGGATCGTCTTCTATTTCATCCTCTCTTCCGTGCTGTTGTATCTGATCATCAATCCTTTCGACCGGGAAGTAAAAATATACTCTCACGCTGAAAGCGGCGGCACATACCTCCCCAAAGACAAACTGCTTTTTTCCGATCGCGATGATTCCTCTTATTTCCGAAAGATCAGCGTCCGGAAAAAAATCTTTTTTTCCCATTCTCCTTACGGAACGCTGAGTGTCTTTGACCAAGTGATGAATCAGGAACAGCACCGCTATCTTTATGTGGACTCCCGGATTCAATGCTCCACGGAAGGTCTCCGGCAGCACAATGTCAGTGAAATCCATTTTGCCAAGATCTCCCTGGACGCCATCGCTAAGGATAAAATCCGCGTTTTGAATATCGGTTTGGGTTGCGGTTTCACCTTGAATGAAATCGTCAGAAATCCAAAAGTGCAGAAGGTTGACGTCGTCGAAATCAATCCTTTGATGCCGGAAGCGACAAAATGTTTCGGAGAATTCAACGACGACGTCCTGCAAAATCCCAAAGTCCGCCTGATGATCAACGACGGCTATAATTACCTGCTGAGCGCTCCCGCCTCCTATGACCTGATCATTATGGACATCGAACATCCTTCTGTCATTTATTCCAGCAATTTGTACACGCTCGAGTTTTATAAGCTGGTCGAGAAAGCCTTAAGCCCGGGGGGCGTCTTCACGCAATGGTCCTACCGCCCCTTTGCCGACGCCCAAGTCATCAATTACAATACCCTGCGGCTGGTTTTTCCGCGTGTTTTCCCGAAAATATCCGGAATTTTCAACGATCTTTTCTACATCGCCGGAAACGTTTCTGTTGAATTAAATTCTCAGGAAAGAGAGTTTCTCAACAGGATGCTGGCAAGCGCCGATCGCAGAATCAACACCCTGAACAACCCTTCGTTCGGAAACGAAATGCTCTATAGAGATTTGTTCCATGTTCATTAGTTTTCAATGGGATTGGTAAAAGAAAGGATTTGCTTGATGATGGAAATCCTGTTAATGAGCAAAAAAATCACCGGTTAAAAACAAACAAAAGAAAGGATAAGAAAAATGAAAAATTCATTATTGGTCGCCTTGGCCACCGCCTTGTGCTTGGGTTGGACGGCGTCATCGGGCTATGCCCTGTCCATCGGCTACATTGACATTCAGAAAGTTTTTTCCAGTTACAAGAAAACGATCCGGTTTCAGGAGCAGAGCAAACAAAAAGAAAAGGCGCTCCAAGACGAAATCACCGACAAACAAAAGCAGTTTGAAAAGGAAAAAAACAAAGGCACGTCGGAAATCGAGTTGAGAAAGCTGGCCGAAAAGTATGAAAAGGAAATAGAGCCCAAAAGAAACGAGATGATGAGTTTTCAACAGAAAACCGTCAACGAAATCAAAGATGACATCGTCAAGGCGACGGAAGTCGTCGCTAAAAAAACGGGGACGGATATCGTGCTCGACAAGCAGGTTTTCATCACCGGCGGCACGGACATCTCCGACAAGGTCATCGAAGTCCTCAACAGCAAGTAAATTTCCTGTCCGAAAAATCAGCAAAAAAAAGGGCGCCCCGTCGGGGCGCCCTTCGTTTTCACGGATTATTCACCAAGTTTTTCACTGGCGATGCGCATATTGTAGAATGAACGGTAAACGAAAACGAGCGCAATCAGGAAGAAAACTCCCGAGAGGATATTCTTCAGATTGACGTTGGTCATCGTCACCGCGATTTCCGTCGCCAGCAAACCGAACAGTGTCGTGAACTTGATGACCGGATTCAAGGACACGGAAGAGGTGTCTTTGAAGGGGTCACCGACGGTGTCACCCACAACGGTCGCCTCGTGCAACGGCGTGTTTTTCATCTTCAAATCCACCTCGACAATCTTCTTGCCATTGTCCCAGCATCCGCCGGCATTGGCCATGAAGATCGCCTGGAAGAGACCGAAGAAGGCGATGCCAATCAAATAACCGATGAAGAAGTAAGGGTTAAAGAAAGCGAGCGCCAGACACAGGAAGAAGATCACGATGAAGATGTTGATCATACCCTTCTGAGCGTACTGGGTGCAGATCTTCACGACTTCCTTGCTGTCTTCAATGGAGGCTTCTTTCTTATCCAGGTTGATGTTCTGCTTGATGTAGACGACGGCCTGGTAGGCGCCGGTGGTCACCGCCTGAGTGGATGCGCCGGTGAACCAGTAAATAACGCAACCGCCCATGATCAGGCCGAGAATGATTTCCGGCTGAACCAGCGAAAGTTTCTGGATGACCTGACCGAAAAGACCTTCGAGCAGAATGATGATGCCGAACACCATCGTGGTCGCGCCGACCACGGCGGTTCCGATCAACACCGGCTTGGCCGTGGCTTTGAAGGTATTGCCGGCTCCGTCGCCGGATTCCAGATAATGCTTGGCCAGTTCAAAATCAGGCGCAATGCCGAATTCCTTCTTGACGACATCTTTCGCGTCGGGACGGGACTCAATCATGGAAAGTTCATAAATGGACTGAGCGTTGTCCGACACCGGACCGAAGCTGTCCACCGCAATGGTCACAGGGCCCATGCCCAGGAAACCGAAGGCCACCAAACCGAAAGCAAACACCGGCGCGGCAAAGGTAAAAGCCGCGGGCATCAGCGCCATAACGGCGGCATTTTTGGACACTTGGTAAGCGATGAACATCAGTAACGCGATCACCAGTCCCAGCCAGAAAGCGGAGAAGTTTCCGGCGACAAAACCGGAAAGAATATTCAGGGACGGTCCGCCC
This sequence comes from Smithella sp., assembly GCA_035382085.1. GTDB lineage: Bacteria > Desulfobacterota > Syntrophia > Syntrophales > Smithellaceae > Smithella. The sequence goes on from DAOSZO010000074.1 coordinate 10,035, forward strand.
TGTTTGGAAGCGTTGACGACTTCTTCGCAGTGACGGGACGAGGTGCTGGTGAAAATCTTCGTGAACTCGGGAATCAAAGCGCCGGCAATGGTTCCGCAGCTGATGATGATGGCCAGGGCCAGCCACAGGGAGATGCCGCCGGCGGCGGGCAGATCGGCCAGCAGGACATAGCTGGCAATAAAGGTCACGACGATGGAGACGATCGAGGTGATCCAGACCAGGTTCGTCAGGGGG
>DAOSZO010000075.1:0-10122 GCA_035382085.1 Smithella sp.
CCGAAAATACGCAGCAGATCATCCTCCAGGGAAAGATAAAACCGCGATGATCCCTTGTCTCCCTGACGCCCTGAACGGCCTCGCAGCTGATTGTCAATCCGGCGGCTTTCGTGGCGTTCCGTTCCCAAAATGTGCAGACCGCCCATCTCCGCAACGCCCGCGCCGAGCTTGATGTCAGTTCCGCGGCCGGCCATATTGGTGGATATGGTCACCATGCCCCGCTGACCGGCTTGCGCGATAATCTCCGCCTCTTTCTCATGATTTTTGGCGTTCAGAACATGGTGCTTGATTCCGGCGCGTGTGAGGTGCTTGCTGAGCATTTCCGATTTTTCAATCGAAATCGTCCCGATCAGGACCGGCCTTCCCACTTTGTTGAGTTCCTTGACCTCATTGATGACCGCCTTGATCTTTTCATTTTCGGTTTTATAAATCAGATCGTTGTAATCCTCGCGGATCATGGGCATATTCGTCGGGATGACGACGACATCGAGATTATATATTTTCTTGAATTCCGCCGCTTCCGTGTCCGCTGTTCCCGTCATGCCGGCCAGTTTTTTGTACATGCGGAAGTAATTCTGAAACGTGATGGATGCCAGGGTCTGATTCTCTCTTTCAATCTTGACGCCTTCCTTGGCTTCCAGCGCCTGATGCAGTCCGTCGCTGTATCGTCTGCCGGGCATGACGCGTCCCGTAAATTCATCGACGATGACGACCTGTCCGTCTTTGACAAGATAATCCACGTCCCGCTTGAAAAGCGTATGCGCACGCAGGGCCTGATTGACATGATGAACCAACTCGATGTTTCTCGGCTCGTAAAGATTTTGGACATTCAGGTATTTCTCCACGTGGGCAACGCCTTCTTCCGTGAGAGTGACCGTGCGGCTTTTTTCATCAATGGTGTAATCCTGATCTCTTCTGAGCCGCGGGATGACCTGATTAATCTTGTAATATTTATCCGTGGACTCTTCCGAAGGGCCGGAAATAATCAGAGGGGTTCGGGCCTCGTCAATCAAAATGCTGTCCACTTCGTCAACGATGGCGTAATGGAAGTCGCGCTGGACATAATCATCCAGCGTGAACTTCATGTTGTCCCGCAGGTAGTCAAATCCGAATTCATTATTTGTTCCGTAGGTGATGTCGGCATGATACGCTTTTCTTCTCTCCTCGTCATCCATGCCGTTGACGATGACGCCGACGGTCAACCCCAAGAATTTGTAGATCGGACCCATCCACTCGGCGTCTCTTTTGGCCAAATAATCATTGACCGTTACGACATGGCAGCCTTTTCCTTCCAAGGCATTCAGATAAAGCGGCATGGTCGCGGCGAGAGTTTTTCCTTCTCCCGTTTTCATTTCGGCAATCTTGCCTTCATGCAGGACAATTCCGCCGATAACCTGGACGTCAAAGGGACGCATCATCAAAGTCCGGCGGGCCGCTTCCCTGGCGACGGCAAAGGCTTCCGTCAAAATATCATCCAGCGTCAGGCCTTTCTGCAATTTTTCTCTGAAATAATCGGTTTTCGCCCTGAGCTCTTCATCGCTCAAAGCCATCATTTGCGGCTCAAAATTGTTCACCTCGTTCAAAAGAACGGAAATCCGTTTCAATTCACGTTCATTTTTTGTACCGACAATCAATTTGAGAATTTTCTCTATCATCTCCATCCCTTCTAAAAAAAAACCGGTATAATTACCGGCAAATTCCTAAAACACTCAATGAAAACTAAATTCCTCCCCGCTCATCACCTTGAGAAGAAAAAATTCAGGTCTTTTTACTGATAAAAGTTCTCCTCTATCTCAAGTATTTTTTGGGATTTACCGCAATATCGTTCACCAAAACCATATAATGCAGATGGGAACCGGTGCTGCGTCCCGTGTCGCCCACATAACCGATAACCGTGCCTTTCTTGACTCTCGACCCCACCTTGACGGCGATTTTCGACAGATGCGCATAACAGGTGGAAAAGCCATGGCCGTGTTCAATTTTAATCATATTTCCTTCCTGCGACCCGGAGGAACTTTGGATGACCAGGCCGTCCGCGGGCGCAAGAATCGGCGCGCCGAACCGCGCCGCGATATCTATGCCGTTGTGGAATTCCGTGCCCTTTCTAAAAGGCGACTCCCGCCAGCCGAACTCAGAAGTCACCCATCCCCTGATCGGCCATAAGGAAGGCGTCGAGGCAAGAATCGATTTTTGCTCATGCAGAAACGCCAAAAGTTCCTGAAAGCTCCTTTCCCGTTCCGCGGCATCTTCGTTGAGTTTGGCAATGCTGCTGCGCATGCCTTCTATCAGTTTTTCGTGCTCCGCGTTCAACAAATCACGAACCTTGGTTTCATCATCGGATCCGCCGATGCCCACCAGAAGATTTTTATCCTTGCCTGTCTGGTATGAAGCCAGAATCCTTACCTTTTTATCCAGTTGCCTGAGCCTTTCCATCTGGTCGGAAAAAGCGTCTATTTTCATGGCCAGTTCTCGGAATTCCTGAGACTGTTTCTGCGTCTGCTGCCTCAGACGGGCGAGTTCCGCCCTGTCTCTTTTGATGCTGGCATAATCGTAGATAACAAACAAAGTGACCAGAATGAGGGCAACGCAACCAATCAGGATATTGCGGATGACTTTTTTGGGAACAGATATTTTTTTGACACCGCTTTTGCGGTTAGGAATAATCATTAATGTGAAAAAATTATCCGACATTTTGCTTCCTGCTTACTCAAGTCTTTTTGCCAATAAACGGAAATGATTAGCTATCATAAAAGAAGTTTTAAAGTCAATAAATAAGTTGCCGCTTCTTATTGCTTGATTTTTTTATGCTTTTGACATATTTTGCTTCCATATCACGGAAGGAATGCCATTTCTCGATGAAAACAAGGCCATGTTTTTTTATTTTCATTATATTTCAATCATTTGCATATTTATTTTCCCTGCAGGGGTGCATCTTTCTTCCCTCGCTCACAAAGCCCGATGCCGACACTCTGATTGGAAAGCACAAGGACAAAATCGGCAAATCAACCCAGGTTGTTCTTGTCCGGGATGAAGGCCTTGTCTTTTTTACCCTCGTCAAACTCTACACCCTTGAAAAGCAAGGCAATATCTGGCGGCTGGCTTTTGAGCCTTTTGACGCCTCCATCGGCCGCAACGGCTTTTCATCGCCTGGCGCAAAAAGAGAAGGCGACGGCAAAACCCCTTCCGGCGTTTTTCCCCTAAAGCTCGCCTTCGGCTACCCCGAATCGGTCAACACCAAAATGCCCTACTGCCAGGCGCTTTCAGACGATGTTTGGGTGGATGACCCCGACTCGCCGGATTACAACCGCTGGGTCAAACTCGAAAAAACCCGGGCGGACTCATTCGAGAGGATGCGGCGCGATGACGATCTTTACAAATACGGCATCGTTATCGAATATAACACCGACCCGGTTGTCCGGGGAAACGGCAGCGCCATCTTTTTGCATGTTTGGAAATGCGCAGGGATGCCCACCGCCGGTTGCGTGGCAGTGTCCGAAGAAAATATTTTAAAAATTCTGGAATGGCTCAATCCCGCGGCGCACCCGCTCATCATCCTGGAAGCGGAAGACTAAAAGGAGAAATATCCAATGAAAACAAAAGCTATTTTTCTGATTGGCGTCTTGGCCGCCCTGAGCCTGCATTTGCCGGTTTGCGCCTCCGAATGCGAATGCCCCGACAAAATGTCGGACAATTTTGTGGACATTCAAACCGTCATTCCCGATATCGTTTTGGATATCCGCTACTGGGGCGAGCACAACTTCCTGGGCGAACGGGTGGACGGCTACCTCGCCCCCAAATGCTACCTCACCCGGGAAGCGGCGCAGGCTCTGGCCGGCGTTCAGGAAGACTTGAAACCCTTTTCGCTGAGTCTGAAAATCTACGACTGCTACCGCCCGCAACGCGCGGTGAATCATTTCGTCCGGTGGGCGAAGGACATTGAAAACACGAAAACCCGGAAAGAATTCTACCCCACCGTGGACAAACGCAATCTTTTCAAGGACGGCTACATCGCCGAGCGCTCCAGCCACAGCCGCGGCAGCACCGTTGATCTCACGATTGTTCCCGTTCCGGTTCCCCCGCAGGCCGGATACACCCCCGGGCAGACGCTGACAGAATGTTATCTTCCGGCAGGCCGGCGCTTCGGCGACAACAGCCTCGATATGGGAACGGGTTTTGACTGTTTCCACGAACTGGCGCACACGGCAAACCCCGGCATCGGACAACAGCAAAAAATCAACCGGCTCCTTCTCAGGACACTCATGGAGAAGCATGGCTTCAAAAATTATGAACTGGAGTGGTGGCACTACACGCTGAAGAACGAACCCTATCCGAACACGTATTTTGACTTCCCGATCGAGTGAAAAAATGAATAAAAAATCATCTGTTCTGAAATCCTACGGTTTTTCAATCCTGCTGATTGTTGCCATTATCAGCGGCGCGCTTCTGGGCATTGCTTACAAAGAACAGGCAGCGAAATTCAAGCCGCTGGGCGACATTTTTTTAAACCTCATTTTCACCGCAATTGTTCCGCTGGTCTTCTTTTCCATTTCCTCCGCCGTCGCGGGCATGCAAAATCTGCGGCGTCTGGGGAAAATCATATCGGCGATGATTTTTGTTTTTGTGGCCACCGGACTGATTGCTTCCGCCGTCATGATGGCCGCCGTCATCCTTTATCCGCCCGCCGTGGGCGTCAACCTGAATCTCGGCGGCGCGGTAAATGTTGAGCAGATGAAAATCTCCGACCAGCTCGTCAAAGCCTTTACCGTTTCCGACTTCACGGAACTGATTTCCAAAAAGAACATGCTGGCGCTGATTGTGTTTTCGATTTTAACCGGATTGGGCGCCGTGGCCGCGGGTGAGCGCGGGAAACCGTTTGCCGCCTTCCTGAATTCGGGAAGCGCCGTGATGATGAAGGTCATCACGTTCATCATGTATTACGCGCCGGTCGGGCTCTGCGCCTACTTCGCCTATCTCATCGGCTCCTTCGGGCCCAAACTGCTGGATTCCTACGCGCGGGCGATGATCGTTTACTATCCCGCCGCGATTCTCTATTTCTTCATCGCCTTCAGCCTCTACGCCTTTATCGCCGCCGGAGGCAAGGGCATGGGCCGTTTCTGGAAAAACATCATCCCGCCGTCTCTCGTCGCGCTGGCCACCGGCAGTTCCATGGCCTCCATCCCCGCCAATCTGCAGGCCGCCGATGACAACGGAATTCCGAGAGACATCAGCGAAATCGTCATTCCCGTCGGCGCCACCATGCACATGGAGGGCTCCTGCCTGGCCGCCGTTTTGAAAATCGCGTTCCTGTTCGGCGTCTTCAACATGCCCTTTACCGGCATCGAAACGATTCTAACCGCTCTGGGCATTGCTTTATTGACCGGCGTTGTCGTCAGCGGCATTCCCGGCGGAGGCACCATCGGCGAGCTCTTGATTATTTCCTTTTACGGATTTCCCATGGAAGCTTTTCCGCTGATCACCATGATTGGAACCCTGGTGGACGCCCCGGCAACCATGGTCAACGCCGTCGGCGACAACGTCGCCGGCATGCTCGTCGCGCGCATTCTCGGCGGGAAAAACTGGATGGAGCAGTGCCCAAGCACATATGACAACAAAAGACAATAAACTTGTCAGAGTAGCGCCATTATTGAAACTAATCGGCGACTGGAACGAATTTCTCTCCGGTGGCTACACGAAAGAAGACGAATTATTAATACATCGACATGAACAGACGGGCAAGCCGTTGAGGGATATTCAATGCATTAAACATTTTGTCCGGGGAACAGATTCCCGCGCCACTGTAAGGGGTGATAAATGAAAAAATTGCGCATCTTTCTTGTGAGCATCGGATTCCGTCCGCCGGTGTCCTCGATTCTTTCTCCGCCGCTCGGCATTATGCATCTTGCCGCGTACCTCCGCTCGCGTTTTGACGCGGACATACGTCTGATAAATCAAAAGGAGAGAAATATCTCCGCAGATGAGATTGTATTTCGGATGAAGGAATTCAACGCTGATGTCGTCGGGATCAGCGTGATCACACCTTCATCGTATTTGCTGCCATATATTTCACATCAGATAAGAAAGGTTCTTCCCGGATCCCTCATTGTGGCCGGGGGGCCTCACGTCTCGGCGTTTGGCGCGGCAGTGCTGCAGAATACAGCGCTCGACGCGGCCGTACCCGGCGAGGGTGAGATCGTTTTTGAACGGATCATACAGAATTATTTTGATGGAAGCGGTCTTGAAAACGTGCCGGGCATATTCCGGCGGGACGGCGACATGATCATTGCCAATTCCGGGGAGGTGCCTCTTATTGAGGATCTCGATTCACTACCAGTACCCGCCTATGATTTGATTGACCTGCCCTTCTACTGGAAAGAAACAAGGTTTTTTCTCAATTCGGGCAGCAGGTATGCATCTCTTTTCAGCAGCAGGGGTTGTCCCTACAAATGCTTTTACTGTCACCGCATATTCGGAAAGCAATTTCGGTATCAGTCAGCCGAAAGAATTGTCAGCGAGATCAAGTATCTAAAAAAAAAGTATAACATCAACGACATCGAGTTTCTCGATGATGTTTTCAACCTGTACCGGCCGCGAATGATTGATTTTTGTGAAAAACTGCCACGCCAAGTTCCCGGAATTAAAATAGCCCTGCCGAATGGGGTGCGAACCGATATACTTAAATTCGAAGACATAGACGCCCTTGCAGAAGCAGGGCTCTATTACTGCAGTTTTGCTCTTGAGTCAGGATCGCCGAGGATACAAAAGCTGATCGGTAAAGAATTAGACATATCCAAATTTAAAAAAAATGTCGACTATGCTGCGAAAAAAAGGATTTTCACAAATGGATTCACTATGCTTGGCTTTCCCTCTGAAACTGGATCCGACATACAGATGACCATTGATGCCGCCTGCAATTCACTTCTGCATCTCTGTTCGTTCTTTACGGCAACGCCGTTTGCAAACACAGTGATGTATGAGATGGCGAAGAGCAGGTGTCCGGAAAGGCTCGCACGATTGAGATACGACAACATGGAATACGGCGATGTTTTCATTAATCTCAGCGATGTTCCTGATGAGGAACTGTTCAGATATCAGCGTGAGGCCTGGAGAAGGTTTTATTTGAAACCGTCCCGCATCATGCGCATCATTCGCGATTATCCGAACCCCCTGATGATCCCTTTCTATGTACCAATATTATTGAAACGCCTGACGCGGGGCCTTTTTAGAAAGTCGTTTTGATTATTGCCCCGGTGTCGCAAATTTCGCAAATTGGGGGACACTATACTCGTTTTTCGTCGCGCGCATCCCCGGCGGAAAGAATTGGTTGGAACGGAAAACCTCAGGTGAATAAATTGGGACATTACACGGATCGGCATAATATCCCGAATGTGAAAACAGAAATCTTGTTGATTGATGTTTAATATTAAACTATTACACTTATAATTGCAGTTTTTGTTAAGGGGGTTTATGCCAACAGAACCGTCGGCGTTTGTTGTATTGTAACCGATCCGTCTAAACAATGTTAAATTAATAACATACCATCAAAACTTCTTGACGACCACCCTTATAAACTTATATCTTTCTTCACATGAAAGTCTGCTATAAATGCAAAAAGGAAATCGCGGATGATTTTTTTGTCGGTAGGCAGGCGCTGTGCCCTTCCTGCGGGTCGGATTTGCATTGCTGTCTCAACTGCTTCTTCTACGAGCCGGGGGCTTACAACGACTGCCGCGAAACACAGGCGGAGCGCGTGCTGGACAAGGTCCGCTCCAATTTCTGTGATTTTTTCCGGTTCAAAGACTCGGCAAAATCTTCCGGCGCGGCAGGCGCCAATCCCAAAGACAAGCTCGATGCGCTGTTCAAGAAAAGCTAAACCAACCGGATTCCCGCCACTGCGGGAATGACACCGCCTTGCGCATCAAACGGCGCAGGGCGAGTGGCGGCCGGGGAGTTTTTTTAATCCTTCCATCCCCCTTTCAAACCCATCGCAAATCCAGTTTTCTGACTTGTCAGGAAGTTCATCCTGCCGGCGGCCTCGATTCCGGGCGCAAAATTGCGCTTCACGACCGGCGATGTGTTCGCATATTCTGAAGAGGTGCATGCAGATGCTTTGTTGGTGCGGATATCACAGCAACGCCGCCGAAGAGGAACGAAAAGAAACCGCCACCGGTGATACCATCCATTGCCGCCAGCAACTAAAAGCAGGTCTTGTCAAATTTTTACATGGGGTTTCATGAATGGAAATTCTTCTTGTATGCATTATGTTTTAAATTTCAGTGTCAGTTCGTAAACGCCGCTGTCAATTTTTTTCTTTATTTCAAAACCGCCTTTTTCAAAGACATGAAGCATGGGCTTGTTTTCGACCAGAACTTCGGCGGTAAAGCCAAGCAATCCCTGTCTTTTGGCAAGATAAGTAAGATATTTCAAGATTTCAAATCCTATTCCTGAATTTTGCTGATCGTCACGAACGGCAAAGGCAACTTCGGCCGTATGCGTGCTTTCATCAATGCCATATTGGCCGACAGCGACAATAAAGGGATTTTCCCTGTCTCCATCGATGACCACGAGAACAATCTCTTTCGTGTAATCAATGATGACGAAATTTTGCAGTCTTTCATGAGGCATGTCTTTGCGGGAGGATATGAATCGTCTTTCGATGCTTTTGTCGGAAAGAGAATAGAAGAAATCTTTTAACAGCTCTTCATCGCTGATTTTGACCGGCCGGACAAAAAGCTGCCTTCCGGTTTTGGTTGTAATATAGGTTTCTAGGTCCTCGGGATATTCGCCGCGTTTTCCCGGAATAAAAGCCTGGTCTTTAAAAATCAGACCTCGTTTTTTCGCTTCTTCAATGAGCCAGGGCCGGAATTTGGGGTGCGCAATGGCAATCAGGGACATCGCGCGCTCCCTGATATTCTTGCCGTGCAGATAGGCAATGCCGTACTCTGTCACCACATAGCGCACGTCACCGCGGTTGAGGGTAACACCAGCCTGTTCCTTGAGGGCCGGAACAATCCGCGAAACCGTGTCGTTGCGGGAGGTGGATTTCAGCGCCAGAATGGTTTTGCCGTTTTTGGAAAACAAAGCACCGCGCATAAAATCCTGATGCCCGCCGACGCCGCTGTAGAAAACGCCGCCGATGGATTCCGATGTCGCCTGTCCGGTCAGGTCGATTTCCAACGCGCTGTTGATGGCCACCATGTTGTCAATCTGGCCGATGATGAGGGGATTGTTCGTGTAATCCAACGTGCGGAATGATACGGAAGGATTATTATCCAGAAACGCGTAAGTATCCCTGGTGCCCATGCAGAACGAGGCGACGGTTTTGCCATGATCGATGGTCTTTCTGGAATTATCGATGACGCCGGCTTTGATGAGATTCACCAGTCCGTCACTTAAAAGTTCCGTATGCACTCCGAGGTGTTTTTTCTTGTATAAACTGGCCATCACCGCATTGGGCAATCCGCCCCACCCGACTTGAATCGTGTCGCCATCCTGAACAAGGCGGGCCACGTTTTTACCGATGGTTTTAATGACATCATTGGTCTGTGTTTTGGATACTTCCAGAAGAGGCTCATCGCAGGGAAGAATAAAATCAACATCCTTAATATGAATGAAACCGTCTCCGTGAATCCGGGGCATATTGGGATTGATCTGGGCGATGACGATTTTTGCTTTTTCCGTGGCGGCTTTGACGATGTCCACGCTGACCCCGAGACTTAAGAAATGATGTTCATCCGGCAAAGAGGTCTGGATCAGGGCGATATCAATCCTGACCACACCGCTGGATAACAGGGCGGGAACCTGAGAAAGGGAAATGGGCGTGTAGTCGGCCAGTCCTGCATTGACGGCTTCCCGGGTGCTGTTGCCGATGAAAAAGGAGTTATGGCGGAAATTTGCCTTATATTTTGCACCGGTGTAGGGAGCAAGACCCAGAGAATAGATATGAATGATCTCTGCGTCGAAGAAAGCCTTGGGATTGGATTCTACATAGCGTATCATGGCTTGGACGAGATATTGAGGCTCGCCGCAACCGGACGCCACAAAGATGTGATCTCCGCGACGGATATGGCTGAAAATCTCATCTTCAGAAACGAATTTTTCAGGATAAGCTTTTTTAAAACCATC
>DAOSZO010000076.1:0-10104 GCA_035382085.1 Smithella sp.
GTGTTGGCAGCCTTCAGAACGGCAATCCGCAGTCGTCCGGCCCAACCGGGCATGGCTTCTTTCCCGGAGCAGGAATTCGCGGCTTATGCCGCAGTCAATGTAGTCCCAGGGAAGGGTCTCGTCCGTTCTGCGTTCTCGAAGAAAGTCTTCCGGATTGATTTGAGTTTGAGAAGCGGCGTCCTCCCAGAGGTCGAAGCGCAGGAGATCCGACCAGCCGTCAAACCGGCATCCCCGGCGGAAAGCGTACTCCAGAAAGCCGCCCAGGGATTCGTCGCCGCGCGAAAAAATGCCTTCCAGCCAGCTCATCCGCGCGTCGTGCCATTTCACGCCGAGACAGCGGCTCCGGATTTTCCGGCGGATGAATTCCTGCCGTTCATCGATTTCAGCAAGAGAGATTTGCCTTTCCCACTGAAAGGGCGTGTGGGGTTTGGGAACAAACGTCGAAAGACTGACGGTGATCAATCCGCGGCGGCTCGCTACCCGCCGCGCCTCGTGTGCCAACTCCACGATGCCCTCCAGATCCTCCCACGTTTCGCCGGGTAGGCCGATCATGAAGTAAAGCTTGACCGATTGCCAGCCCGCGGCAAAAATCTTGTCCACTGTGGCCAGCAAGTCATCGGAGGTGTTGCCCTTGTTGATCATCGCGCGCATGCGATCCGTTCCCGCCTCCGGCGCCAGGGTAAAGCTGGTTTTGCGCGTGCGCTTGATTTCCTCCATGAGGGGGGTGTTGAGCGATTCCACCCTCAAAGAGGGAAGCGCGAGCGCGACTTTTTGCCGATGGTATTTGTTCATCAGGCTCATCACCAGCGTCCCAAGACAGCTGTAATCGCCGGAGCTCAGTGACAGAAGCGAAATTTCGTCATAACCGGTTGCCTGCAGCATCCGATCGGCCATTTCCATGAGCAGGGAGGGGTTTCTTTCCCGGTAGGGGCGCCAGATCATGCCCGCCTGGCAAAACCGGCACCCGCGGGTGCATCCGCGCGCGATTTCCAGCGAGATGCGGTCGTGGATGGTCTGCGTCAGCGGCACGACGGGTTTCAGCGGATGGTTCCACCGGTTCAAATCCGGGACATTTCTTTTTCGAATGGTCCGATCTTTGCCGTGCACCGCGGGAACATAAACGCCGTCGAGTTTCGACAGTTCCAGGAGAAGTTCGCCGCGCGTCAGAGCGTTGTTTTTTGCGTCGCGGAAACAGGAGGCGATCTCTCCCACCACTTCTTCCCCGTCGCCGATGACGAAAGCGTCAATGAAGCGGCAAAGTGGCGCAGGATTGAAGCAGCAGGGCCCGCCGGCGATGACCAGCGGGTGGCCGTCGCGGCGCTCATCACGCCAGAGCGGAATACCGCCCAGATCCAGCATGTTGAGCATGTTGGTGTAGGATAACTCGTATTGGAGGGAGAAACCGACGATGTCGAAATCCTTCAGCGGCATTTGGCTCTCCAGAGAAGCGAGAGGAATTTTTCCGCCGCGCAACTGTCTTTCCCTGTCCGGCCACGGCGCGAAACAGCGTTCCGCCCGCGCATAGGGAATGTCGTTGATGATGGAATATAAAATCTGCAGTCCCAGATGCGACATGCCGACCTCATAGGTGTCGGGAAAAGCCAGCAGAAAGCTCACATCAGCCTGGCGCTTGCGGACGGCATTGACCTCGGTGCCCAGATAGCGGCCGGGTTTTTCCACGCCAAGCAGAAATTCGTGGTGAATGTTCTTGTTCGTCATCTTTGTATTGCTTTCGACCGCTGGTTCAGTCCCGGTTGTCATCCGGCGCGCGCCTCTGATATTTGTAGGGATTTTTCTTGATGTCTCTCAGCGTGGACAGGGCGATTTTTGAGGGGAAATTCGCCGCCGCGATATAGCCCAGCGAATTATTTCTGAAGGTTTCGATTAAATCCGTGCGCACGGCCTGTTCGTTTTCCCTGGGAACGAAGGTCCTCTCCAGCCTGTGCTCGTAAGTCAGTTCATCGCCCGCGACATTTTTGACCTGGAGATAATCCTCGGCGTTGCTGAAGTAGGATTCCTTAAGAGCGATCTTGACCTGAAAAAAAACTTCCACCTTTACCGTGTCCGACGCAATGGGACGGGACAGATCGAATATTTTCAGGCACAAGCCATTGTCTAGGTTAATTTCTTCAATCAGTTTCATCCCCTTGATCCTTGATGCTTTTTTCTCCGTCCTCATTAGCATTTTTACGCTTGACCTGCAATGTCAATCCTTCTATAAGAATCACGTCTAAATGAAGAAGGCGGAAAAACATGAGTGATGTAAACGCGATATTGCTTCTATCCTGTCCCGACAGCAGGGGTCTGGTGGCCAAGATCTCCGACTTTATTTTCAGGCACAACGGAAATATCGTGCACGCCGATCAGTACACGGCCAAGGCGGAAAAACTTTTTTTCATGCGCGTGGAGTGGGAGCTCAAAGGTTTTCGATTGGAGAGGGAAGAAATTCCCTTTGCGTTTCGGCCTCTGGCGAGGCAGCTCCGAATGAAATGGGCGCTGCATTTTACGGATGAAGTGCCCCGCGCGGCTATTTTTGTGTCCCGGCATCTGCATTGCCTGCACGATTTGATTCTGCGGCGTCACATGAATGAACTGGCGGCGGACGTGGCGGCCGTCATCAGCAATCACGAAGACGCCCGGGATCTGGTGGAGCAGTTCGGCATTGCCTATTTTCATTTTCCGATTAGCCCGAAAAACAAAAAAAAGCAGGAGCAAAAAGAACTCCGGCTCCTGCGCGAGCTGAACGTGGATCTGGTTGTGCTGGCGCGTTACATGCAGATTCTCAGCGGAAAATTTCTTGTGCACTACCCGGACAGAATCATCAATATTCATCATTCATTTTTGCCGGCGTTCGCCGGCGGCAATCCTTATCAGCAGGCCTATGACCGCGGCGTGAAAATCATCGGCGCGACCGCGCATTACGTGACCGAGCAGTTGGACGAAGGGCCGATTATCGCGCAGGACGTGATGAAAATCAGCCACCGCGACACCATCGGCGATATTCAAACCAAAAGCAAGGACCTGGAAAGAATCGTACTGGCGCGGGCGCTGCGTCTGCACCTGGAGCACAAAATTCTTGTCCATGGATTGAAAACGATTGTTTTTGAATGACCGGGCTTGAAACTCCCCTCAAGATGCAGAGCTGTTTTTTATGACCTCATTTCCCATTTTCGTTTTATGTCAGCCGGATCATAGGAAATCCTGCGGCGCCTGCTGCGGGCTTTATAATTACGTCAACAGTTCCTGCGAAGCTTTGACGCGGCGGCTGCGCGAGCGGACCCGACGTTTCCACGCAATGGTGAAAAATCCGCAGGACGTGAAGAAATTTGCCGCGGAAACGCTGGCGGCGGAGGATTTCACCAGGCGCTATGAGGTGATCTACTGCTGCGAGTATCTGGGCTTTCTGGACGGTGAAGAAAAAAAGGTCGGCTGTCTGCTCCATCCAGAGCAAAACGGCGGAGTAGATTTACGGGGATGTTCGTTCTACGGACAGGAGCTCTGCGCGGGGCATCTCTGTCCGAGTCATTATTTCATTCCGCTTCATCAGTCTCAAATTTTGATCAAAATCATAGATGACTGGTATCTTTACGGGCTATGCATCACGGACATCGACCTGGTGACGACCTATTTCCGCCTGATCGCGGACAGAATCGGTCGGGAGCTCAAGCCGGAGGTTTTCGATGAAGCCGCGCTGAAAGATATCGCGCTGGAGTATTTCAACTGGAAAATCAACTGGCCTTTCCGGTCTCAGGAAACCAACCGATTGGGCAAGTATTATTTTGACGGTTCCCAGTACATGATCAGCCACATTGATTACGAGAAATTCGGCCGCGAACCCTCGCCGCTGAATGCCGTTTTTTTAAGCCTGTCTTCCACCTTTGAAAACGCCGGGCAGCTGGCGGAGGCCGAGCGGCTCGTCTGGTCCAACATTGAAAAATTCGTCAACACATACAACCGTTTATATTAATTTTTTATTGACATAAGACGGCCACTTTGGCTACTGTAGGGATTATCATCGCGTTCGGACGAAAAAAATCACCTTGGCTCAAAGGCTTTGATCATGACGGAAATGTCCAAAAAAATTCTTTTCTCCCGGGAGGAGATTCAGCAGAGGGTCCGGGAATTGGCCCGGCGGATTTCGAGCGATTACGAGGGACGCGAAGTGATTATCATCGGCGTCTTGAAGGGGGCTTTTATCTTCATGGCCGACTTGATCCGGGAAATCAGCATTCCCTGCACCGTGGATTTTGCCCGTTTGGCCAGCTACGGCGCGGGTTCCGACAGTTCCGGCAAGGTGGTGATGACCAAGGACATCGAGACGTCGATTAATGGCCGGGACGTTTTGATTGTGGAAGACATTCTGGATACCGGCCTGACGCTGCAATATTTTGTGGAGTGGCTCCAGGAAAGAAACCCCCGTTCGATGAAGATTTGTGTCTTGCTCGATAAGCGCAAGAGAAGGAAAGTGCCCTTCGAGGCGGACTACGTGGGCTTTACCATCGAAGACGGGTTTGTGGTCGGTTACGGCCTGGACTTCAACGAAAAGTTTCGTTTTTCGCCCGACATTTATGTGATAGGACCATGACAAGAGGTTGGCGATGATTATACAATGCAGGCAGTGCCGGACAAAGTTCCGGTTTGACGATTCGCTGATGCAGGGCAACGGCGTCTGGCTTCGTTGCAGCCGCTGCGGTCACGTCTATTTTCAGGAAAATCCCCTGGCGAAAAATCCGCCGCAGGAAGTTGTATTGGAGATAAAATCTGAAGCAGCGGATCAGGAAGCGGCGGCCGTGGAAATGCCGTCTCCGGAGGAGGCCCCTTCCGTTTTCTATCCGGATAAGCAGGGCGCGCAATCTCTGGACAGAATCATGGAGGCCAGAAGGCGCATCAAGGAGGAAATCAGTCTGGATACGACTCCTTCCGTGGAAAGGCAGGTAGAACCGGGCGAGCCACAGGCTGAGGAAACGCCGGAAGAGAATGCCGTAACAGGCATCGAGGAAATAAAAAAACCGGCAAAAAAGAGAAAATCAGCTTCAAGGAAATCGGGTGGGATCTGGAAATTGGCGCTTTGGTCCATCCTGGTCATTTTCGTCATTCCGGCGCTGATTTATTTTTATGTTTTTCCGGATTATGGCGCGCAGCTCATCGGAGCAGGCCAGTATTTGATCGAAAGAATTGACGCGTTGAGGGGTGTTGCCCCGCCGGTAACGTCCGGGGCCCATATCAATCAAATGATCAAGTTGCAGGACGTGCGCTACCGGAGAGTGAATAATTACATTCTGGGTCAGATAGCCGTTGTGGAAGGCTTCGCGCTCAACACGGCGGAATATCCGGTGGCGCGGATTATGATCAAGGGAGAAATTCTGGACGCTTATGCCGTCGTTTTGGGGGAGCGCACAAGTTACGCGGGAAACATTTTGACCGATGAGGAACTTGCCAATTTCTCGGAAGAGGAAATCCTAATGAAACTTCTACGGCCGGAAGGCACCAGTAATTCCAACGACAGGGTCATGCCCAACGCCCGGATACCCTTCATGATCGTCTTTCCCAACGAGCCGTCGGGAGTTATCAAAACCACCGTGGTCACGGTGGGCGCGGAACGGATTCTGGAATAATCGCGTTTTTGGAGTCCGCTGTAAAAACGAGAAGACTCTTTTTTTGAAAAAAGGTGAGATGTTTCCAGTGGTGTGTTTGGCCTTCGGCCGGACGCGATTGTTTTGTCCATTTTCATTGCAATAAGGAGACGATCATGGAAAAAAACACATTACTCAAATCAATGATTCATCTGCAAAAAACGTATTTTGACAATTATTTTTCAATGATTACCAAGCTCCATGAGCAGGCGGAGAACATCTTGAAGAATTGGGCTGAACAGACGCCGTACACAAGCGAAGAAGGCAAAAAGGCGATGGAAAACTGGAGAACCATTTACAAAAAACAGTGTGAAGATTTTAGAAAAGCCGTTGACAGCGGATATTCCAAAATGGAGTCGTTCTTCGATGATGATTCCATGATCCGATTTCAACAGCAGACCGAAAAAATGTTCAATCAATTTTTGCGGCAGAGCGCCTGGATGCCCGATGATTTCAAAAAATCCATGGAAAGCTTGGCCACGACCTATCGAAATGGCTGGGAAGAATTCAAAAAATATTGTGAGGAAAACGCCCAGCGGGTCAAAAGTTTCTATGCCGTCGCTGAAAAAGATCCCAAAAAAACTACCAGAAAAAAGTGACCCTTCCTGTTGCGCAAGACCTTGAGCGTCAAGGAGCTTAAAAAATAAAAAAAGAGAGGAAAAATTAAGAAAAGATAAAATAAAAAAAGTCATGATTGAGTTTTGGGGGCGGCTCAAACGGCCGGCTGACGGCTTTATGGGACCCGATGCGTCAGGACACAACCATGATAACAAAAAGATAAGGAGGACAGAAGACATGAAAAGAATGATGAACCTGCTGGTGGTTTTGTCATTTGTCGGAACGGTGGTCTTTGGATTTCCCTCTACGGGGTGTACTTTGAGTCCGCAGCCGGAACCGCCCGGCGGCAAAGCTCAAGTCGTGGCTCCCCCGGATGAGAGCTATTTCGGAACTATTGTGAAAATTGAAGGAAACAGGATCACGGTGAGAAACGATAAGGGCATTGAAAAAATCGTGACGGGGAAATTCACCGGCCTAAAAGTCGGGTCAAGAGTCAGGGTCACGACCAAAAACGGTTTGACCTGGCTCAATCCCCAGCCGGAACCGCCGCTGCCCGCTAAAGCCAAGCCGCTGAACCAATAAAATTGGACTTACAAAATCGGTCTCTATCCTTGAAAGGAATGCCGTCGGATGTTTAAAAAATCTCTATGCTTTTTTTCTTTCATCGTGATGATGGGATGTTTGTTTCAGTCTGTGCCGGCCAATGCGGAGGAATGCATTGTCGTTACCGTTCCCGCTGAAAATGCCCAGGTCATCGGGAAACGTCCGGAAATCAAGGGATCTTTCCGTTGTCCCCTCACGTCGGGGTCTTATGTCGTCATGGTGGACGGCATGGATGTGACCCCGCTGCTGGAGGTGACGTCCGACGGGTTTTCTTACCGACCGGAGTTGATGCTTACAGCCGGCAGCCACGTTTTGTCCGTCAGTTATACTGGCGCCGACGGCGCGCCGCGTCAGTTTGCAGTGAATTTCACGCTCCGGCATTCGGAAGCCTTCAGCGAAGCCTATTCGAAAAATGATCTTTCCTTTGTCTATGAGGGAGCCCTGTATATGGAGGACAGCGCGGAGGATGCGCCTCCGCTCCTATACACGGAGGGCCAGAGCGTCGCTCCTGCTCCCACGGCGAGCATTACGCGTTCTAAACTGGAAGGCAATCTCGCGTCGGAAAGTCGGGTGAAAGAAGGGCCGTGGAGTGTCGCTTTGACCACCAACGTGCGTTACTTCGATCAGGATATTCCTGCAATAAGCCCGCTGAAGAAAGGTTTCACCGTTGCCAATTGGTTGCTGACGGGCAATTATGAGAAGGACCGCTTCAAAATGAAGCTCAGCGCAGGCGATGTCATCATCAATGAAACGCAGAACACCATTTACGGCTTTTCCCGTAAAGGAACGGTTTTCAGCGGCGAAGCGGGTTCATTGTACGCCAATGTTTTCAGTGCGCGAAGCACCCAAACCTACGGTCTGGACGGCGGCATCGGCATCGGCGACATCCAGGACGATTATCTGATCGGGGTTTCGGGAGGGATGAAAATTCTCGAGAACAAGGTTGATTTCCGGACCATCTATATCACCGGCGCGGATTCCTCTTCGGCGGGGCTGCCCGCTTCCATTCCCGGTTCCTCATCGGGCCAGTCCAATGTTTACGGGAATTCGACCACGACGGGAAACAAGCGGGGCGATGTCGTCGGGTTTCTGCTGACGACGGATTTTTTGCAGAACCGTCTCCGGACGGAAATGGAAGCGGATTTCGCCCGCTTCGATCCGGACACCGCCGATGAATTCGAAAAGAAGAGTGCTTCCGCCTACCGGGCGAAGATCGGCGGTCTGGTCAACTGGTTCACCTATGAGGCGCTTTATGAGTATGTCGGCAAATTTTACGGCGTCATCGGGAATCCCTCGCTGTCCAAAGACCGGCAGGGTTTTTCCCTGCAGAGCGGCATCAATTTAGCCGATCAGAATCTCAACGTGACGGCGTCACGATACACCGATAACGTTGAATCGGATCCTCTCTTTCCGGAAATCGTCAGCACGCAGGGAAACGTTTCTTACCAATTCAATAAAATTCCCTGGCTGCCGCTGGGATTGACCTATCAGAAAATGATTCAGGAAAGCACCCACGAGCCGGCGGGCAGCACGCCCATCGACACGAGCACCGACACCTACTCCGCGCGGATCGGAGTCACGAGGGGCGCCTTCTCCGTTAATTTCTCGCCTTCCTATTCGCTCACCGACGACAAAACGCCCGCCGACGCTGACACGACGAATATCGTCTACGCGCTGACGGCGGCTTATACTCCCGTGCCGAATCTCTCGGTCGCGCCGGCTTTCACCTGGAGCAAGACGCGCAATCACGCAACGGATGTCTGGACGGACACCTATGTTTACAATCTTGACGTCCGCTCGCGCTTTTTCCACGACAGGATTTCTTTCGACTTCGGCGGGACTTACACCGCGTCAACGGCGGACGATCACTCCGTGGACAGCGACGCTTGGAACGCGCGGGCGTTGATTGCCTACCGGCTCCATGATCACCTGAAAACTTTCATCAGGCCGACGGTCGCTTTGCGTTTCAATTATTTGAAAAACATCGACAAAATCAACGCGTCAGCTCAAAAGGATGAATTCTGTGTCTTCTTCGTCCTTGACGCGTTCATCCCCATCTTGTTCTGAGTGGAGGGCTTTTTATGAAAAGATATTTTCCCGCCATCGTTTTTTCGGTGTTTGCCGCACTGCTCTTTTCGTCTTTTTCCCATGCGGCGGTGAGCGTGACGCCTTCTTCCGTCAACGCTGTCCGGGGCCAGTCCAATACCGTTGTTTTGACCTACCAGTTTTCCGGCTACATCATAGGATCCGGAACGCTGACGTCGAATCAGGGCATTTTCTTCACTCCCGACATCATCATCGGATATAATAATCTGCCCCTGACGGTGACCATCAACAACACAAGGGGAACCGTGACGGAGACCGTTGTCATTCCCGTCGGTGTCATGGAACGGGCGCTCGAGAGAGGAACGGCGCAGTTTTCCTACCGGCGCGTTTTCACCGGCGTCATCGGCACGGATACGGCAACCGTCAATGTCACCGTGACGGGGGAGGCGGGCGGAACTTTCGGAATCAGGCGCATCGCCCTGTATTTCGAAAACGGCCGGTCGGAAATCACCGTGCCGAAAAACATGACCGGCCTGAAAGCCTACGCGGATATCCGCTACAACGGCGCCGGTCTGTTCAAGGGGTACTGGGAGGTGGATGGCCGTCTGCTGTCCTACGTCAGCCAGCCTCTTTCCGGCGGTCAGCAGATCACGCTGGCGACGCCGGACATTCCTTCCCTGCCGACCTTTGAGGCCGGAACCCATACCTTGAGGTTTGTTGTCACCGAGCCCTCCGCGGGACAGGCGCTCGCGCCTCCGGCCCTGATCTATTTTGTGACGACGGAGGAAGCCGGGTCCAATCCGAGGGAGGTGGCATTAAAGAGTCCGCCGGAGAACCAGGAAGTGCCCTATGCTCCTGTCAAATGCGAATGGCAGTCTCTCCGGGCTCCGCTCTACCTGGTGGAGTTTTTTGAGAAACAGGGCGCCAAGCCGGTTTTTTCCGCTTACACGAAGAAGAATTTCTACCTGTTGCCGCAGCTGGTGTTGAAAAAGAATTTTGAACCCGGGAAAACTTACTTTTGGAAGGTTACGGGTCTGGACCGTGAACGCCGGAAAGTTGGCGAGAGCCGGACCGGCAGTTTCCATTTTGCATCAGCTGCCGCAGAAGCTGGCAAATAACGAGAGGTAAACATGAATCGAGGGGAGCGACCAAGAATGAAAAATAAAAACCATGTGATGGTATTCATCGTGGCTGTGATGGTGACCGTTTGGTCAGGCAGCCAGATGGTCAAGGCATCATGGGCGGTCGAACCGGCGGCGCCGCT
>DAOSZO010000077.1:0-10042 GCA_035382085.1 Smithella sp.
GAATGATACAATTAAATCCGATTCGCTGTAAGGCAGGGTGCGCAAAACGAAAGCGGCGGTTTTGAGCGTTTCTCTAGCGGTCATCGTATTTGATTTCTCCGCCGACAATGGTCAGGATGGCCTTGCCCCGCATGGCGCGTCCGTCAAACGGCGAATTCTTTCCGCGCGAACGAAACGACTGAACGTCAACCGTCCATTGCCGGAGAGGATCGATGACGGTGACGTCGGCGTCGGCTCCTTCTTTGAGCGTTCCTTTGGGCAAATTCAGGATGCGCGCGGGATGGACGGTCATCTTGGCGATGAGTTCCGGCCAGTTGAGCGTTTTATCTTGAACAAGATTTAAGCTCAACGCCAACGAGGTTTCCAGGCCGCTGATGCCGTTGGCGGCGTATTCGAATTCCACCTCTTTGTCCGTGCGTCCGTGGGGGGCGTGATCGCAGGCGATGACGTCAATCGTTCCGTCGGCAAGACCTTCTTTGACGGCCTTGACGTCCTGTTCGCTTCTCAAGGGAGGATTGACCTTCAAATGCGTGTCGTAGCTCTGAAGGGATTCGTCCGTCAGGGTAAAATAGTGCGGCGCCGTTTCCGCGGTGACCTTGACGCCTCTTTTCTTGGCTTCACGGATCAATCGTACGGAGCCGGTCGTGCTGACGTGCGCGATATGAAGGGCCGTTCGGGTGTATTCAGCAATCAGAATGTCGCGGGCGACGATGATATCCTCTGCGATGGAAGGGATGCCGCGGAGCCCGAGGATCGTAGAAAAATATCCCTCGTTCATCAGGCCGCTTGCGGATAGATTGATATCCTCGCAGTGCGAAATGACCGGCAACTGCAGGGAATGAGCGTATTCCAGCGCCCGCCGCATCAGCGCCGCATCCATGACCGGCCTGCCGTCATCGGAGAGGGCGACGATTCCCGCTTCTTTTAAATCCCAGAATTCTGTCAGCTGGGAGCCGGCGGAGTTTATGCTGATGGCTCCGATGGGATAAACATGGGCAAGGGAGACTTCCGCCGCCTTGCGGATGATAAATTCGGTAACGGAACGGCTGTCATTGACGGGGAGAGTGTTGGGCATGCAGGCGATCGAGGTAAATCCGCCGGCGACGGCCGCGGCCGCGCCCGAAGCGATGGTTTCCTTGTACTCGTAACCCGGTTCGCGCAGATGCGTATGCATGTCAATCAAACCGGGGACAATGATCATTCCCGGCAGGTCGATGATTTTGGTGATTTTATCTGTGTCCCTGGATTTCGACGCCTTGATCAGGTTGGTGCCGATTTTGGCGATTTTCCCGTTTTCAATGAAAATATCCAGACGGGAATCCAGATTCTGCGAAGGATCGATCAATCTTGCGCCCGTGAGTAGAAGCTTCATTCGCCACCTCCGACCAGCAGATACAGCAGCGCCATTCTGACAGCCACCCCTTTGTTTACCTGATCCAAAATGACGGAGCACGAGGGGTCGTCGGCGATATCCGGGGAAATTTCCACGCCGCGGTTCATCGGCCCGGGGTGCATGACGATGACATTGGGTTTGGCGAGCTTGATGTTGCCGGGGTTGAGGCTGAACCTCTGGGCGTATTCGCGCAGGGAGGGAAAGATGTTCTGCTTCTGCCGTTCCAGCTGAATGCGCAACATCATGACCACGTCAGCATCAAGGATGGCCTCTTCGATTCTGGAGAAAACCTTGACCCCCATCCGTTCGATTTCGCGCGGCAACATGGTCGCCGGACCGGCCAACGCCACCTGGGCGCCCATTTTGGTCAAGCCGTAGATATTGGAGCGGGCGACGCGGCTGTGCTCGATGTCGCCGATGATGGCCACTTTCAATCCGGCGATGTTCCCTTTATGTTCCTTGATGGTCATCAAATCCAGCAGGGCCTGCGTCGGATGCTCGTGCGCGCCGTCCCCGGCGTTGATGACGGACTGTTTGACGAATTTGGCCAGCAGGTGCGGGGCGCCCGCGGCGCTGTGCCGGATGACGATGACGTCCGGATTCATCGCTTCCAGGTTGCGGGCGGTGTCCAGGAGCGTTTCTCCCTTGACCATGGAACTGGTGGACGCCGAAATGTTGATGGTGTCGGCGCTGAGCCTTTTTCCGGCGATTTCAAATGAGGTTCTCGTGCGGGTGCTGGGTTCATAAAAGAGATTAATGATGGTTTTGCCGCGCAGGGTCGGAACCTTCTTGATGGGACGGGTGGAAATTTCCAGAAAAGACGCCGCCGTTTCCAGGATCAAGTTGATCTCATCGACGGACAGGTCTTTTATTCCGAGAATGTCTTTTCTTTCAAACTTCATGCAGATCCGTCATCTTTGGGTTAAGTTTCTTCTTCAATGACCACCTGATCCACGCCGTTTTTCTCCACCAGGTCCACCCGTACGGCTTCCCAGAGCGACGACGGGAGGTTTTTTCCGACAAAATCGGCCCGGATGGGCAATTCACGGTGGCCGCGATCGATCAAGACGGCCAGCTGGATCATTTTGGGGCGGCCAAAATCAATCAAGGCGTCCATGGCAGCGCGGATGGTCCGACCGGTGAAAAGCACGTCGTCAACCAGAATGACGATTTTATCATCCAGCGAAAAATTGATTCTTGTTTCGCCCAGACGCGGTTTTTTGCGGGAGACGGAAAGATCATCGCGGTAAAGGGTGATATCCAGAATTCCCAGCGGAATGTTGCCGTTTTCAATCTCCGACATTTTTTTCTGCAGGCGCTGCGCCAGATAAACCCCTCCCGTCCTGATGCCCACCAGCACTACATTTTCCATGCCTTTGTTCTTTTCCAGAATTTCGTAGGCAATGCGGGTCAGACAGCGTTCAATGCCGTCCTTGTCCATGACCGTTTTTATTTTTTTGTTTTCCGGCATCTGGAGCATCCTGGCGTTTGGGTTAAAAAAAAGCCTTTCCCCGTGCAAGGGAAAGGCTTAAACTTGAAAACCGTTTAAATTGTTCATTTTGGGGTCCTTTTTCAATCTCGCCGGATCAAATTAAAAGGTGTCTTTTCATACATCCCTTCTGACCGGGTGTCAAGGAATAAAATCAGCAAATTTCAGGGAGATTTAGTGCAGTATTTTCCCCAGTCTTTCCCAGCGCAGATTATGTTCGTCTCGGTTCCATGACCAGTAGATGATGAAAGCTTTGCCCTCAACGTCTTTCAGATCCACAAATCCCCAGAAACGGCTGTCCAAGCTTTCATCGCGGTTGTCGCCCATCACAAAAATGGCTTTGGGTGGAACGATCACCGGTCCGAAATTATCCCGCGTGTCGAAAGCCTGTGCGTGAATGTTTTTGTCGGAATAAACGCCGTAAGCGTCCTGATATTCCTGATCATTGATGAATATTTTTTTGTTTCTGATTTCTATCTTATCGCCCCCGACGCCGATCACGCGCTTGATGAAATCTTTGGAGCGGTCATTCGGAAAGATAAAAACGACGATATCGCCCCTCTTGGGTCGGCTCACGGGAATCAGCGTATTTCTCAGCAGCGGCAATTTGACGCCATAGATGAATTTGTTGACCAGAATGTGATCGCCGACAAGCAAGGTCGGCACCATGGAACGCGAGGGGATTTTATAGGCGCAGACAATAAAGGTGCGGATAAACAGCGCAATCAAAATGGCAATGATGATGGATTCCACGTATTCTTTCGTTCTTGATTTGCTTTTTTCGTTTTGGGTCATAGCGGTGGGGTTCCTTTTATGAATAAATATGGGCTAGCGAGAACGCTATCATAAAAAGGGAAATAAATCCCTTGATGAGATTCTTGCCGGTGATTGAGACCAGCGCGTGCCGAAGTGTCCGGTGCGGAGGCTTGAGTCTGTATTGACGGATGATTTCCGTCATCAGCAGGCCGGTTAATCCTCCCAGAACGAATCCGGTCCATGCTCCCGGCCCACCCCAGAAGGGGGTCAGTAAAAAAGCGCCCGTCAAGGCGCCGGCCGCCGCCGACCAGACGGATCTCTTGGAATAAACCGGCTGGTCGCTTTCATCGGCCACGGCGTAAAATTCCACCGCTTCGGCGGCCACGGCACAGAAAAACAGAATCAGGATGATTTTGAAGCCGATTTGCTCAAAGCCGGTGAAGGCGGAAAACATAAGCACGTCAAAAAAGATGACGACGGTTCCGGGGAGGCCGAAGAAATTCAGGAAGATTCCCAGAAACAGTATCAGAAAAAAAATCGTCAGAGCCGCTGCGGTGAAAAAAGACAAGGTCTTATCCTCTCTTGGTCTTCGCGATTCGCAAATTTTCAAAAAGCAAAACAATGGTGCATGCAATATAGATGGATGAGTAGGTTCCGATGACGACTCCCACCAGCAGGGCGAAGGCGAAGTCGTGAATGACCGCGCCGCCGAAAATATAGAGCGCCAGGACCGTCAGAAAAACGGTCAGCGACGTGAGTACCGTCCTGCTCAGTGTCTGGTTGATACTCACGTTAATGATGTCGCTCAGCCTTTTTTTCAGGTTTAATTTGACATTTTCCCTGATCCGGTCGAGCGTGACGATGGTGTCGTTGATGGAAAATCCAATAATGAAAATCAGTGCCGCCAGAATGGTGATGGTGAATTCCATGTTCATGATGGAAATTGCGCCGATGGTAATGATGACGTCATGGACCAAGGCTAAAATGCCGCCCAGGGCATAGCGGAATTCAAAACGCCAGCCCACATAGATCAGCATGGCCATCCAGGACAAAATGACGGCGACGACGGCCTTGCGTTTGAAATCGGCGCCGACTTTGGAACCGACGACCTCGATGCGGCGGATTTCATAGTTTTGACTGAAGGCCGCCGTCAGGGGTTTCTCAACGTTCGTGGCGAGCATTTCCTGCGAAGAGAAGGATTCCGCGGTGCGGATGAGAAATTCCTTTTCGCCGAACTGCTGAATGATGCTGTTGTGGAGTTTCGTGTCCTTTAATGCCGCACGGATCTGATCGGCGGAAACATTTTGGGAAAACTTGACTTGAATGATTGAACCGCCCGCGAAATCAATGCCGGGATTCAAGCCGCCGTGATAAATGACCGATCCGATGCTGATGAGAATTAAAACGGCGGAAAAAACAACCGCGTATTTTATTTTTCCGACAAAATCTAGATTTGTTCCTGGTTTGATCAGCTCCATCATGGGGGTATCTCCTGCTTTCACTGAATTTTAAATGCTCAGTTTCTTGATATTAAAGTTCCATATGACATAATCGAAAATGATGCGGGTGACGAAAATAGCCGTAAACAAACTGGCCAGAAGACCGATGATCGTCGTGACCGCGAATCCCTTGATCGGGCCGGTGCCGAACATGATCAGAAAAGCGGCCGCCACGATGCCCGTGACGTGGGTGTCGATAATCGTCAGGAAAGCGCGGCTGTATCCCGTTTCCACCGCCAGCCGGATGGTTTTTCCGGTGCGCAGCTCTTCCCGAATGCGTTCGAAGATCAAGATGTTGGCGTCCACAGCGACACCGACCGTCAGCAGCAATCCCGCGATGCCCGGCAGGGTCAGCGTGGCACGGAACGCCGCCAGGATACCCAGCACCAGGAAAATATTGAGAATGAGCGCCAAGTCGGCCACGGCACCCGAAAGACGATAATAGAGAATCATGAATAAGATGACAAAGACGGAACCGATGATGGTCGCCATAATGCCCTGCCGGATGGAGTCGCTGCCCAGCGAGGGGCCGACGGTCCTTTCCTCCAGAATGTTTACCGGAGCGGGCAGAGCGCCTGCGCGAAGGACAATCGCCAGATCGCGGGCTTCATCCAAGGTGAAATTTCCGGTGATCTGTGCGTGTCCGCCGGCGATGCGCTCCTGAATGACCGGTGCGGAATGCACCACGCCGTCGAGGACAATCGCCAGACGTTTGCGGACGTTTTCTCCGGTGATTCTTTCAAAGTCTGCGGCCCCCTGGGAATTGAATTTCAGGGAAACGCTGGGTTCGCCGAAGCGGTCGGAGATCTGAACTTTGGCCGTTTCCAGCGATGCGCCGGTCAGGAGGGCCTTGTTTTTCAGCAGATACGGCGTCGACCCCCGTTCGCCGGTCGTTCGGTCGGCGCGCAAACCGTAGGCAATGATGTCGCCGTCCGGAATGTTGCCGCGCAGGGCTTCCTCCAGGGAATTTTCGTCATCGACCAGTTTGAATTCCAGAAGAGCGGTCTTGCCGATCAGGTTTTTCGCCCGCTCCGGATCCTTGATGCCGGGAAGCTGAATGAGGATGCGGTCCTCGCCCTGCGGTACAATTTCCGGTTCCGTGATGCCGAACTGATCCACGCGGTTGCGGATGGTTTCCAGCGAATGCTCCATGGTCAGTTTTTTGAGTTCATGAGCTCGGCGTTCGTTGAATTTCAGCGTGACAAGCTGGCTGTCCTGCCGCGGAGAAGTAGACGCGATTTCGAGATCCGGATAATGATCGCGCAGGACATTTTCCAGAACGGATTTATCGGCGGCCTCGGTCAATTCCAGGACTATGGCGGTATCCGCGGTTTTTTCCAGATTGCGGAAACGAACTTTGTTGTCCATCAGAGTCTCTTTTAACTCGGCGGACATACGCTCCAGCATGGTCTCCAGCGCCTTGGCGGTGTCAATTTCCAGAACCAGGTGGGAACCTCCCTGCAAATCCAGTCCCAGATGAATTTTGTCCTTCGGCAGGTATTTGTCCCACGGTGCGGGGATATTGGAAACGAAGGTCGGAAGCAGAAAGTACAGCGTACCTAAAGCAACCGTTAAAAAAATAGCGACCCGGATTTTTAAAGACTGAATCATAAGACGGCCCCTTTCTTTATGACTTCGCCGATGGCGTTGTGGATGCGGATCCCGATTTCTGCAGGACCGCGCCGATGGCGCTGCGGGCGACTTTTATTCTGACCTTATCGGCGATCTCCAGCGTCACGACCGCGTCGGTCAGGCCCGTGATTTTGCCGTGGATGCCGCCGGTGGTCATGACCATGTCGCCGTAAGCCAGGTTGTTGAGCATGGCCTGCAATTCTTTTTGCTTCTTTTGCTGCGGACGGATGAGCAGTACATAAAAAATTACAAAAATAATCACCATCGTAATGACAAAGCCCCAGTCCGCGCCGCCGGCCTGTCCTCCGCCGGGCGCGCTGCCCATGGCATAAGCGAATGTAGTCAAGATAATTTCCTCCTTTTTTAAGTGTGCTCTTTATCAGATTTTTTTATAATGTCACCTAAAATTTAAAATCTTTCTGCAACTTTGCAAAACGGTCTTCCCAAATGGCCTGCCTGATTGTTTCCATCAGCCGCATGTAATAGCGCACATTATGGATGGTATTCAATACCATCGCCAGGATCTCGCCGGCGACATACAGGTGCCTGAGATAGCCCCGGGAATAATTTTTGCAGGTGTAGCAATCGCAAGTCTCGTCCAGCGGATGATGGTCCTCCCGCCAGCGGGCGTTTTTTATAACAACATTTTCCGTGTTTGTAAACAACAATCCATGCCGCGCGCAGCGGGTGGGAATGACGCAGTCAAACAGGTCTACGCCCCGGGAGACGGCAAATACAATGTCCGCCGGCGTGCCCACGCCCATCAGGTATCGCGGCTTTTCCGAAGGCATCTCCGGGGTGATGACATCAGCGATTTGATACATAATGTCCTTCGGCTCGCCGACGCTGACGCCGCCTAAGGCGTAGCCGTCGAAATCCAGTGCGGCCATTGTCGCCACCGCCTGACGGCGCAAATCCAGATAGGAACTTCCCTGAATGATGCCGAAGAGGGCGCGCTCGTGGTCGGTTTGCGCCGACTTGCAGAGCTCGGCCCACCGCAGCGTCAGCCGCAGGGATTTTTCCGCTTCCGCCCGCGTGGCCGGATAGGGCGTGCATTCATCCAGGCACATCATGATGTCCGCGCCGAGCGCTTCCTGGATTTCAACGGCTCTCTGCGGCGTCAGGACGTGCCGGGAGCCGTCAATGTGCGAACGGAAGATCGCGCCCTCGGGGATGATTTTGCGCAGCGGGCCGAGGCTGAAGACCTGGAAGCCGCCGCTGTCGGTCAAAATCGGATGCGGCCAGTTCATGAATCGGTGGAGGCCGCCCAGCTTTCTGATGATTTCATGCCCGGGACGCAGATACAGATGGTAGGTGTTGCTCAAAATGATTTCCGCGCCGCAGTTTCTGATCTCTTCAGGCAGCATGGATTTGACGGTGCCCTGCGTCCCCACCGGCATGAAGGCCGGCGTGCGCACGACGCCGTGGCCGGTCGTTATTTTTCCCAGGCGGGCCGCCGTCTGGGAATCTTTTTTTATTAAATCGAAGCGAAACATTTTCCCCTTGCCTAAAGAATCAGCATGCAGTCGCCGTAACTGTAAAACAGGTATCGTTCCTCCACGGCGTGCGCGTATGCTTTTCGAGTCAAATCCGTTCCCGCAAAAGCGCACACCAGCAGAAACAGCGACGAGCGCGGCAGATGAAAATTGGTCAGCAGGCCGTTGACCCTCTTGAATGAATAGCCGGGATAGATGAAAAGGCGGGTCCAGCCTTCCTGCGGCCGGACACAGCCGTCCGTGTCGGTGGCGCTTTCGATCGCGCGCGTGGAGGTGGTTCCGACGGCGATCACCCGCTTCGCGCCGTTGATGATCCGGCTGCTCTCCTGGCTGATTTCATAGTATTCGGATTCCATCGCGTGTCGCTCGACGTCTTCGGTTTCAATCGGAAGAAACGTTCCGTAACCGACATGCAGGGTCACCGCCGCGATGGAGACGCCGCGTGTTTTCAGGGTTTCCAGTATATTTTCCGTGAAATGCAGCCCGGCGGTCGGCGCCGCGACCGAACCGGGTTTTCTGGCGTAAACCGTCTGATAACGCTCACGGTCGACAGAATCGTCGTCGCCGTTTTTGGGGCGTTTGATGTAGGGGGGGAGGGGCGTTTTGCCGAATCGTTCCAGGTACCCGTCAAAATTAACGGGGGTAATAAATTCCACGAGCCATTTTTTTTCAGACAGGCGCTGAACGATTTTCGCCTCGCCGTTTTCTTCCAGCCGAATGATGTCCTTTTCGCGCAATCTCTTGGCCGGCCGCAGGAGAACTTCCCAAAGCTCGCTTTGCCTATCGGTCCTTTGAGGGGCCAGCAGCAGGATTTCCACAGTGCCGCCGGTCGGTTTTTTGCCGAAGAGCCTGGCGGGGATCACCCGGGAATCGTTGACGACCAGCACATCGCCTTCGCAGAGAAAATCGGGAAATTGAAAGAAAGAAAAATCCAAAAAGCTTCCTTTTTGTCTGTCCAGAAACAGCATTCGGGATTGATCCCTTTTTTCACGCGGGTGTTGGGCGATCAGTTCATCCGGCAGCGAATATGAAAAATCATGCAGTTTCATTTTTTTGATGTTTGGGTTTCGGGCCAATAACAAAAAAACGCGGCGATTGTCAATGCCTGTGCGATCAGTTTCTGCCGAAATAAAGCAGAATCAAACCGGCGATCATGGCGGTCAATCCCAGAAATCTCAATGTGGAATCGGAAACGGACGTGATTTTGCTCAAGTAAATTTTGAGTTTTTCCGGAAAAAGAAAGTAGGGAACGCCTTCAACAATAAATACCATTCCCAGGACACAAAGAAAAAACTTCATGGTTCATCCTCTCTTTTTGTTTCATCCCATAGCGCGTCCATCTGCGCCAGCGTCGCTTCGCCGGGCTCGATGCCGCGGTCGGCGAGTTTATCCAAAACGCGATGAAAACGCCGCAGAAATTTGCCGGTCGTCCGAGATAAGGCCGTTTCGGCGTCAATGGCATGGAATCGGCTCAAATTGACCAGCGTGAAGAACACATCTCCCATTTCCTCCCGCGCTTTCTCCGGTTCGCCCGCTTTGATCGCGGCATCAAATTCTCCGAGTTCTTCCCGCAGCTTCTCAACAATATCTTCCGCCCTGGACCAGTCAAAGCCGTACTGGGAAGCGATGGCCGTGATTTTCTGCGCGCGTTTCAGGGCGGGCAGGGCCAGAGGAACGCTGTCCAGGAGGCTTTTCTTGCCGTTTGCCGTGGCGCGCTCCCGCGTTTTGATTTTCTGCCAGTTTTCCTTGACTTCTTCGACGGAATCTACTTTTTCAT
>DAOSZO010000078.1:0-10014 GCA_035382085.1 Smithella sp.
GCGCCGGACTCCAAATCCGGATGCTGGGGGTTCAAGTCCCTCCTGGCCTGCCATTTCCTTTGGTGTTTTTTAAGGATGAAGACCTTATGGATCAATTTAAAGAAAAAGTTCAACTGACTGTTCAGAAAATAATCCAGTTTCTTAAAGACGCGCAGGCGGAATTGAAAAAAGTGACTTGGCCGACGCCGAAGCAGGCGATGGCTTCCACAGCCGTCGTGATCGTGTTGGTTTTCCTTGTTTCCATCATTCTGGGGATTGTTGATTTTGCCCTTGCAAAGATCGTAAACATTATATTAGGATAATAAAATGGCTTTCAAATGGTATGTTGTACATACTTATTCCGGATATGAGAGTAAGGTAAAAGTAAGCCTTGAGGAAAGAATTAAAGCGACAGGTACGCAGGCTTATTTTTCGGACATTTTGATTCCGGAAGAGAATGTCGTGGAATTAATCTCCGGGGAAAAGAAAAATTCGAAAAGAAAGTTCTTTCCAGGGTACATCCTGATCCGCATGGAAATGAATGATGAATCCTGGCATGTGGTGAAAGACACACCGAAAGTCACCGGCTTTATCGGTTCAAAGGACAAGCCGTCCCCCATTCCCGATAAAGACGTGGAAAATCTGAAGTTGAGGATTGACGAAGGCACGCTCAAACCCAAGCCCAAATTCAAATTTGATGTTGGCGATCACGTCAAAATTATCGATGGTCCCTTTACCAACTTTGATGGCATTATCGACGAATTAAAGCCCGAAAAGAGCAAGTTGAGGGTCATTGTCAGTATTTTCGGCCGTCCAACTCCTGTGGAACTGGATTTCATTCAGGTGACACAAGCGTAAATTTATTTAAAACACGTAAAAAAATTAAAAAGGTGATTTGATATGGCGAAAAAAGTTATTGCAAACATTAAGTTACAAATCAAGGCAGGCAAGGCGACCCCTTCGCCCCCCATTGGTCCGGCCTTGGGTCAGCATGGCGTGAATATCATGGAGTTCTGTAAAGCCTATAATGCGATGACGCAGAGCCAGGAGGGCATGGTCATTCCTGTTGTGATCACCGTTTATGCTGACAGGTCTTTTACTTTCGTGACCAAAACACCGCCGGCATCCGTGTTGCTGAAACAGGCGGCCAAAATCGCCAAAGGATCCAGCGATCCGAAAAGGGATAAAGTAGGAACCGTCACCAAGGCGCAGGTCAAAGAAATTGCGGAACTGAAAATGAAGGATTTAAACGCTGTAAATATAGAAGGTGCGATGAAGATCATTGCCGGCACGGCAAGATCCATGGGAATAGAAATTTCAGGCTAAATAAAGAGGTTTATCATGTCAAGAAGAGGCAAACGTATTTTAAACGCGAAAGCAAAGGTCGAACCGGGCAAACGGTACTCTTTGAAAGAAGCGGCGGAAATCGTCGTGTCCACGGCCGGTGCGAAGTTTGATGAAACGGTTGATGCTGCAATTCGTTTGGGCGTCAATCCCGCGCATGCGGATCAGATGGTCCGGGGCAGTGTAGTTTTGCCTCACGGATTGGGCAAAACGGTCAGGGTTCTGGTGTTCGCCAAGGGCGAGAAGGAAAAAGAGGCTCTCGATGCGGGAGCGGATTATGTGGGAAGCGATGACATAATCGAAAAAATCAAGGGTGGCTGGATGGAATTTGACCGGGTGATCGCCACGCCTGATATGATGGGCGCCGTGGGCAAAATTGGTAAAATATTGGGCCCCAGGGGTTTGATGCCGAATCCCAAAGTGGGAACCGTGACCTTTGATGTCGGCAACGCCGTAAGGGAACTCAAAGCGGGCAAGGTGGAATTCAGAGTGGAAAAAGCGGGGATTGTTCATTCTCCCGTGGGCAAGGTTTCCTTTGGTCCGGAAAAATTGGCCGAGAATATCAGTGCTTTATTGGAAACCATTATCAAGCTGAAGCCGGCATCCAGCAAGGGCACGTACATTAAAAGTATTTCCATCTCCAGCACGATGGGCGTTGGAGTGAAAATAGATCCGCTCGATATTAAGGCAGCTTAAAAGCCGGTATCGGGATTTTGAGAGGTCGAAGACAGCAGGTACGGAA
Source organism: Smithella sp. (assembly GCA_035382085.1). Taxonomy (GTDB): domain Bacteria; phylum Desulfobacterota; class Syntrophia; order Syntrophales; family Smithellaceae; genus Smithella. Next base: position 2,066 of record DAOSZO010000078.1, read on the forward strand.
GTTTAAACGTCAGGCGGCCTGCCGAGACTCGTGAGATTTCATGAATTGCAAGGACTGCGCGGAAAAGTGATCTGAACGGGAATCGGATTTTTGGGCAAGATTGCCGTTGTTTATTCTGTATGTGGCTTAATTCTCCGGCCTCAAAGCAAAAATAAAATAGAAAGGAGGCTGATAGATTGGATCGGAAAACGAAAGAAAAAATTGTATCCGAACTCCACCAGAAAATCAAAGAAGCCAACATGGGCGTTCTGACCAGTTTCAGCGGAATGAATGTCGAAAAAATGGAAGCTTTGAGAAATGAGTTGCGCAAAACCAACGCTGAATGGAAGGTCGTGAAAAACACGCTTTTGAGAATTGCGTCCGACGGCACGGATTTCAGCGTGATGGCCGATCATTTCAAGTGGCCAGTCGCTGTGGTCTTGAGTTACAAAGATCCAGTGGCTCCAGCCAAGGTTTTGGTGGAATTTGCCAAAAAGAATCCGGAATTGGAGATCAAAGTTGGCGTTTTGGATAAAAAGCTATTGACCAAGAACGATCTGACGATGCTGGCGGAACTTCCCGGCCGAGAGGTCCTCTTAGGCAAGCTGGTTTCCGTTATGGCTGCGGTGCCGACATCGCTGGTTACCGTTTTGAGTGGGGTGCCCAGAAGCTTTGTGCAGGTTCTCAACGCCTATTGCGAGAAGAAGAAAACTTTAAACTAATAAACATACAGAAAGGATTAAGAAAATGGCAGATCAAATTACAAAAGAAGATGTGATAAAATTTATAGAAAACATGACGGTGCTGGAGCTTTCCGCTCTGGTAAAGGAACTGGAAGAGAGATTCGGTGTTTCCGCCGCGGCTCCGGTGATGGCGGCAATGGCCGTTCCCGGTGCTGCTGCTGCCGCTGCTGCAGCTCCGGCTGAAGAAAAAACCGAGTTTGATGTGATTCTTACAGGATTCGGCGCTGAAAAGATTCAGGTCATCAAAGTCGTCCGAGCGATTACCAATCTGGGGTTGAAGGAAGCCAAGGATCTGGTGGAAGGCGTTCCCAAGCCCATCAAAGAAGGCGTTTCCAAAGATGAAGCCGCTGACATCAAGAAGAAAATCGAAGAAGTCGGCGGAACCGTTGAGATTAAATAATGAAATTTCCAAATTAAACTCAATATTTTAAGGATGTTATGGGTGACTTTAGAAAATATTTCGGCCAGGTAAAAAAGATACTGGACGTCCCTAATTTGATTGAAATCCAGACGCAATCCTATGAGAAGTTTCTTCAGAAGGATGAGGCACCTGCCAAAAGAGAAATGGTGGGTCTGCAGGCGGCCTTTAAGAGTGTTTTTCCGATATCGGATTTCAGCGGAAAATGCTCTCTGGAATTTGTCAGTTATAAATTAGGGGATGTCCGGTATGACGTCAAGGAATGCATTCAGAAAGGGATGACCTATGCCGCGCCGCTGAAAATCGTTGTGCGGCTGGTCGTCTTTGATGTTGACCGTTCGGCTGACAAGAGCGTTCGCGAGACGACGGAAAGCAGGCAGATTCGCGACATTAAGGAGCAGGAAGTTTACTTTGGTGAAATTCCCTTGATGACGGAAAGAGGAACATTCATCATTAACGGAACGGAGCGGGTGATCGTGAACCAACTCCATCGCTCACCGGGTATCTTTTTCGACCACGATAAGGGCAAAATTGTCGCCAGCGGCAAGTTGATTTACTCGGCCAGAATTATTCCCATCCGAGGATCCTGGTTGGATTTTGAATTTGATTCCAAGGACATTCTTTACGTCCGGATCGACCGGCGCCGGAAAATGCCGGTGACGATCTTGCTCAAGGCGCTGGGAAATTCCACGGAGTTCATTTTAAACTACTTCTACAGCGTCAACACGGTGATCATTGAAGAAAAGAAAACCTATCTTACAGTCAATGACGCGCTGACCGGACAAAAAGTGCCGGAAGATTTACGGGATCCCAAAACATCCGAAGTCATTATTCGAAAAGGCCGAAAGCTGAACAAGCAACTTCTGAAGAGACTCATGGATGCGGGGATTAAACGGGTTGCCGTCAATGAAGAGGATTTGGCTGCGAAAATTCCCTCCACGGATGTCCGGGATCCGCAGACGGGCGAGGTCGTTTTTAAGTGCAACGAGGAATTGCCCCTCAATTGGCTGGACGTGGCCCGCGAAAAAGGAATCAAGGAGATCAAAATCATTCATATTGATGAAGAGGCCGATAATGCTTCCATCCGCGATACGTTGCTGCTGGATCATCTTGAAACCGCGGAAGACGCCATCATGGAAATCTATCGCCGTCTGCGTCCCAGCAATCCTCCCACGCCTGAAACCGCGGACAAATTCTTCAAGAGCCTTTTCTTTGAGCCGGAAACCTATGACTTGTCCAATGTGGGGCGGGCCAAGATGAATTATAAGTTGAAAATGAACGTTCCCACGGACGTGACCGTTTTGCGCAATGAAGACATTCTGGCGGCGGTGAAGTACCTCATCGACCTGAAGAACGGAGAGGGGGATTGCAGCGTGGATGACATCGATCACCTGGGCAATCGCAGAGTCAGATCGGTTGGCGAACTCATTGAAAATCAATATCGGATAGGTTTGGTGCGCATGGAGCGCGCCATCAAGGAGAAGATGAGCCTGCAGGATATCGAAACGATCATGCCGCACGACCTCATCAACGCCAAACCGGTATCCGCGGTTGTGAATGAATTTTTCAATTCCAGTCAGCTTTCCCAGTTTATGGATCAGACGAACCCGCTTTCGGAAATCACGCACAAAAGAAGGCTTTCGGCCTTGGGGCCCGGCGGGTTGACCCGGGAAAGAGCCGGTTTTGAGGTGCGCGATGTGCATCCCACGCATTACGGGCGCATCTGTCCCATCGAAACGCCGGAAGGACCGAACATCGGTTTGATCGTTTCCTTGAGCACGTACGCCAGAGTCAATGAATTCGGCTTTATTGAAACGCCTTACCGGATGGTGCACAACGGCAAGGTTTCCGACGATGTCCGGTTTATGACGGCCATCGAGGAAGAAAATCAAATCATCGCCTCCGCCGACCGGCCCTTGACGAAACAAGACCGGTTTGTCGAGGAATTGATATCGGTTAGAAAAGGGGGGAGCTATATTTCAGTCGAACCCCAAGAAATCAACCTGATGGACGTTTCTCCGACCCAGCTGGTGAGCGTGGCTGCGGCGCTTATTCCGTTTTTGGAGCATGACGACGCGAACCGCGCGCTGATGGGTTCGAACATGCAGCGGCAGGCGGTTCCGTTGCTGAAGCCGGAAGTTCCCGTCGTGGGCACCGGCATTGAATCGGTTGTGGCCAGGGATTCCGGCGCCGTTGTTGCAGCCCGGAGATCCGGCGTGGTGGAGAGCGTCGACGCTTCCAGGATCATTGTCAAGGCGGACAAGGTTGAAGAGGACGGGATCGACAGCGGCGTGGATATTTATAATTTGGCCAAGTATCAGCGATCCAACCAGGACACCTGTTTTAATCAAAAGCCCATCGTCAATGTGGGACAACGGGTGCGGAAGAAAGAAATTCTTGCCGACGGTCCGGCTATCGATAACGGAGAGTTGGCCTTGGGCCGAAACGTGATGGTCGCTTTCATGTCCTGGGGCGGCTACAATTACGAAGACTCCATTTTGGTCAGTGAAAGGGTGGTCAAGGAGGATATTTTCACCTCGATTCACATTGAGGAATTTGAAACCATGTCCCGTGATACCAAACTGGGCAAAGAAGAGATTACCCGGGATATTCCGAATGTCGGCGAAGAGGCCCTGAAAAATCTGGATGAAAGCGGCATTGTCAGCATTGGCGTTTACGTGAAACCCGGCGATATTCTGGTCGGCAAAATCACGCCCAAGGGAGAAACGCAGTTGTCTCCGGAAGAAAAACTGCTGCGCGCCATTTTCGGCGAAAAAGCCAGCGATGTGAGAGACACGTCCTTGCGCGTTCCTCCGGGTGTTGAAGGAACGGTCATTGACGCCAAAGTCTTTACGAGAAAAGGTGCCGAAAGCGACGCCCGTTCCGAGTTCATCGAAGAAGAAGAAATTCAAAAAATAACGAAAGACCGGGATGACGAAATCAGGATTTTGACGGAAACGGTCAAGAAGGATATCGCGAAGCTGGTGATCGGCAAGACGGCGGCGACGAAGATTGCCGACGCGAAAAAGAAAACCATCTTGAAGAAGGGGGATAAAATCACCAAAGAGATTTGGGCGGAATTGCCGTTTTCCAGCTGGAAGGATATTTCCATCGCAGAAGATGACGGATCGGAAGAGAAAATCAGCAATCTCATTGCCGCGCTGGAGAGAAAGATCGATTTTATCCATGCGCATTTTGAAGAAAAAATGGAGAAAATCAAAGCCAGCGATGAGCTTCCTCCCGGCGTTATTAAAATGGTCAAGGTTTACATCGCCATCAAGCGGAAACTTTCGGTGGGGGATAAAATGGCGGGTCGTCACGTCAACAAGGGCGTCTTGTCGCGAATATTGCCCGAAGAAGATATGCCCTATTTTGCTGATGGAACACCGGTGGATATCGTGTTGAATCCGCTGGGCGTCCCCTCGCGAATGAATGTCGGGCAGATTTTGGAAACCCATTTGGGTTGGGCGGCCAAATCCATTGGTGAGGAATTGAATAAATTGTGGGAGAAAAATTTCAACCTCAACCACATCAAGACGGAACTCAAGAGAATGTATGCCTCCCCTGATTTTGAGGAATTTGTCGAAAATGCGTCGGCGGAAGACATCAAGAGGTTCTTAAGACGCTTGAAAAAAGGGGTGCTTGTGGCCAGTCCGGTGTTTGACGGCTGTCGCGAAGAACAGATCCGGGAGATGCTGGAAAAAGCGAATTTGCCGCAGACCGGGCAGTCTGTTCTTTTTGACGGAAGAACGGGAGAGCCTTTTGATCAGGAAGTGACCGTGGGGATCATCTACATGATGAAGCTGCATCATCTGGTGGATAACAAAATTCACGCGCGTTCGATAGGTCCCTATTCGCTGGTGACCCAGCAACCTTTGGGCGGCAAGGCGCAGTTCGGTGGACAGCGGCTTGGAGAAATGGAGGTCTGGGCGATGGAAGCTTACGGCGCGGCCCACGCCCTTCAGGAATTTCTGACCGTCAAATCGGATGACGTTGCGGGAAGAACCAGAATTTACGAATCTATTGTGAAGGGCGAGCATACCTTTGAGTCCGGACTACCGGAATCCTTCAATGTGTTGGTGAAAGAACTCCAGGGCTTGGGGTTGGATGTGGAATTGATGGAAGATTCGGATAACGCCTAAGGCGTTTCATTCGAAGATTTCTTAAATAAAATGATTGATATCACTGATTTATTATCGTCACAGGAGAAAACAAGTGGAAGATGTTTTCAGCTATTTTGAGAAACCGAAGAGTTTGACCAAATTCAACGCGATGAAAATATCCATCGCCTCTCCGGAAAAGATTCTTTCCTGGTCGCATGGCGAGGTCAAGAAACCGGAGACCATCAATTACCGGACGTTCAAGCCGGAAAAGGACGGTTTGTTTTGCGCCAAAATTTTTGGGCCGGTCAAGGATTATGAATGCCTTTGCGGCCGTTATAAAAGAATGAAGCACCGCGGCGTGGTTTGCGAAAAGTGCGGCGTGGAAGTCATCCAGTCCAAGGTTCGGCGCGAAAGAATGGGGCACATTGTCTTGGCGACGCCGGTGGCGCATATTTGGTTTTTGAAAAGTCTTCCCAGTCGTATCGGCACCACGATAGATTTATCCTTGAAGGAATTGGAAAAGGTTCTTTATTTTGAGTCCTGGATCGTTCTGGATCCCAAGGACACGCCCCTGAAGAAAAAAGATTTGCTCACAGACGAGGAGTATGAGGAAGCCCGCGAACAGTACGGAGAAGACGGCTTTGTCGCCGGCATCGGCGCGGAAGCGATTCGAAAACTGCTGGAAGAGATTGACCTGGAGAAACTTTACGAGGAATTACGAGCCGAAATCATCACCTCCGTTTCGGATACCAAGAAAAAGAAACTCATCAAAAGATTAAAAGTGGTTGAAGCCCTGCGCAAATCGGGCAATAAACCCGAGTGGATGATTTTAACGGTTCTGCCGGTGATTCCGCCGGATTTGAGGCCTTTAGTTCCGCTGGACGGCGGCCGCTTTGCGACGTCGGATTTGAATGATTTGTACCGACGGGTTATCAACAGAAATAATCGTCTGAAACGCTTGCAGGAACTCAATGCGCCGGAAATTATCATCCGCAATGAAAAGAGAATGCTGCAGGAAGCCGTGGATGTGCTTTTTGATAACGGAAGACGCGGCCGCGCCATTACCGGAACTAACAAGCGTCCTTTGCGCTCCCTGTCGGATATGCTTAAAGGCAAGCAGGGTCGCTTCCGTCAGAATCTGCTGGGCAAGCGCGTGGACTATTCCGGCCGTTCGGTCATTACCGTCGGCCCTGATCTGAGATTGCATCAGTGCGGGCTGCCCAAAAAGATGGCCATCGAGCTTTTTAAGCCCTTCATCTACAACCGTCTGTTGGAAAAAGGGTATGTGACCACCGTGAAAAGCGCAAAGAAAATGGTGGAGAAGGAAACCGCCGAGGTCTGGGATGCGCTCGATGAAGTGGTACGCGAATATCCGGTCATTTTGAACCGCGCGCCGACACTGCACCGTCTGGGCATTCAAGCGTTTGAGCCGGTGCTCATAGAAGGCAAGGCCATCCAGCTGCATCCGCTGGTCTGCACCGCTTTCAATGCGGACTTCGACGGAGACCAGATGGCCGTTCACATTCCGCTGTCCGTTGAAGCTCAAACCGAGGCGCGGGTGTTGATGATGTCCACGAACAATATTTTGTCCCCGGCCAACGGAAACCCGATTATCAATCCGAGCCAGGACATCGTGTTGGGGATTTATTACCTCACCCGGGCGAAGACCGGCGTCAGGGGCGAAGGCATGATCTTCTCCTCCCCCGAGGAGGTTCGCGCGGCCGTTGATTCCGGCGCTGTGGAAATCCACGCCCGAATTAAAGTGCGCATCGATTCCGAATTAAAGGAGACGACGGCGGGAAGAATCATTCTTTACGAAATTGTCCCGCAACAGCTGAAGTTTGATGTCATCAACAAGTTGATGAACAAAAAAGAGCTCACGAATCTGATTAATCATTGCTATCGTTTGTGCGGCGACAAAACCACGATCATCTTTGCCGACAAACTCAAGGATTTAGGTTTCAAATACGCGACGATATCCGGGCTGTCCTTTGCCGTGGGCAACATGATTATTCCGGAAAACAAGAAGCGCATTGTGACACAGGCGGATAAGGATGTCCTGAAAATTCAGCGCCAGTATATGGACGGTTTGATTACGGATGGCGAACGTTATAACAAGGTGGTGGATATCTGGACGCAGGCGACCGAAAAAATCGCTTCGGAAATGCTCAAGGGAATCAGCACGGAGGAAGTTCCTTCGCCGGAAGGCAAAAAGCGCAAAATAGAGAGTTTCAATCCTATTTACATGATGGCTGATTCGGGCGCCCGCGGTTCCGGGCAGCAGCTCAGACAGTTGGCCGGCATGCGCGGTCTGATGGCCAAGCCCTCCGGCGAGATTATCGAGACACCCATCACGGCGAATTTCCGGGAAGGTCTTTCCGTTTTGCAGTATTTTATTTCCACGCACGGTGCCCGCAAGGGATTGGCGGACACGGCGTTGAAAACCGCCAATTCCGGCTATCTGACAAGGCGCTTGATTGACGTCGCCCAAGACTGCATTGTCACCGAACAGGATTGTGAGACCCTGGACGGCGTGTCGGTTTCCGCTCTGATGGAAGGCGGCGAAATTATTGAAACAGCCGGCGAGCGCGTTTTGGGACGTGTTGCGCTCGAAGATATCAAAGACCCCTTTACAGGGGATATCATTGTCAAAGCCAATCAAGAAATCGATGAGACCTTGGTCGAAAAAATCGACCAGGCAGGCAT
>DAOSZO010000079.1:0-9416 GCA_035382085.1 Smithella sp.
CTTTTTCCCTCCGCTACGCAACTCTGGCCACCTTGGGTCTGCTGTTGGCCCACGCGACGGTCAATATTTTCAACGATTATTTCGACGCCCGCAGCGGTCTGGATTATAAAACCAGCCGGACGCCTTTCAGCGGCGGAAGCGGCGCCGTGCCCGGCGGTTTGCTGACGATCCGGCAAAGTCTGGCTCTGGGCATCGCCTGTCTTGTCCTTCTGGTGCCGCTTGCCGTGTTTTTCATTGTAAAAAGCGGCTGGATGCTGTTGCCGCTTCTGGTGTTGGCGTTGTTGCTCATTATCTTTTACACGCCCCTTATTCTGAAAATGGGCTATCCCGAGTGGTCGGCCGGTCTGGGTCTGGGGATCCTGCCCGTGATGGGCGCTTATTTTGTGCACACCGGCGAATACACATTTTCCGCTTTCGCCGCCTCCCTGCCTTCTTTTTTTCTGGTGCACAACTTGCTTTTGCTCAATGAATTTCCGGACGTCGAGGCGGATGTCACGGTCGGCAGAAGAACCCTGCCCATCGTGATCGGAAAGAAAGGAGCCGCCTTCTTTTTCTCGCTGATGACCGCGCTGGTGTATCTCTGGATTATCTGGGCGGTTGCCTGCCGACACATGCCCGCGTTCGCCCTGCTGGCCCTGCTGACCCTCCCGCTTGCCGTCCAGACCATCCGGGGCGCCTTTAAGTTTCAGGACCGGCCGGTTTTTCTGGATGCGATGGCCAAGAATGTCCAGGTGGTTTTGCTGACCCAGGCGCTTCTGGCGGCGGGATACATTCTGGGCGGTATTTTCATAAACAAAGGCCTTTAGCTTTCCATGACAACGCTACGGCATAAAATCATAGATTTTCTCTATCACACGGCAACCGGGGCGAAGAGAGTGCGCCTGCTGTTGACGCCGATTTTCGGATTGGTTTTTTCCGTGGCCGTCGTCCTGATGATTCTGATTTCGTTTTCCCTGGACAGATTTTTCGGATGGCCTCGATGGATTGCCCGGCCGTGGGCCGAGGTCATTGCCCTGCCGCTTTTGACGGGAGGCGCTTGGCTGTGGTTGTGGTGCGCGGGAAAGTTTTTGAAAACCAGGGGCACGCCCGTTCCGGTGAATCCGCCTACGCGGTTGATTACCGACGGGCCTTACGCCTATTCACGAAATCCGATGATGACGGGTCTTTTCATGGTCGTGGCCGGCATCGGAATTCTTTTCGGCTCCGTGACGCTGACCTTCATCATGACGCCGATTTTTGTCTCAGTGAGTCTTCTTGAATTCCGGCTCATCGAAGAGCCGGAACTGGCCAGGCGGTTTGGCAAAGCCTACGAAGACTACCGAGCAAAAACGCCGATCATCATTCCCCGCATGGGTTGGAAACGAAAAATTCAGTAATGTTTCGCTCGAAAGCCGGCGTTGTCTCCGGGCCAGGTTCTTCCCCTCCGAAACTTTTTTTCTGGGATAAATTCTTCGGATATGCTATCTGATTGCAATCCAAGGCAGCCGTCTTTGAACAAGGCGGCATCATCGCGTCAATTTGATTCTCAAAACATGAGCTTCGAAAAAGAAATGCCATCAAAGGATAAAAGGCATGGGCGTTGAGTCATCCATCCTCCATTATGGATACATCGTTATCCTGCTGACGACTTTTTTCGGCGGAGAGGAATTCCTGCTGCTGGCGGGTTTTCTGGCGCATCGCGGATATCTGACTTTTCCGCTGATTGTCTTGAGCGGATTCTCGGGCTCGCTGGCCGCGGATCAATTGTATTTTTTTCTGGGTCGGATTAAGGGCCGGGCTTTGCTGGACAAACATCCGTCATGGATGGCCCGGGCAAGGCGCATCCGCAAACTTTTGCACCAACATCAAAATCTCGTTATTCTCCTGTTTCGATTCGTCTACGGCATCCGCGCCGTGACGCCGGTTCTGATCGGATTGAGCAACGTCAGGCCGCTGAAATTTTTCGGGCTCAATGCCCTCGGCGCGATCCTGTGGGCATCCGCTTTAACCGCGCTGGGGTATTTTTTCGGTCAGGCGGCTGAGCTTCTTCTCGGTGACATAAAAAAGTATGAAATCATCATCGTCGCTTTTATCATCGTTTTCGGCCTGGCGATCGTTTTTCTGGAGTACCGCGCGGGAAGCAAAGAAAACCCTTGACGCGCCGGCCGGGCGCCGCTTCTGTCCACCGCTTCTCTTGCTTCCACGGTGACCCGGAACAAAAAAAGAATCCCGAAGAAAAACTTTGCCCCGACACTCACATCGGCGATGTCGTTTCATCGTAGGAGGGATCGAAGAAATCCAGAAAAACCGACAGCGTTTCTTCCCAGGCCCTCTTTTGGGCCTCGCCGAAATACTTCATCATTTCCGCCTCGCGAGTTTCCAGAAACGATTTGAGTCCTCCCGTGCTTTCGAGATCGGCGTAGGTCAGCGGCGCCTTTTCCTGCAGGGCCCGGCGAATCATCTCCAGCCGTTTTTCTTTCATCTCCTCGCGAATAAGTTCCATCATGGCGCTTCCCCCAAAAGGATATTTCATCGTTGGTCATCCCGCCTGCTTTGTCCGATGCCTCGGTTGGGCCGCTTGAGCCTTCCGATGCGGCGAAACGTCAGCAGAGCGACAACGGCTTGCGGAATAATCAGCGCGGCCAGGCTTGCCGTCATAAAATCCTCTGCCGCGACAACATTGGAACAATAAAGACCCGTCACCACAAACGCCGAAACGATGCTGGCGATCAGAAAACCGCGTCCGAAATAGGCGTTGGCTTCATACCAGACAAAATCGTTTTCCATGGTCGCCCTGACGCGGAACCCGTAGAGGCAATTTCTCGGCACCTTCTTCAGGATGAGCGGAACGGCCAGGACAACAAAAAGCCCATTCAGAATCAGAATCGTCGCCACAGCCTTCAGCGGCATTCCATTTCCCCCCTAGCGACAAATTTAGAAATCATTTTTGTTTTTTACGCCGGGCATGGGCGTGGAACCCCTGCCTTTCGTGATGCTCATGTCTCCGGCTTGAACGGAAATCACCCAGTTTTCCAGGTCGAACTGAATATCATGCACGCGGGGCAGTTTCATCAAATCCGCGACCAGCGCCTTGACGCCGGTCAAATTGAAATCTCCCTGGGGATCTTTCATCAGCGAGCCGAAGAGATAGACGGTCTTCCCGATGAACGAATAGCTGATTTTGGTCAAATCCGCGTTGTGGCTGACAAGAATCTGCCGCACTTTTCGGTTGATTTCATATCGGGAATGCTCATCGGACATAAACACCCGTGCAAGTGATGAATTGCAAGCCTTGAGAAACGATCAGCATCATACAGGTTTTGGAAAATAAAACAACCCGAAAGATGGGGTCTGTCTTTGCCCGCGGCGACAGGCCGTGCCGCCCAGAATACTCCCGGATTACAGCGGTTTGATTTTCCGTTTTTCCGGATCGGGATGCTGTCGGTACAAAATGGCGATATTGCCGATGAGGCCGACGAGTTCGCTTTTCGTCATCCGGGCGATACGGGCGGAAATTTCCTTTTTTTCTTCTTTGAATTCGCCGAATTTCACCTTGATGAGCTCATGGTCAAAAAGCGCGGCATCCACCGACGCGATGAGCTGATCGGTCAGTCCTTTCGCGCCGATGATCACCACCGGTCTCAGATGGTGAGCCTGCGCGCGCAGATCCTTTCTTTGCGAGCCTTTGAGTTTCTCCATCCATTTCCCCTTGTTGATTTGGCCTTCCTTACCATAATTAAATCGAATAATAAACTCTGATGATTTTTTAGGCTTTACAAAACCATTCATCGTGATTAAAGTACATCAGCAAAACTTACCGTACTCATTCCGGCGCCTTCAGGTATCAAGACGCGGACTCCGGCGCGCTCCGGGGACGGTTGTTAAAAACAGGCTTCCGTAGAGTTCGGCATCACAAAACAACGGGAGGTTTCCATTGAGCATGGCCAGTCTGCCCCACTATGATTATGACACCGTCATTGTCGGCGGCGGTCCCGCCGGATACTCCGCCGGCATCTATGCCGCCCGAAGCGGGATGAAGGCGCTGCTTCTGGAGGGCGCCTCCACCGTCAGCCAGATCACCATTACCGATTTGATTGAAAATTATCCGGGAATTCCGGACGGCATCAACGGATTCGATTTGATGCAGCTTTTCAAAAAGCAGGCCCTGAATTTCGGCCTGGACATTGTCGCTCAGGACGCCGCGACTCTGGCAAAAAGTGCCGATCACCCCGCTATCTGGGAAGTGACGGCGGCGGACAAAACCTACAGAACGTTGAGCGTCATTGCCGCCACCGGCGCGCAATGGAACAAGCTCGGCGTTCCCGGCGAGGAAGAATTCGCCGGCCGGGGCGTATCCTATTGCGCCACCTGCGACGGACCGTTTTACCGCGGCAAGGACGTCGTGGTGGTGGGCGGCGGCGATACGGCCATTCAGGAGGCGCTGTTTCTGACGCATTTCGCCCGCAAGGTTTTCGTGATTCACCGGCGCGACCGCCTGCGCGCGGCGGCGATTCTGCAAAAACGGGCGTTCACGGAGAAAAAAATTGAATTTGCCTGGAAGTCGAGACTGGTGGAAATCGCGGGCCGGGAATTCGTCACCGGCGTCAGGGTGGCAGATGTCGAATCCGGAAGCGTCAGCGACATTCCGGCGGAAGGCGTTTTCATTTTCGTCGGCCTGACGCCGAACACGGAGCTTTTCCGCGGCATCGTGGAGATGGACCAGGGCGGCTACATCATCACCGATGAAAACATGCGCGCCTCGGCCGCGGGCATTTTCGCCGCCGGCGATTGCCGGGCCAAACGGTTCCGGCAAGTGATCACCGCGGCGGGCGACGGGGCCAACGCCCTCCACAGCGCCGAGCTGTATGTTGATGAGCTCAAAGGCCAGACATACTAATGCCGGTATTCACGGAAGAAACGGATCGCGTTTCGCTTGCGCGGAATAACGTGATGAGGAAAAATACCAGTTTATGGAATCCCTGATCAACACGTGGCAGCACCTGCCCTATCATATCAAACCGTACCTTTTCAGCATCGGTTCGTTTCAACTGCGCTACTACAGCCTGATGTACATCGTCGCCTTCGCCATTGTCTACGCGCTGACCAGCTACCGGATCAAAAACGAAAAATACGAATACACCGTGGAAACGCTCCAGGATGCCATGGTCTGGGGCATGCTGGCCGTTATCATCGGCGCGCGGCTGGGCGAGGTGGTTGTTTACAATCCCGGTTATTATCTGCGGCACCCCCTGGAAATTTTTCTGCCCTTTAGTTTTTCCGACGGCATCAGGTTCACCGGCATCAGCGGCATGTCCTATCACGGCGGCATCGTCGGCGTTCTGATCGTTATGGGGCTGTTTCTGAAAAAAAGAAAAATCAACTTCTGGCGATTTGCCGATTTGATTGTCCCGGCCGTTCCCCTGGGTTACACCTTCGGCCGCCTCGGTAATTTCATCAACGGCGAACTCTGGGGCAGAGTCACCGCCGTGCCGTGGGGCATGTATTTCCCGCTGGATGAGACACACCGCCTGCGCCATCCCTCCCAGCTCTACGAGGCCTTTTTCGAGGGCGTTTTTCTCTTTCTGGTTCTCTGGCCGATTAGAAAAAAGAGTCGCTTTGACGGATTTTTGCTGGGCTGGTACCTCTTCGGCTACGGCTGCGCCCGTTTCCTGGTCGAGTTTTTCCGCGAGCCCGACTTCATGGTCGGACCCGTCAGCATCGGCCAGCTGCTCTGCGCGGTGATGATGGCCGCGGGCGTTGCCGTTCTTGCCTGGCGGAAGAAAACGGCTGTGCTACAAACTCTCAAGGAGAAATGACATGGGAAAGAATCTGGTCATCATCGGCGGCGGCGCGGGCGGCGCGTCCGCGGCGGCGGAAGCCAAACGAAACAATCCTGACCTGAACGTCACCATTTTGCAGAACGGCAAATTCGTTTCCTACGCGTCCTGTCCCACGCCCTACTTTATCGGCGACACCATCAAGGACGAAAACAAACTGGTCGCGCGCACGCCGGAGGAATTCCGCAAGCGGGGCGTGGCGGTGCAACTCGACACGGAAGTCGTCAACATCAATCCCGGCGCGAATTTCGTCGAAACAAAGGACGGCCGGAAACTGCCCTATGATGATCTGGTCATCGGAACCGGGACACATGCTTTCGTTCCCGACATTCCGGGCACCGGTCTCCCCGGGGTTTATTTCCTGCGCAATCTGGAAGACGCCATCCACATCAAAACCTGGCTGCGCGAGCGAAACGCCAAAAAGGTCGTGATCATCGGCGGCGGCTTCATCGGTCTGGAGATGAGCGAGGCGCTGCATTCGGCGGGCATTTCCGCGACCATCATCCACAAGGACCCGCTTCCGGCCAACCGCTGGGACCGGGAACTTTCGGCGGTCATGCTCGAAGAACTCCAGGCCCACGGCGTGGAATTCATCGGCAATGCGCGGGCCAAGGCCATTGAAAAATCATCAGGCGACTCCCTGAAGGTCCTCACCGACCGGGGAGAGTGTCAGGGCGATATGGTCCTGCTGGCGGTGGGCGTCCGGCCCAACGTGACACTGGCCAAAGCCGCCGGGATCGCCATCGGCAAGACGGGGGCCATCGCCGTCAACTTCGCCCAGCAGACGTCCATCGGAAACATTTACGCCGCCGGCGACTGCTGCGAGTCGTGGCACCGCGTCAGCAGACGATGGGTCAATCTGCCGCTGGGCGACATCGCCAACAAGCAGGGGCGCGTCGCCGGACGGAACATCGGCGGGAAGCCGCTGACTTTCGACGGTGTTGTCGGCGCGCAATCCTTCCGGCTTTTCAATCTGGAATGCGCGGCAACCGGCATTTCGGAGAAAGAAGCGCGGGACGCCGGATACGCGCCCGTCAGCAACATCACGTGGGGCAACGCCATCGCCGCGCCGATGGGACCCCGGAAAATCGGGTTGAAACTCGTTGCCGATCAATCATCGGGCAAACTGCTGGGCGCGCAGGCTGTCGGCGTCACCGGCGTCGTGGGCAGAATCAACGCGCTTTCCGTCGCGCTGTGGTCGGGATTGACGCTTGACGAAGTCGGTTATCTCGATCTGGCATACGCGCCGCCTTTCAGCCCGGCGTGGGACATCATTCACAACGCGGCGCAGGCGCTCAATCGGATGATTTGAAAAAAGGAAGCTGACGAATGATTCTCTGGTGGACACTCTTCGGCGTTTTTATCCTCGCGATGCTGGCGCTGGATTTGGGCGTTTTCAACCGTAGGGCGCACGTCATCAAAATGAAGGAGGCCCTGCTCTGGACGGCGTTCTGGATTTCGCTTGCCCTTTGTTTCTGCGCCGGGGTTTACTATTTATACGGCCACGGAAAAGCCATCGAATTCTTCACCGCCTATCTCATCGAATATTCGCTGAGCATTGACAATCTTTTTGTGTTCATGCTCATCTTCCGATTTTTCAACGTGCCGCACGCCAATGAGCACAAAGCGCTGTTCTGGGGCATTCTGCTGGCGCTCATCACCCGCGCCGTGTTCATTTTCGCCGGCGTCGCGCTCATCAACAAATTCCACTGGGTGATGTATGTCTTCGGCGTGTTTCTCATTTACACCGGCATCAAGCTGGCGCTCAACAAACAGACCGAGGTTCATCCCGACAAGAACATCGCGATCAAACTGCTCCGTTACGCGATCCCCGTCAAAAAGGAATTCCACGAAGCGAAGTTTTTCATCATGGAAAACGGCCGGCGTTTCGCCACGCCCATGCTGGCCGTTTTGCTGGCGCTGGAGACCACCGACATCATCTTCGCGATTGATTCCATCCCGGCCGTGCTGGCCATTTCCCGCGACCCCTTTATCGTTTACACCTCCAACGTCTTTGCGATTCTGGGTTTGCGGTCGCTTTTCTTCGCCATTTCCGGTCTGATGAAGCTGTTTCATCTTCTGCACTACGGCCTGGCCGTCATTTTGAGCTTCGTCGGCGTGAAGATGCTGTTAGCGGATTTTTACCCCGTGCCCGTCGGCATTTCCCTGGCGGTGATCGCCTCCGTCCTCGTCCTGTCGGTTGCGGCTTCCCTCATCTGGCCGGATACCAAGTATGAAGACATTCCGAACATCACCATGAAGGATTGATGCCATGCGGACAGACTTTCTCGATCCCTCCGGGGCGCAATTGAAAAAGTGGACGCGGCTCGACGACGCCAGGGGCCGCCGGGAAGAAGGGATGTTTCTGGCCGAAGGCGTCAAGGTGGTGGAAGAACTGCTCATAAGCGACTGGCCGGTCAAGGCACTGCTCGTTATTCCCGAAAAGGAAAAATACTGGAGAGAACTGCCCTTTCCCCGGGAGGTTCCCGTCTATCAACTCAAGCGTTCCCAGTGGGGGAAAATCGGGCAGGACAAAGAACCCGAAGGCGTCATGGCGGTCGTCGGAACGAAAAAAGCGCCGGAGTGGCCCTCCTGGCTGGGCAAATCATCCGGCAATCTTTTGATTTTGCATGAAATCAACAATCCGCTCAACCTCGGCGCGCTCATGCGCAGCGCCCTGTGGTTCGGCTTCGAGGGCGTGATTTTAAGCGCCAACTCGGCGGATTACACCAACCCCAAAGCCGTGCGCGCTTCGATGGGAAGCCTCTTCCATCTGACCACATTTGCCGACATGGATTTGAAAAAAGCTTTGCCGGAAATCAAAAAACATTTTTTCGTCATCGGCTCCGACGCGCGCGAGGGCGTGCCGCCGCGGCCGGTTCAAAAAAAGACGGCGCTGATTTTGGGCAGCGAAAGCCACGGCCTGCCGCAAAGCATTCTGGAGACGGCGGATGAAAGATGGCGCATTCCCGGAGGCGGCAGGGCGGAATCCCTGAGCCTGCCGCAGGCGGCGGCGATCATGATGTACGAATGCACCAGGGAATAAAAAATTGTATCGGTCATTCCCGCGCGGGCGGGAACCGGGAATAATGAATGCGTAGCAACAATATTGTCATTCCGGCGAAGGCCGGAATCGAGTTGAAAAATTTAACTCCTCGCCCTTGAGGGCCACGGCGCCCTTCAGGGTAGAGAGGCTGGAAGAGGGTGAAAACATGAAATCCTACATTCAAATATCCACCACCACGGAGACCAGAGAACAGGCGCGGAAAATCGCCCGCCATCTGGTTGAGCAGAAACTGGCTGCCTGCGTGCAGATTTCCGGCCCCATGGAAAGTACCTACCGCTGGAAGGGCAACGTGGAGACCGCCAACGAATGGCTCTGCGTGATCAAAACCCGTCCGTCCCTGTTCAAAAAAGTCGAAGCCGCGATTAAAAAACTGCATCCCTACGAAACACCGGAAATCATCGCCGTGCCGATTACCAAAGGCAGCAGGGAATATTTGAACTGGCTGGATGAGGAAACGGAAATCTCTCGTAAATGATGCGGGATATTATGCCGATCCAGATAATATCCCAACTTAAAAAAAGAAAAAGGGGTTG
>DAOSZO010000080.1:0-8892 GCA_035382085.1 Smithella sp.
AAAAAGCCACGGAAATTGCGGCCGAGAACACGACCATCAACAATGTGGATAAATCGTTGCGCGTTATGCATAAGAACGCGACAGCCTTCGACGAACCCCGCAATCTCATCATTGCCAATCTTACCGCCAACTTGCTTTTGACGCTGCGCGAACACCTCACGGCTCTGCTTTTACCGAAAGGCTACCTGATTATTTCCGGTATCATTGACCAGGATGCCCCAAACATCAAAGAGGAATTTTCCACCCCGCCGCTCAAACTTCACCGCACCATCCGGGAAAAAGAATGGCTCTGTTTCGTCCTGAAGAAAACATCGCCGCGCAAGCCTTGAAAGGCGTGCCGCTCTTTATAAAAATTTTTGGGGGAAAAACTTGACCGTTCCCAGATTATACAGTCCTGAAAATCTTGAAAATCAAAAGTTCTGCGAGCTGGCCGATGACAATCTCAATTATCTGAAGAATGTTCTGCGCCTCAAGCCGGGCGAAAAAATATTCGTTTTTGACGGCTTTGGACACGAATTTTGCGCCGCCATCAAAAACTTCTCCGCAAAAACTGTCTTACTGGAACTCAAGGAAGCGTTGCCTCCGGTTCCAAAGGAAATCAGCCTCACTCTCGCCCAAGCCATCCCCAAGGCCCGGAAAATGGACATCATCGTCAAATCTGCCGCTGAGCTGGGCGCGGATAAAATCATTCCCTTCGAGGCGGCGCGCTCCATCGGTTATGTCGCCCGGGAAAAAAGCTCGGCGAAAATTTCGCGCTGGCAGAAAATCGCCCTGGAGGCGGCGCGCAGTTCCCACGGCGCCTACATTCCGCAGGTCGCTCCGGTTGCCTCCTTTGAGGAAATGCTTTGCGCAGCTCCGGACAGATGCGTCAAACTGATTTTCTGGGAGGAAGAATCCCGCAACACCATCAAAGATGTTTTATCCCAAGAATGTCTGCCTCCGGCAGGGGATTTTTTTGTCATCGTCGGTCCGGAGGGAGGTTTTTCCAGGGAAGAAATCAGCCAGGCCATACAAAAAGGATTTCAACCGGTAAGCATGGGAAAACAAATTCTCAAAGTCGAAACCGCCGCAGCGGCAATCCTAACCATCATTCAATATGAAAAAGGCATTTTCAGCCACTCATCAAAGGAGGCCAAGCCATGACCATTTACAAATACGCAGGCTTTTGGAGACGTTTCATCGCTTACATGATAGATGGATGCATCATCAGCGTCATTTTGATTGTTCTCGCCTTTATCGCCGGCGTTGCTTTCTTCGCAGGAACGGTTTCCGGCGGCGGCAACACGCTCATGGCCGATTTGGAAAACCCCGAAAAAATAGCTTCTTTGACCGTGTGGTTCTGGGTTTTTTCCAGCTTAATCAACATCGCCTATTTCACGTATTTCTACGGCACCACGGGCAGAACGCCCGGCAAAATGATGCTTGGCCTGCAGGTGGTCTCCGCGGAGGGAAAACCGATCTCCTTCGGCATCGCTTTTCTGCGATCCGTGGGTTACATGGTCTCCAGTCTTGTTTTCTGTTTGGGTTTTATCTGGATCGGCTTTGACAGAAGAAAACAGGGATGGCACGACAAGATTGCCGGAACCGTTGTAATTATAAGAAGTCCGGAAACTCCAACCGAAGGTGTCTTCATCCCGGAGTCTCCCGCGCCGCGCACGCAACCTTTGGAAAAACAGGAAACTCCTGATAATTAAAGGGAGATTAAATCATTTTTGCGGCCAAAAAATACCTTGACAAAAGACACCTTATTCTATAGACGAATGACCTGTTTTAGGGAATGTTTTTCGGGGTCGGTAGCTCAGTCGGTAGAGCATCGGACTGAAAATCCGAGTGTCGGCAGTTCGATTCTGCCCTGACCCACCATGAAAATCAAGGGGTTGCAAGTGTTAGACATTTGTGACCCCTTTTATTTTGCAGAATTTTGTATCGCTTATCCCCAATGTCTTTGCGCAAAAAAGATTTCTAGCCTTTAAGCATTTTTTTGCTTTTGAGCTTTCATCTTTCGTGATAATCACGGACCAAAAACGACGGGAGACAGCTCCATGAAATCCTATAGGAAAGAACTGTGGTTCAACATTCCGCAACGAAGAGGTTTCATCAACATCACGCCGCAGGTGGATGCCTGTTTGAAGGAAAGCGGCATTCGGGAAGGCCTGGTCCTTGTCAACGCGATGCACATCACCGCCTCCGTGTTTATCAATGACGACGAAGCGGGACTGCATCAGGACTACGAAGCATGGCTGGAAGGTCTCGCGCCGCACAAGCCGGTTTCGCGTTACCGACACAACCTGACCGGAGAGGACAACGGCGACGCGCATCTCAAGAGGCAGGTAATGGGACGGGAAGTTGTTGTGGCCGTCACCGATGGCCGCCTGGATTTCGGACCTTGGGAACAGATTTTTTACGGAGAATTCGACGGCAGGAGAAAAAAACGGGTTTTGGTGAAAATTATCGGCGAATGACGGTCTTCAGGGGCTTTTTAGCCGTGCAAAAAAACGAAAGGCCACTCCTCTGCACACCGCCTATCTTTTGGAATGAAGAAACCTTCATATCATCCCGGGCCGTTTTATTTTCAATAATCTTTTAATCTCATTTTTTTTGTCATCATCCCGTTGAGATTGCGGGGATTCAGAACCGCTCGGTGACTGCCCGGCGCTGTTGTCATCCATTTCGCTGGTTTTACACTGCGCATCCTGCGGGGGATTGTCCGTGATGAATACGTTTCCGTCCTTGTCCACGCAATGATAAAATTCAGTTGAACCTGCTGTCGTTGACAAGGCAAAAAATACAAAGAGGATAAAAATTATTTTTTTCATGGACGCTTCCTTTTCACGTTACGATTCTTTGTCGGAAGAAATTCCTCCACAACACGGCGACATCATACCACCAACGACCGTTTTTTGAACAGCAAAAATCTATGATTTTCGTCTCTGTTGAAAATACTTCGCACGGATGATCTGCTCGGCAATCCTCAAAAAAAGGCCTTTCATTTTGTGGGCTCTCGACAAAAAAGGATTTGAAAATCGTCGTTCAAAGATTTAAAATAGTTCTATAAGGAGAGATGAAATGAAGAAAATCGACTCCTGTGTTTTTATCGTTGTCCTGGTTTTTTGTCTGGCTGTTGTCCCGTTGCAATCCGCTTCTGCCCAGGGCGGCCCAACCGGCGGATATGTCGGCTTCTGGGGCGGGGTTACCATTGCGCCCGAGGCCAGTTCTGAAGATTACGACGATGACTGGTATGATTACTATGATGATTATGATTTGAACATGGAAGAAACCTGGTCGGCGGGAATCAAATTAGGGTATTTCCCGTTTCTCTGGAAATATTTTTCTTTTGAATTGGAGTACAGTTATTTACATCCGGACATTAAAAGATCCATCCTGGAACAATACGGACCCGACTACGTCGCCGTTGAAGGAGACGTGCAAATACATAATTTTATGTTGAATCTGTTTGCCAGATATCCGATTGGAAGGCTTCATCCCTACATTGGAGCGGGAGTTGGATTTTCCTATTCGGATCTGTCGGCGGTCGCAACACAACGAATTGGCGAAGATATCTCGACAGCGCAGGTGGGCGATGATTACACGTCATTTGCCTTCCAGGTCTTGACGGGAGTTGAAATTGATATAACGAATAACCTGGCTTTCGAACTGGGTTACCGCTACTTCATTACGGAACTGGAATTTAGTAATTCTTCTGAAATCTATCTGAACAATTCGGTGGACATTGATTTCACAACCAGCATGATTACGCTGGGGTTGAAATTCCTTTTTTAAGAAGATGCATGGCGTTTTCCTGAAAAACCGACTTTTTTCGCATCCGTGCGAAGAAAACAAGTAAAATCGCGATAGGTGTTTCATTGAATTGATTTTTTCAACTGATCCAGCCGCCACTGCGCTTCGGGATGGCCCTGTTCGGCCGCTTCCGCGTACCAGATTTCCGCGGACGTCGGATCCTTGGGAAGTCCCCTGCCTTCCTCCAATATCAAACCAATGCGATACTGCGCGTCTGCAATGCCCTGCTCGGCGGCTTTTAAAAACCATCTGGCCGCTTCGGCCAGATCCTGCAAGCCGCTGCTGTACATCAACCCCAGATTATACTGGGCCAGGGGATGGCCCTGCGCCGCAGCCTTTTGATACCACTTGATGGCATTGGTATAATTTTGCTGCACCCCTTTGCCGTTTGCATACATCCACCCGAGATTATATTGCGCGCCGGCATGACCCTGCTCGGCGGCCTTGCCATACCATTTCATCGCTTCGGCATAATTCTGTTCAACCATTTTGCCTTCCCGACAAAGGGTGCCGATCATATTTTGGGCGTCCGCCTGTCCCTGATGCGCCGCCTTGAAAAACCAATCCAGCGCCTCTTGATCATTCTTTTCAACCCCCAAGCCCTCCTCATACATGACTCCGAGATTGTATTGCGCCGTCGCCACGCCCTGCTCTGCGGCTTTCAAAAACCATTTCTTGGCTTCCTGGTACTGCGGCTCAACACCCGCGCCGTTTACATACATAACGCCCAGATTGCACTGGGCTTTGGCGTCTCCCTGCTCGGCGGCCTTGGTATACCAGTAAAGCGCCGCCTCATGATCCTGCTGAACCCCTTCTCCGTTGGCATACATCCAACCGAGATTGTATTGCGCGCCGGCATGACCCTGCTCGGCGGCCATCGTATACCACCTGACGGCTTCGGCAAAATCTTGAGGCACGCCATCTCCCTTATGATAAATCAGTCCCAGCCAGTTCTGGGCGGCAACATCGCCCGCCTGGGCCAAGGTTTTGTACAATTTTATTTCTGCGGGACTCGTCATTTTCATCACATGTTTTCTCAGCCTCGGTTTTCTGTTCCGAGGCGTCTTATCAAAAATTTCCGCTTCTTAGAAATCTTTTTTTTGGATCATGCCCCCATGATGTCCTCAACCGCTTCGCGTTCACTATAAACCGAAACAAGCAAAACTACAACCTGGCATATTTTACACCGGATTCTTTTTATGCGGTTGAATCCGGACGTTGTCCCATCGCATTTTTTTCTTCTATTAAAATCGTAATTGTTATAGAATTAAACAAAATGATTTAGAGCCATTACCTTGATGGAATCATCTTCCGTTGTTTCTGGGACGCGAAAGAAAGTTTTCCCTCTTTTTTCCGCGGCAAGAGTTCTGATCCCGCTTCTGTCCGGCATCCTTTTTCTTTGCTGCGGCTGCGGCGCGATGAGCCGCAATACCGTCAATCAGCAAACTGACACTCCGGAAGAAATTGAAAAGGCCATCAACACCCGGGGCGAAATCAGCGCCATTTTGCTTCCGGGCTGCGCGTCGGAGCCCGGAACACAGGATACGCTGTTTAGCTGCCTGAAACTCTCACGGGATGTCCGTCCGGATTCGGTAAAGCTTCCGGCGGATGAGAAAATCTATCTTGGTCACGTCGCCGAATTCATCGTGCGCGCCTTGAAATATTATCAACTGCGGGAAAGTTTCAGGGATTTTTACGGTCACCGCATTGTGTTTAAATTCCGCAAGCTGACCCCCGGGGAAATGCGGTCCAAAAAGTTCGCCGACTATTCAAGATTCACGGTGGGAACAATCAGCACGGTGGCCGGCGTGGTCACGATGATGCCCGTGGGTGTCGTTTTATTTCTGGCGGACGGCATCAAAGCAGAAATTGACCGCCAGGATTTTGAGGACCGCACCGCCAAAATGGAACTGCCGACACCGAAAAAAAATGTCATCAGCCAAAAACTCGAATCAGCGGGACGGACGCTGTTATACTTCAAAGAGGCCGTTGCCGAAACCCTCAGCGGCAAGAAAAGCGAGGTGGTGGCATTCGACGACAAAATCGCCGGCTACCTTGTGGAAGAATGCGTCCTGGAGAAAGTTTCCCCGGAAGCATTGGATCAATATCGCCAAGAAGTCTTGCTTTTCAAACAGCAAAATCCGTCCCCGACGCCGATTTCTGAAAGCACGGCCGTTCCCTGATTTTTTCATCAGGATTGTTCTTAAAACTCGCTGCTTCCCCATCCCGGACAAAAGAAAAAAATCAAAAAAAGGGAACTTTTTCGCTCATGCGGTGTCTAAAAAGGCAAAACCCACTGCAAGGAGGAAAAAATGATGAAAAAGATATTAACAACCGCATGTTTTTTTCTGTTAATGTTTGCCGGCACCGCGGCCGCCGTCACCATCGGGGACACCGTGGAGGTCAGCATCCTCACCGATGACGGAAACTATCTTCCCTTATACGCCCACAAAATTCAGCCGGCTCTCAAGAAAGTTTACGCCGAAGCCGTAAAAGGCGATTACTACCGAATCATTATCCGCAATAAACTGAACCGCCGAATCGGAGTGGTGGTGGCTGTGGATGGCCGGAACATCATCTCCGGAAAAAAATCATGGCTCAAATCTGATGAAAGAATGTACATTCTGGAGCCTTACGCCACCGGCGAATATGCGGGCTGGCGCACGGCCCAGGACAAAATCAACCGCTTTTATTTCACCGATGTCGCGGATTCCTACGCGGCGGCTTTCGGCGACGAATCAGCCATGGGCGTCATCGCCGTCGCGGTTTACCCGGAAACACAATACGAGCCGTGCCGGGACTTTTCCTGCTGGCTGTCGGGCAAAAGCGAGCGGAAAATCCAGAAAGACGGCGCGGCGGCACCGGCCATGCAACCCCGCGCTTATGAAAGCGCCGGCACCGGATATGGACGGGAGGAATATTCGCCTTCTTACCAGGTCGCCTTCAATCCCGAAAAGAAAAAGGCGGAATCCATTCTTATCAAGTATGAATGGCGCAAAACTTTGTGCGACCTCAAAATAATCAATTGCTGTGAACCGCCTCGCTATTCCCACAACAGAATCTGGGACAATGACGGATTCGCGCCTCCGCCCCCGTGTCGCCGTTAACCGCCGGTTCTTTTCCATACAAAAGGCAGGGTTCTGATAACTCTGCCTTTTGTATTTCGCGATATCAACCTGTCCAAAAACACCCCCATTCCCGAAAGCGCCCTCCTCAAACCAGGGGATTTTTTAATCAAAAGCACCTTCCCCGAAAAACACGTGAAGAAAGCCCCGAACAATGATAATGATGTTCAGGGAAATATTTTGAGAAACAGAAATTCTGATGGTTATGAAAACCGATAAAACCGCTTCCGCACCGGTCAAGCGCATCGGCTATGTGGCAAAAATAGGTGCGGGGGTCGTCATCGCCGTTATCTCCGCGGGACTCATCTGGAGCGGGACAAAAATATTACAGCGCTGGAAAAAGACAAAAAGCAAATTTTTGCAGGTTATTTTTCTGTCTATCTGATTTTACCGTCCCGTTTTCCAATCAGCACGCAAGACTTATCTCGGTGGGGACGTCCCCGACAAATATTCGGAACCCGGCAAGAAAAAAAGAGCTGAAACTGCAATCCAAATTATGGTAGAAGAAGCGTTACTTCTCTTGAAGAACGGATTACTAATGATATTGGGCAGAACAGAAAGCGCCGCACAAAAAATTCACCTCCGCCACCTTTCTTTTTTTCTGTGCGCAATATTCATCGCGTCAACATTCGGATGCGCCCCCACAACCATCCGGCCAAAGCCGATGGATTCTGCTGAAGGCGGAGAAGCACAGGCAATTCTGTCGCCACCTTTTGCGCCGGAGGCAATTAAAGGGGATATCTGCAGTGTGCCGGCTTTGGAGGCCGCCATAGAAATTTACCGGGACATCGCCGAGAAGGGCGGATGGCCGGTGATTCCCGTCGGCGCCACTCTGAGGCCGGGCGAACAAAATGACCGCATTCCCCTGATCCGGCGACGGCTCATGGTCACCGGCGAGCTTTCCCTTTCTGAAAATCTCTCTGATGTTTTCGACGAAGACCTTGCCCAAGCCGTCCGGAAATTCCAGAAGCGTCACGGCCTGACGGACGACGGCGTGGTCGGTTCCGCAACCTTAAGGGAATTAAACGTCCCCATCAATGAACGCATCGCGCAACTCACTGCCAACCTGAAAGTCTGCCAAAAGCATCGTGGCTTTTCGGATAAGCGCTACATACTGATTAATATTCCGGATTTCAGTTTGAGATTGTATGATCACGGCGCGGTTCGAATGTTGATGCCGGTCATTGTCGGCAAACCGGAAAGGCCGACGCCGACTTGCAAGGGCAAAATCACCTCAGTCATCATCAATCCCAGCTGGAAGGTTCCCCACATCATTGCCACGGAAGATATTCTGCCGAAAGTCAAAAAAGACCCCTCCTACCTGGAAAAATCACACATCAGCGTATTGAAAGGCTGGGAGTCGGAAGAAGACATCGATCCCGGCACAATCGACTGGAAAAGCTTGACTCCCCAAAAATTCCCTTACCGCTTCGCGCAGCATCCCGGACCGGACAATGCCCTGGGGCGTCTTAAGCTTCTGTTTTCCAACCCGTATGATATTTACCTGCACGACACTCCCACCAAATACCTTTTTGCCAGAAATCCCCGCGCGTTCAGTTCCGGTTGTATCCGTCTGGCCAAAGCTAGGGAGCTGGTCGCTTATCTCCTGAAGGATACCCCCATGGGTTCCATAGAGGCGATAAACGCCGAAATCAAAAAAGGGACGACCAGGCGCCTTCCCCTTCCTTCTCCCTTGCCGATTCATATCATTTACATAACCGCCTGGGTTGACCAGGACGGCGCCGTTCAATTTCGTCCCAACATCTACAATATCGCACCTGCCGTCCCATAACCGGCATGAGCATAACTCGTCCGGTGGGTTGGCTCAAAAACTATAAAAATCACTCAAATTTCCCTGCAAAAATGATTTTATTTTTTCAGCAATAAATAATAATTACAAACACTTAAAATAAAAAACCCCAAAATAGATTTGACAGGGGGTGATAATTTTAGTAGGGTAGCTGCACCT
>DAOSZO010000081.1:0-8831 GCA_035382085.1 Smithella sp.
GTGCTCCGTCAGCGCGTCAATTTGTTTTGGCCCGAAAACCTCGCCGGGGTAGAGCCGGGAAATCACGGGACGGGCGTGACGGAAATAGAGACATTGCCCGATGATACTCATCGAACTTTTACGGACGGACGGGTCTTGAACCCTTTTCCCGGCGATGGCCGCGACGATTTCGTTGAGCCTCTCGAAACGGGGACGGATCGTCTCCTCCACAAGCACGTCGAAGGCCCATGTCGGTTCCGTGAACTCGCGCGCCAGAAGCCTTCCGAACCAAGCTGGAGGGCTCTCGTCCATAATCCGTGTCAGAAAGGAGCGGATGTAAATCTTCAGCTGTTCCTCGGGATTTTTCACCTGATAGAGATCGGGATCCGACACGTCGGCCACCGACGATTCTTTCTGAAACCGTTTCAGCACCGCCAGATAAAGGCCCTCCTTGCTGCCGAAGTGGTAATTCACGGCGGCAAGATTGACGCCCGCCTCCCGGCAGATCTCCCGGACCGTGGATCCGCCAAAGCCGTTGGCGGCGAAAATTTTTCCGGCGGCTTCAAGAATGGCGGCGGCTGTTTTGGAATCGGTTCTTTTCGCTTTCATAAAAAATCAAACGCCTGTTTGAAACGAATGTATGAAAATATTTGGGGCTTGTCAAGGCTTTTTTGGTTGCCGCGGACGAAGCGCCGGGGAAAATTATTTTGACACCCCAGGTCAATTATCATATGTTCACCCAAGACTACCGTATTGGCGGGAGCGCGCAGACACGGGAGGAGACCGTCATTTGAATTCGATGAAAACCGTCAGATACGCCGTCACGGCGGCCTTGGGCCTTGCGGTCGGATATTTTTTCTATTTGGAGTTTCAGAAAAACGCCGATGCCTTGAGGCGCGCCGAGCTTTCGGTCAGCCCCGGCTATCTTTCGGCGGCGGTCCTGCTCGGCGCGGCGGCCTACCTCATCGGTCCCTTCATCTGGCGCATCTATGTCAACTGCTATGTCAGCAGGAAGCTGACCTTTTTGGAAAGTCTGGCGCTGTACAACACCTCTGCCATGTTCAAATACGTTCCCGGAAAAATATGGACTTACGCGGCGCAAATCGCGCTGATGTCCGAGAGGGGCATCCCCGCCGCCGTGCTGATTTACATCAATATCGTCTGTTTTATATGTCTGGGTTTCGTCGGGGTCATGGTCGCTTCGGGCTATTATCTTTTTAGTGAAAAGATCCTGCCCAAGGCCGTCTCCGCGTTGATTTTCGCCTCGATGATCGGTCTGGACGCCGTCTTCATCGTCTGGCACACAAAAATTTTAAATTACCTGATTGCCTTCTTCAACCGCCTGTTTTCCCGGGATATCAAACCCATAAACCTTCAGAGGCGACTTTTCGTCCATACCCAGGCGCTTTATCTGATCGCCTGTGTTTTGCTGGGCGTGGCCCTCTATTTTCTGGCGCGTGGCCTTCATATCAACCTTTCCTTTGCCAAAATTTTTGCGGTGATGGCGACGGTGTCCGTCTCGGCCATCGCCGGTTACCTGGCCTTCTTCACCATGGGCGGACTGGGGGTGAGGGAAGGAACCATGTTTTTTCTGCTGAAGCAGTTTTCCACTGTTCAGGCGGCGTTGATTTTGCCTTTGGTGGCCCGGCTGCTGACCATTGCCGTTGAATTGGCCATGGGGCTTTTGGGCGCCGTCATCGGCGTGAAATACCATTATTTTCCGGAATGGCGGACAGAAACACCGGAAGCGCTGCCGGATGAAAAAGCGCAAATCGGGATCCGCTCGCCGCAAAAAGCGAAAGGATAATTCATGGGATTGATTCAATTGCTCTTCAGGGATCCGCTGACGTTTTTCGTCCTGGCGTTTCTTCTTTTGTATTCGGTCATCTTTCACGAACTGGCGCACGGCTGGGTGGCCTATCGCATGGGCGACGAGACGGCCAAATGGCTGGGAAGGCTGACGCTCAATCCAGCGAGGCATCTCGATCCTCTGGGAACGCTTTCGCTGTTGCTTTTCGGATTCGGCTGGGCCCGGCCTGTGCCCGTGAACCTGGAAAACATTCCCCTCCGGAGCAGGCGCCGGGGCATGATCCTGGTTTCGTCGGCGGGCATTGCCGCCAATATTCTCTGCGCTTTCAGCGCGTTTCTGCTGTGGCGGATTCTGTCCCCCGAACCGGGCGGCATGATGGAGCAGATTCTTTACCTGTTCGCGCGGATCAACCTGATTTTGGCCGCCTTCAATCTCATTCCGATTCCGCCGCTGGACGGCTCAAAGATTCTGATGGGCTTCGCGCCGCGATCCGTCAGCGACTTTCTGCGCCAGCTGGAGCCCTTCGGCTTTTTCATCGTCATCGGTTTGCTGATTCTGGGATTTCTCAATCCCCTGATCAATTTTTTCCAGTGGGTCATCCTGGCTTTGATTTCCGTCTTTCTTCCCTGACCCGGAATGATATTTTTTAAAAAAGGAGGGTTTGGTCATGACATTTCAGGAGTTGTTGAAAAACAGAAGATCCGTCCGCGATTTTCAGGAGAAGGAAGTTCCCCTGCCGGTTCTGGAGGAGATTCTCCGGGAATCGACGCTCGCGCCGTCGGCGAGCAACAACCAGCCCTGCCGGTTTTCCATCGTGCAGTGCAAAAAGACGATGAAGGCGCTCTCCGATGACAGCAAGGCGAATCTGCTGGCGGATTTCGCCCGGAACAAATCTTCCCTGAATCCGGCCTACGTTGACGCGCTCAGGGACGAAAACTTCAATGTTTTTTACAACGCACCCTGCGTGATTTACATCAGCGGCCCCAACACGGTGCCGTCCCTGGAGATCGACTGCGCGCTCGCGGCAAGTTACATCATGTTTTCGGCGGCATCGCGTGGATTGGGAACCTGCTGGATCGCCCTGGGCGCGCAGATCCGCGATCCCCAGTTGAAAGCGCTGCTGGCGATTCCCGAAGGCTGCCGGATCGTCGCGCCGATTATCATCGGCTATCCTAAAGCGATACCGCCGGCATCGGAGCGTCACGCGCCGCAGATTTTGAAAGTGATCAGTTAAAGAAAGTGTTTTATCACCGCGCAAGCGGGACAAACTCCGGCGGGAATCCAGGCGACGTCCCCGCGCGAGCGGGGAACCAGGTCTTTATGCGGCCCAATGGCCTCCGACCCGGCGGCTACGAATTTGCCGTTTTCGAGATGGACTGGAGAAAATGGACGATCGTTTTTAACTCTCCGGCGGGATTGTCTTTGAAATGGAAACGGAGGATTCGCCGCTTTTTCTCCGCAAGCGCCTGAAAGTCGCCCTGCGCCTGTGCCGCAATGAGCTGCCCGAAAGTCAGTGACGACCGGCTTTCATCGGGGCTTTCGGGAATTTCCTCATCCGCCGGAAAATCCTGCGTCAGCTGGAGGAAAAGACCGTTGCCCGCGTCCCCCTTGTGCAGCTGGCCGGTGGAATGCAGATAACGGGGTCCCCAGCCGCATGTCACCGGCACGGCGTATTTGAGGGGAATCGCGTCCCGCAAGTCACGGACAGCCGCTTCGATGTCGGGGGAGCGGTTCAAGAAAACCTGCAGGCAAATATAATCTCCGGCTTTGGCCTGCCCCAGAAAATCCGAAAGCACCGCCGAAAGCGACGCACCCCGGATCTTGCCGAAGACGGCCACACCGTCAAAAATTCCCAATGGCGGCTGGGGCGCTGTCTTTTTGTTCTCGCGCAGGCCGGCGATGACCTCGCGGGTGTATTTCTTGGTTGCCTCCACGTCCGGCTGGTCAAAGGGATTGACCTTCAGAAAATGGGCAGCCACGGCGGTGGCGGTTTCCCAGACAAACATCTGTTCTCCCAGGCTAATGTTGTCCCGGATGTCCAGCGTGATCACGGGATGTCCCGCGCGGATGAGGGATTCCATCGGGGACGGATGGCCTTCCCGCCGGAAGAAGACAAACACCCGGTCGTTTCCCCAGCGGCGGTTTTCGTCGAGCTTTTCATTCAGGACGGGCAGGATGCCCCGGCCTTCCTTGCCGGTGCTTTCCGCGATGAGTTGCTCCAGCCAATCGCCGAAGGATGTCCACGCCGGCGGCAGAACAACCGTGAGTTTGTCGCGTCCGCTTTGGGCCAGCGTTCCCAGGACGGCCCCCAGCGCGGCTCCCCGGCGGCAGAGGATTTCCCTCCGGGAAGAAACCTGCCGGAGCAGGGCTTGAACGGGGAGGCCTGCCAGCGCGGCAGGAACCATTCCCGTGAGCGACAGGGCGGAATAGCGCCCGCCGATGTCGGGATTGTTGAGAAAGATTCGGGCCGCCGAAACAGTCTGCGCCGTCCGGACCAGCGGACTTCCCTCGTCGGTGATGAAAAAGAATTTGTCCCCCGCCGCCCCGCCGAGTTTTTTTTGCGCCAGCCGGTAAAAATAGCCGAAGAGCGAGGCGACTTCCAGCGTCGTTCCCGACTTGGAGGAAACCATCAGCGCGCTGCGCTCCACGTCCATGCGGCGGGCCACCTCCGAGATGAAAACGGGATCGGTCGTATCGAGGATATGCAGGCGGGGATAGCCGGGCCGGACGCCGAAGATGTTCGCGAAGACTTCCGCGGCCAGCGACGAACCGCCGATGCCGATTAAAAAAATGTCGCGGATCTTTTGGGAACGCAGCGCTTCGGCAACCGGAAGAATTTCATCCAGCCGTCTCAGCGTCTCCGCGGGCGCTTCCAGCCAGCCCAGACGGTTGACGATTTCCTCGGGGGTCGGTTTCCAGAGAGTGT
This sequence comes from Smithella sp., assembly GCA_035382085.1. GTDB lineage: Bacteria > Desulfobacterota > Syntrophia > Syntrophales > Smithellaceae > Smithella. The sequence continues at coordinate 4,716 of DAOSZO010000081.1, forward strand.
AGTCCTTCGCCCAGAGCCTCTCCGTCAGCCGGTCTTTTTGAATTTTTTCCCAGGCCTTCTCAACCGCGCTCTGGTAGTCTCCGAGAAAAAAATCCATCGGGGCTTCGGTCATCTGTTTTCTCCGTCATCGGGAGTGCAGCAGGGTTTTCGCCGCCTCGACAATGTTCTCGACAGTGAAGCCGAATTTTTCATAAAGCACGGGGCCGGGGGCGGAAGCGCCGAAGGTTTCCATGCCGATGATTTTCCCGCTCAAACCCGTGTAATGCTCCCAGCCGAGCCTGATGCCCGCTTCCACGGCGACGCGCGCGGAGACCTTTGCCGGGAAGACGCTTTCGCGGTATTCCGCGGGCTGACGGTCGAAGATTTCCCACGAGGGCAGCGAAACCACCCTCGCCTTCGCGCCCTCATCCGCAAGCTTCCGTGCGGCCTCAAGCGCGAGCGCGACTTCCGAACCCGTGGCCATCAAAATCACGTCGGCATCCGGCGCCGATTCCCACAGAACATAGCCGCCTTGCCGCAGGCCGGATGCCGCGCGGCAGACGCTTCTGTCGAGCACCGGCAGATTCTGGCGGCTCAATATCAGCGCGGTCGGTCCCGCCGTGTTTTTGAGCGCCGCCCGCCAGGCCTCCAGCGTTTCGTTGGCGTCGGCCGGGCGGATCACCGTCATGTTGGGCACCTGGCGCAGATTCATGATTTGTTCAATCGGCTGGTGCGTCGGGCCGTCTTCCCCCACGCCGATGCTGTCATGCGTGAAAACAAAGATGACGCGCAGACCCATCAGCGCGGCCAGCCGCATCGGCGGGCGCATATAGTCGGCGAAGGTCAGGAAAGTCGCCGTATAGGGAATGATGCCGCCGTGCAGGGCCAGGCCCACGGCGATGGCGCCCATCGCGTGTTCCCGCACGCCGAAGTGGATGTTACGCCCCGAGTAATCCCACGCCCCGCCGACCATGCCGTGCAATCCCTCTTTGGGAAGCGCGGGACTTTGAAAATCGCCCATGCCCTTGAGCCAGGTAAAGCACGATGGGTTCAGGTCCGCCGAGCCGCCCATCAGTTCGGGGATTTTGGCGGCCAGCGCCTGCATCACCGTCTCGCCGGCCTTGCGCGTGGCGATATCCTTCGAGCCGCCGGGGAATTCCTTCAAGGCCGATTCCCAGTCCTCGGGCAGGCCGCCTTCCATGGCGCGTTCGAATTCCGCGGCAAGCGCGGGTTCTTTTTGCCGGTAGGCGTTGAAACATTCCCGCCACTGTTTTTCGTATTTTTTGCCGCGCGAAAGAGCTTTGCGGAAATATTTGTAAACATCTTCGGAAACGTGGAAGGGTTCTTCGACCGGCCAGGCGCAATTGTCTTTCGCGCCTCGCAATGCTTTTTCTCCCAGCGGCGAGCCGTGCGCCTCGCAGCTTCCCTGCTTGCCGGGAGCGCCGTAGCCGATGGTTGTGGAAACGCAGATGAGCGATGGTTTTGCGGTTTCCCGTTTCGCTTTCCTAATGGCCCGGTCAACGGCGGCGACGTCGTTGCCGTCGGGAACGCTCTGCACGTGCCAGCCGCAGGCCTTGAACCGCTGCTGGATGTTTTCCGTGGAGGAAAGCGCGGCGGAACCGGCCAGCGTCACCTTGTTGTCGTCGTAGAGCACAATCAGCTTGCCCAGCCGCAGATGACCGGCCAGCGCGCAGGCCTCGGCGGCCACGCCTTCCATCATGTCGCCGTCGCCGGCCATGACGTACGTGAAATGATCGACGATTTTTTTGTCATCGCGGTTGAAGCGCGCCGCCAGATGCGCCTCGGCAATCGCCATGCCCACGGCGTTGGCCAATCCCTGTCCCAGGGGGCCGGTGGTGACTTCCACGCCGGGCGTGTGCCCGTATTCGGGATGTCCGGGCGTGCGGCTGCCCCACTGGCGGAAATTTTTGATGTCGTCCAGGGTCAGGTCATAACCGGTGAGATGCAGAAGGGCGTACAAAAGCATGGAGGCGTGACCGGCGGAAAGCACAAAGCGGTCGCGGTCGGGCCATCGCGGGTTCGCGGGATTGTGTTTCAAATGCCGCGTCCACAGCGTGAAGGCGGCCGCGGCGGCGCCCAGCGGCATGCCGGGGTGGCCGGATCTGGCTTTTTCTATCGCGTCAGCCGCCAGAAAGCGGATGGTGTCAATGCATTTTTTTTCCAGTTCCATTTTGTCGGACATAAGGTCTCCTCGAAAAAGAAAGTGTCATGCCCGCGCGGGCGGGAATCCGGTAATGACAAAAAATCAGCTCTGATGAAACATCAGTGGTCCGTTCATCCGAACGTATCATTACGGAAGTGGCTACTCTACTAACACATTTGAAGCTTTTTTTGAACTTTTCTTGACATTAATTTTCATGGAAAAAATTCTCGGGAAACGTTAAGAAATACAAACCATTATATAAAAACGATGAACGGCGCCGAACATGATGCCGCTATGGATAAAAGTTTTGTGCCTGTGCTTGATGCTGGCGGGCGTCGAGACCCTGCATGGTATTGCCCGGACGGTATTTGTTGTCCCCAGGCTCGGCAATAAACGGGCAAGGCAATACAGCGTCATCAGCGGCGCGCTGCTGGCCTTTGCGGTATGCTATGTGATGATTCCGTGGCTCGGTGTCCATGACGGCTGTCATTTGATCTTGATCGGCCTGATGCTCGCCGCGTTCATGGCTTTGTTTGATATCGTGCCGGCGCGGGTGGTGATGAAAATGAAGTGGCGCTCCATCATCAACGATTTCAATCCGGCGGAGGGGAATTATTTGATCTTCGGTTTGATTTTTCCGGTATTTATTCCGTATGCCGTCATGGAGCTCAAAGGCTTGAGCTGAAGGCGCGACCATAAAAAAGAAAAAAGGAGCTTATTTTTAAAATGACCGTATCCGTATTTGAACCGGCATCGTTGGCGGGCATGACATTGAAAAACCGCATCATTCGCTCGGCCACCCACGAAGGCATGGCCGATGAGAAGGGCTTTCCCACCGAAAAACTCAAAAAACTATACGTCAATCTCGCCAGAGGCGAAGCCGGCGCCATCATCACCGGTTACGCGGGCATCCAGTCGGACGGCAAAACCTGCCTCCACAACATGACCATGATGGACAGCGACGACAAAATTCCGGCGTTCATGGAAATCACCGCGGCCGTTCACGCCTTCGAAACGCCCATCATCATGCAGGTGGCGCATTGCGGCAGACAGACCCGCTCCAAAATCACCGGCCTGCCCACCGTCGCCCCTTCCGCCATCCGCGACGGGTTTTACAGCGAGGACAAACCGAAGGCGCTGACGGAAGAAGCCATCGAGGAAATCATCGAAAACTTTGTCGCGGCGATTGTCCGGGCGAAAAAAGCCGGTTTTGACGGCGTGCAGATTCATCTGGCGCACGGCTACCTGCTGGCGCAGTTTCTGTCTTCCCACACCAACCGCCGCAAGGACCGCTGGGGCGGTTCGACCGAAAACAAATACCGGATTGTCGGCGAGATCTTCAAAAGGGCAAAAGCCAAAGTCGGCGACTATCCCATGCTGGTGAAACTAAACGCCCACGACGGGCGAAGAAACGGCATGAGAATCGAGGAAGCCGTGAAAATCGCGCGGATGCTGGAGCAATCCGGCTGCGCGGCGATCGAGGTCTCCTGCGGCTGCGTGGAAGACGGTCTGTACATGATGCGCGGTCCCGAACTGCCCGCCGAGGCCGTGATGGAATACAACTTCAAATACAAAAAGCTTCCCCGCTTCGCCAAACAAATCGCGATTCCCTTTGCCAAAGCCTTCATGGCCCAGCCCAAGCCGCTTCTGAAATACAACCTTGACGCGGCCATGCGAATCAAAAAGGCCGTCCGGATACCGGTGATTGTTGTCGGCGGCATCCACAAGCTCGATGACATCAACGACATCATTGAAAACGGCAAGGCCGATTTCGTTTCCATGTCCCGCCCGTTCATCATCGAACCGGACATCGTCAGCAAATTCAAAAAGGGAATTCAGAGCCAGTCAAAATGCATCCTGTGCAACTACTGCTCCATCATCGCCGAAGAAAAACCCCTGAAGTGCTACCGCGGAAAACTGCCGAAGGGAAGTGCGCAGGAGAAGGGGGAGTAACGCTCCGCATAACCGGCTGG
>DAOSZO010000082.1:0-8726 GCA_035382085.1 Smithella sp.
AGGGTTCCCGTCTTGTCCGTGCAGAGAATATCTATCGCGCCGAAGTTCTGGATGGCAGGCAGCCGTTTGACGATGACCTTCTTTTGGGCCATTGTCAGCGCACCCTTGGCCAGATTGACGGTGACAATCATCGGCAGCATTTCCGGCGTCAGGCCGACGGCGACGGAGATGCCAAAGAGCAACGCTTCCATCCAGTTGCCTTTGGTCAGGCCGACGATGAAAAATACCGCACAAACCAGGACAAGCATGAAACGGATCATCAGCCAGGTGAAGGAACGCACGCCCCGGTCAAAGTTGGTTTCCTCGCGCTTTTCGGCCAGCTTCTCCGAGATGGCCCCGAAGAGCGTTTCGCCTCCGGTATGAACCACCACGCCCCGCGCCGTGCCGCTTGTGACGGACGTTCCGAAAAAACATGCGTTGGGAAGCTCCAGCGCGGATTGAGCCTGATTGGGCCCATTGGCCGTTTTTTCCACCGGCATGGATTCACCGGTCAGCGAGGACTCCCCGACAAAAAAATCCTTGGCGGCAATCAGGCGCAGATCCGCCGGAACAATGGAGCCGGCCTGCAAAAGAACAATGTCTCCGGGGACGACTTCGGAGATCCGCACCTCCATCTCCTTGTCATCTCGCAAAACATAGGTGCGGGATTGCACGCGTTTGCCCAGACTATCCACAGCGCGGCTGGATCGGCGATCAAGAATGTAGGACAACCCGACACTCAACAGGATCATGGCGCCTACAATGACCGATGCCGAAAATTCCCCTAGGAAAGCGGAAATGAGGGCAATCACCAAAAGCTGAACGACGAGCGGGCTTTTCAAACGCTGAAAAATATCCGCCCAGAATCCCTTGCGCTGAAGATGGGCCAGTTCGTTGGGACCGAAGCGGTCCAGTCGACGCTGCGCCTCGTCCCCGCTCAATCCGCGTGACGATGTCTCCAGAATTTTCATAGCCTCGGCAAGGGGCACTGAACATAGCTCTATCAAACGACGCTCGGCGTCGCTCGGGGCGTTTACCGAACGCTCCGGAACCGTTGAGGCATGGAAAGGATTTTTTAAAAAAAATGGTTGCTTCTTGTTCATGGTTCACCTCATTGCGGACCGCGACGGACTCATCTTTGCGGCCGGAGGCGAACCGACAGGCTATACAGGAAAGGAAAACCGGCCGTTCACATCGCGTGCCGCAGGGCGGAAACGTCTCGGTCCAGGGTCGTCAGGGTCTTCCTGAAGCGTCTCTTGGACTGCGACCGAACAGCAATGTTCGCCATATCTTTCGCTCATGTCAATTTCTCCATGGAATATGGTTGTTAACGTGACCCAGCCCTACACCCTTGCTTTTCCTATGTCAAGTTTTTATTAACGCCTTGCATCATAAAAAAATATGGTTCGATGAACCATTGACTTTTCCCCCTCATCCTGCTAGAAAAAAAAAGGCGATGGAGTCCGCCATCAACTGCCCGACGGGCTGATGACTCCTGCAAAGCAATGCTGACGCAGGAGTGTAAAAATGGGCAGAAACAGGCGGGCGGTCGTCTCTGAAGGAATAATGCTTATCCTTTTTTCTCCAAATTCCCCCCTCGAATCAGCATCGGGTCAAAACGATTTTTCAATCTCAGCCTCAAACGCGGCTGAATGAACATCGGATGTTGACGATGGCAGATTTCTTATGTCCTCACGGCTGGGAAGCAATAGAGGCGCAAGCCGACCGGTGCAGCGCTTGTGGTTATGATTTAAAGGAATACAAAAATCTTTCCTATGGAGAAATTGGTCCGTCCCATTCGTGAACGTCGCATGGTCTCTGTTCAAATCTCGGGTCGATGGACTTCCATCTGCACTGCATGGGGTTTTGTTTGTGCCGCCATTGTCGGACTTGCCGGAACCATTTTGATGAGGCGCCTACATCACCCGGAAAGTCGCCCATAGGTTCAGGAGGAAGAACCCGTGATTTTTGTCGGCCGCGACGCTGAAATAAAACAAATGATCAAAGCAATCCATCAGGAAAGGAATATCATTATCGAAGGAATATTCGGCATCGGCCGCACCAGTTTGATCAAAAAAATATCACATTCCCTGGCTGACGAAAGAATGTTTATTTTCGTTGATTTCAGCCAGACCCCCGGCAAGATGAGTGAGAAAATAATGAAAGAACTCGGCCTCTCCCGACGCGTGAGAAAAACCGGCAGGAAGATCAAATACAAGCCCATGCGCTACCGCATTGCAACGGCCGGATTGTCGGTTAAGGACAAACCGGTCATCGTTCTGGACAATGTGGGCGGATTAACGCCTCAAAAAATCATTTTCTTGAGAAATCTCATGGAAGAGAAGCGCTTTCAGTTTATCGCCATTGTCGAGAATTTCATGCCCCTGAATGATTTCATGCGTCTGCAGGTACAACTTTATCCAGCCGAAACCATTACACTGAAATACTTAAGATCAGAAGAGGTTTTCTCGCTTATCCGTTTATATTCCGATAAATATCATTTGTATTGGCCGGACACTTATATCCGGAAACTGGCGTCTTGGGCCGGCCGTTATCCTTTAGGCATTATTGAAATGATTAGAAAACAAACGGCAGAAAGGAATTCAAAATGAATGAAGGAATCTCCGTGTCAGAAGCCATAAACATTGCCCGGGATTTAAAAAAGACCCGCGGCTGCGCCGTCTGCAATCATATCGGCGACAGCGTTCTGCATTTTTTTTCCTGGATTTATGATCTCGCGGAAAAAGAGGAAGCGCAGAAAGAAAATGCCCGACTGCGCGGACTGTGCCCCTTCCATACCTGGCAGATGATGTCCATAGGATCCCCGCTGGGCATTTCCAAAGGTTACAACAGACTCATCAAGGAAATCGCCGCTCGGCTGGCGGAGGATATGGCAACAAGCGCCGAAGCGGCCCGGACCATCGGCAACCTCATGACCAGTTCCAGGGATTGCCGTATCTGCCTTCTCGAGCGCAAGCAGGAAACTCTCTATATTTCCCAATTCGCATTTTTTTTAAAAACGGAGGAAAACCGGAAAAAATACACCGCCTCGGACGGTCTCTGCCTGAGACATCTGCAAAGCGTCATGATGGAAATCAAGGATGCAGATATTATCCGTTTTTTGATGCGGCACACGGCGAAGAAGTTCGCGACGATTACCGCCGAAATGGAAAGTTACTGTCGGAAACGCGCAGCCTCGCAAAAAGATTCTTTGACCCAAAACGAAAAAAACGCTTATCTGCGCGGCATCATTCACGCTGTTGGCAGCCGACAAATAGGCCACCCATTCTGATCACGAACGGATGCCGGCAAATTGTTCGAAAAAGGGGATGGGACTTGACAGAATTAAATGAAAATCACAAAAAAAATTTACTGATTACGTTTCAGCATCTGGATAAAATTTTGTCCGAATTTGAATGTCTGCTGGACGTTGTGATTCCCCGCTGCGCCCTGCAGCCTTATGTTAATGACCTGGATCCGGATTTACGAAAGGCCATCGAAAAAAGTTGCGACCACTTGCGCAAGACCATGTGCCGCATACTCGAGGGAAGAAACATCCATGCCGACAAACCGCAACGCAGCGTGTTAAATCAAATCAAAGTCACCTTAATCTTCGCGGACATGGCCATCGAGGAATTGCTCCCCAAGCACATGAAGGGGTATGGACAATTATCGGAGGCGGCAGAAAATGAATTGAATGCGATGGTCGCGCAACTCAAAGACCTGATCCGGGAAATAAGCGACAAGTTGCCGAAATCGTGATATGGAGGAAAAAATGACCGACGGAAACGGAGGAGGATCATGACGGAAAATAAAAACTGTGTCTTTTGCGACATTATCGCGGGCAAAGCCCCGGCCTACAAAATTTATGAAGATGACCTTTCCCTGTGCATTCTGGACATTCATCCCTATACGAAAGGCCATTGTCTGGTTCTTTCCAAAAGACACGTTCCCTGGTGGCATGAATTGACCGACGAAGAAAATGCCAGCCTTTTTAAGGTCGCCAAAATCGTCGCCAATAAAATGATGACGACTTTTCAACCGGACTTTATTTTTCTTTACGCGCGCGGCCGAAGGATCCCGCACACGCATCTTTTTTTAATTCCAACCTACAGCGGCGATATTTTGGACCGATTCTTCAACGCCTTGGAAAATTTTCAGGAATCGCCGCAGAAACTGGCCAAACTCAAAGAGCCGGAGGAAATGGAGAACGCCGCTCGAATGCTTAAGATTGAAAAATGAAAAAGTTCTTGACAAAGTGATATGAAATTGATTTATGGCGCTTGCCGAACAGGATGCAATATCTTGTCGTGCGGGTGATGGAGTTCACCGATAACCGCCACGGGCTGATGACTCCTGCTGGAATGAAAAAACAGGAGTCTGTCCATGGAAACCATCTATTTGCTGGCGGCTTTGTGGTTTTTTGCAGCCGTCTTATCAACCGTTCTGGCCAACCGCCTGAAAATTTCCATCGCCCTAATGGAAATCATTGTCGGATCTTTCATCGGCTTTGCCGCCTACGAACTCCATTTAACCGACAAACTTTCCCTGAATGCCGACTGGCTGAAATTCTGCACTGGCGTGGGTGCCATTTTACTGACCTTCCTTGCAGGCGCGGAGTTGAATCCTGACGCCATGAAATCCAAACTGAAAGAAGTCTCCATCATCGGTTTGATCGGGTTCGCGGCTCCCTTTATCGGCTGCACGCTGATCGCCCGCTGGCTGGTCGGATGGAACCTGCAGGCCAGTCTGCTGTGCGGCATTGCCCTTTCCACAACCTCCATGGCCGTGGTTTATGCGGTCATGCTGGAATACGGCTTCAATCAAACCGATTTCGGGAAGGGCGTTCTGGGCGCCTGTTTTGTCAACGATCTGGGCACGGTCGTCGCGTTGGGCCTGATCTTCGCCCCTTTCACTTACAAAACATTCATATTCATCGGCGTGACCATCGTCCTGATGATCTTGCTGCGCCCCATGACGCATTACCTCATCAAACGGTTCGCCTACAAAACGGCCGCCATCCGCGCCAAATGGATTATTTTCATTTTATTGTCCATGGGCGTGCTGGCCATGTGGTCGGGCAGCGAACCTGTGCTGCCAGCTTATATCATCGGCATGGTGCTGGCAAGAACAATGGAAAGAGACGGACACTTTGTCCGGAGACTCCGAACCCTAACCATCGGTTTTCTGACACCGTTGTATTTTCTGAGGGCGGGAGCCCTGGTGTCCTTGCCGGCGCTGATCGCGGCGCCATGGGTGTTTCTGGCCCTGTTCGCCGGAAAAATGATTTCGAAGATATCCGGCTTGTTTCCGGCCGTTCATCATTTCAAAGATGACAGCAGAGAAAAGTGGTATTATACACTATTAATGTCCACCGGGCTGACATTCGGAACGATCTCCGCTCTGTACGGCCTGACCCATGAGATCATCTCACGGGAACAATACTCATTAATCGTCGGGGCGGTGATTGCCAGCGCCGTCATTCCGACGTTGATCGCCAACAAATTCTTTTTGCCCGGACATCTGCTCGAAGAACCGCTGCTTGACGACCAGATTCCGGATGAAAAAGACATCCGCAACAAACTTTAGGCCTCCATCAACCGTTCCTACGGCGGATTTTACTTGCTGAAAATGTCCAGCATCCGCTCGACGGGTGTTGTCGTCTTGTTCCGCCCGGCTTCTCCAGAGGTGGATTTGTTCTTATCCTTGAGCAGGATTTTTTGAAGTTCTTCTCCCGCCCTTTTCTGCAACTGTTCGGTCACCTTTTTCCCAACGTATTTCATGTCCACGCCATAGGACGGTTTGGAAAGCGTTCCGCCGACCTTCAAGGGCAGGCTTGTCCAGCCTTTTTCGCTGGACAAAAACTGAGCGATCGAAGACTGACTGATCAGCTTGGGCGTAAGCCTTTCAGACACCTTGACCAATACATTCAAATCCAGTCTTTGATCCAATCCGATGGCGCCGGCTTCATCCAAGGCCATATCCTTGCTGTGGATGATCGTTTTCAGATTCACGAGGCCGTCGGCAATGGTAAAATCGCCGTTGGCGGTATCCATCTTGATTTCTTTCAGATCCTGCAGACCCAGGAACGCCAATAATCCTCCGCTGATTTCGGCGTTCTTGATGGTTCCGTCATTCACGGCAAACGTGCCATTGCCCTTGAGATTTCTTTTGAGATTTTCCAAAACGGTCCCGGCGCCGCTGATGGCGGCCTTGCCGGAGATCGTGCCGAAGAGTTTGTCCTTCGCTTTGGGAGCAAAGGCGCTGACGAGCTCTTCCAGTTTCACGCCATTGAAATCCGCGCTCAGATTATAGGCCGTTCCTCTTTGAGCGAGATCCACCGCTCCTTTGATGAAAAACGCCCCATTTAAAGTTTTGCCCTTAAGATAAGGAACACTGAAGATATTATTTTTCAGCTCATAGCGGGAACTGAAATCATGAATGGCGACGCCCTTATAAACGGTTTTATCAATATCCAGCGACACGTCCGCCTTGAGTTTCAGATTCATCGGTTCCCGTTCTTTTTTCACCGCCGGGGTCTTCGCCTGCGGCTGTTGCCCGGACACCGGGGCCGTACCCAGCAGCTCATCCAAAGAAATATAGCCGCTTCTAATCGCCAACATCACATCGGGATATTCCCTGTAGTTTTTGACCGCTCCGGAAATACGGGCCTCATTCTGGCCGGCAATGAGCTTCATTCCCTCCAGCGAAATGACGTCGGGCGAAATCTTGGCGACGCCGTCCAGAATCAGTTTCATCTTTTGATAAGCGCAGGAAACCTTCTCCATTTTGATGTTGCCGTTAAAATCAACCGGCGCTTCCTTGGGAGGCTTTTTATCCACATTCAGAAGCAACGAAACACTGCCGCCCAACGCCAGACTTTTCGGCAAAAAAGCGGCGGCCACCTCCGGCGGGAGTTGCGAGAGACTGTAGGAAGGGATTTTCAGGGACAGGGAATAAGCCGCGCCGGACGAATAATCAACCTTGCCGGCAAGATGAACGGGAATTTTTATCACGTCTAGATCCAGTTGCTGCACGGCGATTTGCTTGGACGCCATGTCCGCATCAATCCTGTATCGCGCCGCCGCTTCCATATTCTTGAACGTCTTATCTTTGAACGCGATTTCGGCAGCCGCGGCATGAATCCATCCCTCCGACGACAACGCATCCTGAGAACGCGCCGCGACTTTCATTTCCCCCTCCAGCGCCACATCCGCCTTTTTTAATTTGCCCGCCTCGTCGGCGTAATGGATTTTCACGTTCTTGACTTTGATATTCTCAACATTCAGAGCAATGGGAAGACCTGCCTTCTTGCTTGCTTCTTCCTCCTGATCTTTTGACTGGTCCTTCTTGAGCAAATCGGAAAAATTGAACGTTCCGTCCGGATTGACCTTCAAAAAAACATCCGCGTCTTCAAGACTGAGTTCATCAATCACCAGTTTTTTTTGCAACAAGGGCAGCCACTGATAGTTGCAGGCAAACCGCTTCATGGTGAGAAAGGCGGATTTTGAATCCTTTTCCTTAATCTCAAAGTCCTTCACAACGATTCCCCGAAACAGGCTGATGTCCAGCCCGCCGACCGCCACCTCGCGGTTGATGGATTTTTGCGCCGCCTCCGACACCCAGGCGCGCAGTTTCTCTTCCTTCAGATAGGATTTTAAAAACAGGGACAGGCCGGCAATCAAAAAAAGGATGAAGACAAAAACGACGACGGCAATTTTCAGGAGCTTCTTCATGGGACACTCTCCTTAAAACAGATATTTTTTTACATTTTATATCATAAATTGCTCATGAACGCCGCAGAATTTTGACGTTTTACAATCCCCGCAAGACAACCATCTAATCCAGACGGCGCAGAAGATGAACGGCGGTGGCTTTAAAGGATGCAAGGACAACGGCATTGGGCGCGATGTCCAAGTCTTCGCATGACGACAGGGTAATATAAGCAACCAGGGGAAAACCGCAATCCAGCACCAGTTTATTGACGTAACCCTGCCGGATCACATCAACCACCCTCGCCTCGAAACTGTTGCGCGCGCTTGTTTTTGCGGTCTCGGATCTGGATATTGTGACATTTTCCGGACGCAGACAGCAGTAGACTTTCTGTCCTATCCCACCTTCGCCGACCGCTTCAATCCGTCTGCCGTTGACGACAACCGTAACGTTTCCGTTGACGCAGTGCTGAATCACACCCGGCAGAATGGTTTCCGTGCCCACAAATTGGGCCACAAATTCAGATGCCGGATGGTGAAAAATTTCCGCCGTCGGCCCCGCCTGCAGAATTTTTCCGTCATGCAGCACGCAGACTTCCTGCGCCAGCCGAAGCGTCTCCTCCCGGTCATGCAGGGCCAGAACCGCCGTGGTTTTTGTCTCTTCCAGCGTTTTCTGGAGGTCTTGGATAATGCCTTCGCGCGACGGCGGGTCCAGAGCATTGAAGGCTTCGTCCAGCAGAATCACCTTCGGCAAAATGGCAAACGCCCGCGCGAGAGAAACCCGTTTGGCTTCGCCTCCGGAAAGCGTTCCGGCCGATCGTTGTTCCAGATGACGGATGCCGAAATAATCCAGCGCCTGCCGGACCCGTTCTTTGACCGCGTCCCGACTCAAGCCTCGGAATTTCAAACCCAAAGCCACATTTTCAAACACTGCGCTATTGAGCAGCAGCGGCTCCTGAAAGACAACGGATACCTGCCGCCGCAGCGTATGAAAATCCGCACGGCTCTCCACGGGATTTTGCTGAAAGTAAATGC
>DAOSZO010000083.1:0-8534 GCA_035382085.1 Smithella sp.
AGGTGCAGCTACCCTACTAAAATTATCACCCCCTGTCAAATCTATTTTGGGGTTTGCGCCCGTTTTTGCTATCTAAGAATTTGTTATTATTGATAAATTATTTTAGGTGTCGCGGGGAGGCGGGGATAAAATTTGATGGATTTTCAGCCGATTTTCGGTTAAGGGTATCCCGTTTTGAGTTAAGCCACTATAAGTTGATAAAATATCAGAAGCAGAGATAAATATGTGGTCTTATAAAAAAATCATAAAGTTCGCTGCGATTCTTTTGGGAGTCTATCTGATTTTTGATGTCGGACGCTACTTTTTCTATCCGAATATTTCCGACCTTCAAAAAAACCGCCCCGCAAAGACGGCTTTCATGGAATACCGCGAAAAAACATGGGAGAAGAAAGGAATAAACAAAAAGATTACAAATGTTTGGGTTCCTCTTTCCCGGATTTCTCCCTATGCGATGAAGGCCGTCATCATTGCCGAAGATGATAAGTTCTGGTCTCATGAGGGGTTTGACTTTGAGGCCATGCAAAAGGCCCTCGAGAAGGATCTCGCAAAGAAGAAATTCAAGGCGGGGGGCAGCACTATTTCACAGCAACTGGCTAAAAATCTTTATCTTTCCCCGTCAAAAAACCCGATTCGGAAGGTGAAGGAAGCCATCCTGACCTGGCGCATGGAACGTTGTTTGAGCAAGCGCAGGATCGTGGAGCTCTACCTCAACGTTGCCGAATGGGGCGACGGGATTTTCGGCATTGAGGCGGCTGCCCGGAAATATTACGGCAAAAGCGCGGCCGAGTTGGGTCCCCGTGAAGCCGCGGTGCTGGCCTCGGTTCTGCCCAATCCGATTCGGTATCAGCCTCATGGCGGTTCGAAATACGTGGTTTACCGTTCGGAGAAAATTTATCAGATTATGGTGCGCAGGGGCATCGTCATTCCGGAATATGAAGAGGTGATTTCCGCGCCGGATGAAACTTCTCCGGAAGAAATGAACCCCACCGATGAAAGCAATTCTGAAGCAGCGGCGTCGCCGGAGGGCGGCATTACATCGGAGAGTGAATCAAAACCAACCGCCGGGGAAGTCCAGCCCCTTGAGTTCGGACCTCCCGGCACGGTTTCCAAGTAAAAACGGTGATGACGGATTTTAAAGCATTTCCAGGGCGCAGGCCATGGAAACGCCGCCGCCGCCGCAAAGTGTCGCCAGTCCCAGCGTTTTGCCGCGTTTGCGCATACTGTGGATGAGCGTGACCATGATGCGGCAACCGGTGGACCCGACCGGATGACCCAGACCGATTCCCGAACCGTTGATGTTGGTGATTTCCCTGTTGAGCTTCAGCTCCTTTTCGCAACCCAGGTATTGGGCGGCGAAAGCTTCGTTAACTTCAATTTGTTCGAAATCGCCGACCTTGATGCCGGATCTTTTCTCCAGGTCCCGGACCGCGGGGACGGGGCTCAGGCCCATGACGGAAGGATGGCATGCGCCGCGGCCGATGGCTTTGATGCGGGCCAGCGGTTTGAGTTCCAGTTCCCTGGCTTTGTCCGCGGACATGACGATCATCGCGCTTGCGCCGTCGTTGATTCCGGAGGAGTTACCCGCCGTGACCTTGCCGATTTTGGGAATAAAGGCCGGGGGCAGGTTTTTTAGATCTTCCATGGTCAGGTTGGGTCTGAAATGTTCGTCTTTATCGAAAATAATCGGTGGCTTGCCTTTCTTTTGAGGCATTTCCACCGGAACGATTTCTTCCCTGAAACTGCCGTCCTTCGTCGCTCTTTCCGCATTGTTGTGGCTACGCAGGGCCACTTCGTCCATCTCTTCCCGGCTGATGTTGTGCATCTGGGCGACAAATTCGGCGGTCAGTCCCATGATGTAGGGTTTGCCCTTGAACATCTCCAGCGGCATGCCTTCCTTGAGGGGGCCTTTTTCCGGTCCCGGCAAAAGATGCGAGCCGCAGTGGAGAGCATGAATGAGATCGTCCACGAAAACCTGATCCTGAAGGCGGCAGCCCCAGCGGGCGGCGGGTACGGAATAAGACACCCCGGACATGTGTTCCATGCCGCCGGCCAGAATGACATCCGCCATGCCGGCCTGAATCATGGCCGCTCCCGATATGACCGCTTCCATCCCGGAAATACACACCCGGTTGATCGTCACCGCGGTGATGGATTCCGGAATTCCCGCCATCAGGGCGGAAACACGGGCGACGTTCAAAGTGTCCGATGGTTCTATGCAACAGCCGAAGCGGACATCATCAATCATGGCCGGATCAATGCCGGCTCTTTTGATGGCTTCTTTCATCACCACGCTGCCCAGGGTCGCGCAGTTTGAATCCCTCAGGCTTCCGCCGAACGATCCTATCGCCGTTCTGCATGCTGAAACAATGACTACGTCTTTCATTTTGCAAACTCCTTGATGTTTTTTTCTTTCAGAACAAAGGGGAAAAACCTCGTGGCCGTTCCCGCTGAATCCGGTTAACCCATGTCATCCTGCGGATGCGGCGGAATTGTTAAACAATTACGGACAATATGTCAAATGATAAAAAATCCCCTCACCGGTTTTAAAACAGATTTTTTAGCCTTCCAGCATAATGACGTAATTTTTTTCCAGTTCAACGGGGTCTTCGCGGTAAAGCGTTCCATAAACGGAAATCCACGCATGGCCTTTGAGTGTCTTTCCGTCTTTTCCGGCGCCGACAAACAACCGGCTTTCCACATTGCGTTTTTTGCACCAGCGATAAAGCACCAAACTGCGGCGCAGACACGGACGCGGGTTTCGGGAAAGACGCATGCTCCAGAAACCGCAAGCCCTCCAGAGTTTGTCCAGCTTGATCATCGCTTCTTCGGATGAAACGGTACGCGAGGTTTTCAGGTTGCGGATTGAAGATAAAATGTCGGGCAACGGCTTGAGGCGGATGGCGATTTCGAAATAAGCCATCCACAAAAGGGCGCTAAGAATCAAAGGCACGTCTTTTGGAAATTCATATTTTTTGTATGTCAACAACGCTTATCCCTTTTGATAGATTAACAGGGAACAAAGTCCACTTTCGAAACTTTGTCCATATGGATGTCTGCCCGTTTCTGTTGCGGATATCCGTCCGCGAATGCCCTTCCCGTATCTGAATGTCCGCAGTGCAAACCGTCTGGTGTGAAATATAGGGTCAAATTTAAAAAGATGTCAACCGGGCTTTGTCATCTTCAAGAAATCCGGTGTTGTCTGTTTGCATCCACGGCATAAAGGAGTCAGGCGGCGTTGGAGAAAAAACGATACACGTCGCGTAAGAAAGCTCTCAAAGACCATGAAGGTTGGATATAAATTTTCCCTTCCTTGTGTGTAAGGTAGAATTGATGAAAATCCCGGTCAATTTTACCCGGCGCTTTCGGCTGAAAGGTTTTTTCATATCCGGCGACCTTCCAGGAAAATCCCGGAATCTTCGATAGCAGTTCCCGATTTTTTGATGCTGTTCCCCGGAGAAAGTGCCACACCCGTTCAAGCGGCCAATCCCATTGCACCCATTGTTCGTTTTTTTTGATGTGCCGCGCCCTGAAGGGACACGGAAGATGTTTCTGGGGAATTCTTTCGACGATTCCCTGTTCGATATCGCTGAGCGCTTCCACCATCAGAGCAGCGCCCAGAGTGATCAGCTTTCCGGCCAGCAAATCCACGGGCATGCCGGGGGGGATGGGCATGCTTTTTTGTTTGATGATGTCGCCGGTGTCTTCGCCTTCGTCAAGGTAGTGAATGGTGGCGCCTATTTGGGGCTCCATAAAATAATAATGCCAGAATAACGGCTGGGGACCGCGGTAGTTGGGCAGCAGCGCCGGATGAAAGTTAATCGCCCCGTGCAAAGGGACGGAAAAAACGTCTTTTTTCAAAAGGCGTGAAAAGCCGGCCACGCAAATAATGTCCGGATTGATGCTCTGGACGAAATTAGCCAGACCGATCTGCGAAGCGTCTGATTGGGCGTAATAGGGAATCGCCTTTTTTCGGGCGAAGTAACGCAAGGATACATAGGCCTTTCTTCCGTCGACGATCCTTTTGATCAATTCAACCGCCGGCTTGTATCGCACGGACGTGGATTCTGCAATTCCCGCGATCTCGTGATGCTTGGCGACGGCCTTCAGGGGAATCATGGTAAGAGGACTGCTTTGTCCCATGAACAAGACTTTCATGATATTGAGCGTTTTCTTCCTTTTGCGTGGTTTGGGATTTTTTCAGCGTGTTTTCAGGCTCCATAAACAAATCAGGGAAATTTTACCAGAAAAATATTTTTCCAGCACTTTCCCGCGAGGTAGAAAAAATCTCCGTCGCCGCAGTGGGCGATGCCGTTGAGCATGCTGTCCGGCGTTCGGGGTTCTTCGATGCCGATTAATTCGGAGCAATCCAGGATTCTCAGGACACTGCCGGAGCGAAGGTCGATTTCGAGAATAAAATGACTGCGCCAGGTATTGGCGTAGATTTTTCCATGAACGTGTTCGAGGGCGTTGATGCCGTTGACAAGGCGGCCATCCAGTTTGACGCGCAGCTTTTCAATCGTCTTGAAGCTCTTCTCCCTGATCAGGAGAGTGCCGCCGCCGTTGCTCATGATAAAATGATCTTGAGTGCTGGTGAGTCCCCAGCCTTCGCCCGTGTAACGGAAAACCCCTTTTTCTTTCAACGATGGAAGGGAATATCGCAGGGCTTTGTTTTCCCGCCAGGTCAACTGTACAAGCTCTCCGTTGAAAATGGTGATGTCCTCGGCAAAAATATCCGGAAGGTCGATCCGGCGCACGATGGTCCCGTCGGGCTTCATCTGGCGGAGGCTGGACGCTCCGTACAGGCCGGCGCTTTCAAAGAGCCGGCCGTCTTGGTATATCAATCCCTGGGTGAACGCTTTTGGGTCGTGAGGGATGGTATCGAAAACAACAGGTTGGACGATGGGAACCTGTGTGCGCCGCTCCAAAACAGGCTTGCGCCAATCTCTCTTGTACCTTGCCAGTCTGCGGGCAATGCCCTGATACACCCTCTTGATCATGCAAGACCTGTAACACATGGCCCGCAGGTTAATCAATTGTCGAATTGTAAAAAAATCCCGACCGGCAAAAAACACAAAAATGAAATTGACATGTCAAATGAATTATCGTAGATGGAAAAAAAGTCCGAAATTAATAAGGAGGATCAAACATGAAGGAAGAATATACAAAACCTGAACTGGAAGTTTACGAAGACCTTGCGGATGTCACGACGCAGTTCCCGTCCAAGATGGGATAAAAGGATAAACTTGTTTGTCGGTGCCTGATACGCCAGATGCGAGTCTGAAGTATCGGGCACTTTTATTTTTTGCCGGAAATTGTGTGCGAGAGTTCTTCGATTCTGGAGGCGAAATCGTCCATATCGGTTCCAAATTTTACCAACCGACATTCAATCTTTCCAAGCATTTCGGCAATAAAATTAAACTTGGCGGCCCTGAACTGCGGGTTGACGCTGGTGAGGGTTACCGGAAAAAGACCGCCGATGAGTTTCGTCGGGTTCACGGGTAAAATTTCTGTCTTTTCCTTTCCGGTTTGTTCCAGAAGGCACAGGGCCGCGAGTTCCGCCCGTTGCCGCCAAAGCGGCGGATCCGATTTCCCAATCTTCAGATAGTGCTCACCGCCGATGACGTCGTATTCCTGCCGGCAATCCGGATTCGAAAAAAATTTTGACAGGGCATCCTCGTTGACCTTAATGATGTCCGAAATGGAACAGGCCGTATAGCATGTTTCCCTGAACACGAAAAGCCGCTCGTCGGTAAGAATGGGCATCTTGTGTTGCATCAGGGCGAACGCGGCCGTGGACTTGCCGGAGCCTGAATTTCCGGTGAAGGCGATTCCCTTGCCGTTGACGGCGACGCACGACGCGTGCAAGGAAAAAATACCCATGGATGGAAGAAGCTTGTTGAGCGGATGATCGGCGAAAAGATATTTCTGGTAGGTCGGAAAGACGGCATTTTCCCGGATCAGAGAAACGGCGGCGCCTCTCCGAAAGTCCAGCAAAATGCGGCCGACACCTTCATAATCCGTCCAGTACCGGTGGGCATCCGCGTACGTTGAGTAACGAAGCTTTTCGTTGACCAGCATGATCCCGGCATTTATCTTGTATTCGTCACCGGGAATCGGCATGAGGTTTTCGATTTCTTCCTCGTCCACCTCCGATATTTCCAGCGTCAGATCCGCCGTATCCTTTTTGTCGAGCCGCGGCATCGCGTACCACGATGACAAGTCTTTCAGGCATGGCGACCCATTTCCGTAAATATGCAGGGTTTTGCCGAATACGTCGAACCAGTAATCGTAATCTTCCAAGACGTCAACCTTCCATCAGGACAAGATTGTTTTCAATAAGCTTTTTCGTCAACGCCTCGAGGTCTCCCTCAAGGGTTTCCCTGTCCACATTGAATTCTTCCAGCATAAGCTCCGCGATTTGCGCCAGGGACCTGGTGCCGTCTATCTTTTCCCAGAACGAACACTCCACCTTGTTGAGCCCGTAATATTTTCCGGTAACCGCATTGAGCAGGACGCTCTCACCCCGGATGTTTTTCCAGACAATCTCGGGATTTTTTTTAAGGATTTTTTCCATAGAGCCTTCTCCTTTAAAACATTGATGCAGCCGGCCTTGCCCCTAGGGCTTCCCGGAAGCCGCGCGCCTTCCGGCGAACATTTGCCGTCCGACAATATAAAGACCATAAAAAATTTGAAGCCCTTTGGGAAGTTTTTTTCCGGTGCCGTGCCAGAAGCTCACCCCTTCGGGATCGAACAGAAAATGCCGGATCATTTCCATCCGGCCCCGGATTGTTGCGGGAAAAAGCGCCATGCACAGGTAAGACGCAAACCGCGACCGTGAATCCCTCAAAACACAGTGTCTGTAAAGAGGGTATTCCCCCGGAAGCAGAGCGTCGGCGGAAAGAAAATTTTTCCATTGCGCGACGCCGGGCCATGACGCGCCCATGTAATCCTCCGCCAGCTTCAGGCAGATCCCCACCAGCTTGCGGCAATCTTTCGATCCCGCCAGCGCATTGATGTTATCCCATGCCAGTTCATGGCCGTACCGCTTCAGGAACAGACAGAATTCGACAAACCACCTCAATCCCGTGTACTGGTGATGAAGTCCCAGGTGCAGCGCCAGATGCAAGAACTGCATGTCCGGAGAAAGTCTTTTTGCCGGCGCATCGCCGATAACGACGGAAGTTGTGTTTTCCCACCAGGGGAGTTTGTCCAGGTGTAGATAATCGCTCATCGGATAGCCCGGGCGCAGTTTCCAGTGCAGGTCGATGTTGATCGTCAGCGCGCCGGACTTTTTGACAAAGTGCGCTTCCCCGATCAAATCCGTCAATTTGTGGAAGTCCTCTTTGGGCCCCTGAAAGAGGGGGATGAAATAAACGGCGTAACCTTCCTCCAGCAGAACCTCCAGCGCGCGGAGCCGGTCGTCGGGCCGGATCAGCAAATCAATGTCGCTCATCGTTCGAGCGGATATGTCGCCGAAGACGTCCTCCATGTAGGACAGACCCTTCAAAAGAATGTGCGGTATGCCCCGGGAAGAAAAGCTGCAAAGAAGACGCGCGCATTGGGCTTCGTAAAAAACGTTTTTGGCCGCGGTGCGCCGGGTGCTGACTTTGAGCTCCTCGATCACCGAGGGAGCGATGCCCAATCTTTTCCTGTTTTCGTCCAACAGCGCGCAAAAATAACCGGCCATGCCTGTTTTTTTGATGGCGTCAACCAGCTCCGGCGTGCTCAACGCGTCGCGCAATGATTGGTCGGCAACCGCGCCGCAGTCCGAATGCAAGGCGGAAACGAGGGCTAAAATTTTCTGATTCAGGCTACTTTTCTTCATCAGGGCGCTTGCATTCCTCAAGGGAGTTTCTGATTACCGACCACCTGTCGAGATTCAGACAGAAAGAATGATGAACATCGAAGAATTTCTTTCCGGACGATCAATTCTTATCGGAAAGAGGCTTTTTGTGTCAATTTTTATTTTGGCGCGGCGATTGGAAAAAGAGGGCATCCGCAATGATGTTAAAAAGGATGAAGTCCAATCTAAAAAAAGCCCGTCTTTTAAACGGGCTTCTGGATTCTGGCTCCCCGTGTGCAACCCTCTTCATAACCGTTCTCCGGCTGTTAACCGAAAACCTTCAATTTCAACGGGTTATCAAAGAGCATGTTGCCCCCGGCGGGCCGGAAGCGGCGTTGATTTCGATTTCCCAATTACTCTGCCCAATGCGGATGTCGCAAGTCGAGTCGAGAGTTTGTCGCAAGTGCTTGCCGCGATCCAAATACGGCAAGCTATCCGCCATCAACCCTTCGGCGGATACGGGTCCTTGCCGTAAGGGTGCTCCGTTTGAATCGTCATATCCTTCTTGTGGATGACCACCTGCCCGAGCTCCTGGTTCTTCGCCAGTTCCTTTGCTCGAGCCACAGCCTACGCCTTCGTATCGTGGCTGCTGGATGCTCTTGATGCCTTTTCTTCCTTGACCTTCCAGCCGCCGTCGATTCCTAGGGTCACGTGATAGGTTTTACGCTTGGTCATTTTTCTACCTCCCTCT
>DAOSZO010000084.1:0-8212 GCA_035382085.1 Smithella sp.
GGACACAGCATCACGGCCAGGGGCGAGGCGAAAATCCGGTATTGTCAGAATCTCGATGAACTCCTGGAGGAATTGAATAAATATCAGGATTTCATGTCTCATCTCAAGGATGTCCTCATCGTCGGCCAATATGATCAACTCATTCGCTGGATCCTGGCCCTCAAAGGGCAAATCCCGGATCCCTCAGACCTTTCCGGGGATGGATACGATCTGTCCGCCATCATCGAATGGCTCAGACAGCAGGACAACCATTTCGGTTTGTGCTTTTCCCTGATGCCCAGACTGCTTTTGCGATCCTGGTACGGAAAATACGAAGAGGCGCTGGAAGCCGCCGAGGAACTGGATCAACACATCCACGTCCCCTTTGGAACGTTTCTGACGGCGGATCATTATTTCCAGTATTCGCTAGTTTTGACCGGACTGCTCAGACAAGGGGAACGCGAGCGCACGCAAAAGTTCTTATCCCTCCTGCGCAGGAATCAGCGCAAGATGCGCACATGGGCTTTGCTCTGTCCGGAGAACTTCAAACATAAGTACGATCTGATCGCGGCGGAAATGGCCGCCATCCATGGCCGTTACGACGAGGCCGTGCGTCTGTATCATGCCGCTATTGAAGGCGCCGGACAAAATGAATTTATTCTCGACGAGTGCATCGCCTGTGAACGTCTGGCGCAGTTTCACCTTTCCATCGGCGCCCGGGAAGAAGCCGCTGTCTTCATCCGCCGGATCCACCGGCGCTACCGCTTATGGGGTGCCGAGGCCAAGGCAAAAGACCTCGAAAAAAAGTATCCGCAATGGTTGTCCGCTGAGCAAAGCGACCGAGCGTCCGGACCCCTGACACGGGAGACTGCCACCGAAACCGTAGCCATTTCGAGCCTGCTGGATCTTTCCACAATCATGCAGGTCTCTCAAGTCATTTCCAGCGAGATTATGTTGGATCGTCTTCTGCAGAAAATCATGCATATGTCCATTACCAATGCCGGGGCCCAGCGCGGCTATCTCCTTCTGGAGTCGGAAAACGGACTGACTGTCGAAGCCAGCGAAGACGTAAATAATCAAGAAGTGCAGGTGATGCAATCCCTGCCGCTCCAAGAGTGCACCGGTTTGTGCCAGGCCATCATTCAATATGTCTACCGGAGCGGAGAGAGCGTGATATTGGGCGACGCCGCTCACGAGGGCGCATTTAAGAACGATCCTTATATCTCGCGCATGGGCTGCAAATCCATCCTGTGCGCCCCGCTGATGAATAAAGGCAAGCTCTCCGGCATCCTTTACATGGAAAACAACCTCATCACCGACGCCTTCACGCCTGAAAGACTCGAACTGCTTCGAATCTTCTCCGTGCAGGCCGCCATCTCCATTGAAAACGCGCGGCTCTTTGATCTGGCGACCACGGACGGCCTGACCAAGCTCTACGTGCACCGTTATTTCCAGCTGCTTCTGGATCAGGAAATCAAAAGCTCCATCCGTCACAACAAGCGTTTTTCCATGATCATGATGGACATCGATAATTTTAAAAACTTCAATGACACCTATGGTCATCTGCTTGGGGATAAAGTCCTGCGGGACGTAGCCAGAACCCTCAAGAAAATCTCCCGTCCCGAGGATATCGTGGCGCGCTATGGCGGCGAAGAATTCGTCATGATTCTTCCTGAAACGGACGCGCAGCAGGCCATGATGGTTGCCGAAAAGATTCGCACCACGGTGGAGCGCTTGGAAATCGTGCACAACGGAAAGACTCTCCATCTCACCATCAGTCTGGGTGTCGCCGCTTTTCCAAAACACGCCAGGGAAAAAGAAGATCTTATCCGCTTGGCCGATCTGGCCCTCTACGCCTCAAAACATAGAGGCAAGAATTGTTCAAGTCTCTACGGGGAAAATGAAACACGCTGAAGGCCGGCGATTGTCTTCATTCCTTGCAAAAATTGAAACGATTCTGTCTGCGGGTGCGATCTGATACAAAGCGTGAAGCGCTGCCGCTTTCCTCTTTTTTTGTGTTTGGGCCGGACGGCTGATTCTTTTATTTGCCGTCTTTGATCAGCATGGTGGCGGGATCAAGCAGAAGATCCTCGGCCGGAGCGCCGGCGGTTTCGCCCTTGAGGGACTTGATATAGACTTCGTCGCCTTTGGCGGCCAGCAAAACAATGACCTCAAACAAATCCTCAATATGCAGAAAGGAAACCGGCAGGCCGTTTTCCTGCGGCGTTTCGTGACGATGGGTGTGCACGGTAAACCACAGGCGCATGGAATATTTATGCGCCAATTCCTTGAGCCGTACCAGCTGTCCCCGGCCCGCTTCGTCAAACCGGAAACCGTCAACAATGACCGTATGCGGCTTGAAAATATTCTGTTCCATGAGGTCGTTCATGCGTTCTTCCAGTTTGGGAGCGCTGAAGCCTTCCACCTTGAAGGTCATGATGAAGCGGTAGGGCTGAATTTTTTCCCAGTATTCCTGGACCTCCAGGATGCCGAATTTTTCGGCGATGTCGCGAAAGAGTTCCTGATACCACAGATCCACCTTGCTGACGGCGTCATGGAGACTGACGTGCATGACCGGATGTTCCCGAAGCATCATGTTTAAGGCCAGCTGAACCAGCAGGGCTGTCTTGCCGACTCCGGCGGGCGCCAAAACGGCTCCGAAACCTCCCGCCGGAACAATGTCCTCGTTTTTGTAACCAAGATTGACCAGCGGATTGCGGTAAATCATTTCTTTCTTGATCATGATAATATCCTTCTGTGTTAAATGGATGATGTTTTTTTCCCGTTTCAGGGCCAAACCGATTTTGAACATTTTGACACGTCTGAACGCCGAAATGGATTATTTCGCCTTCCCGCCCAATGGCGGTACAGCCGACTTTCATGCGGCGGATTTTTTGTTCTGCGCCACTTCCAGGGCGATCTTTTCCGCAATGGCCTGCGGCACCTGGCGGTACAGGGCGAATTCCATCGTGAACTGAGCCTTGCCCTGCGTGGCGGAGCGCAGAATCGTCGAGAAGCCGAACATTTCCGCCAGTGGCACCTGCGCTTCAATCACGCACATGACGTCTTCATCCTGCGAGCCGATAATCATGCCGCGGCGCTGATTGAGCAAACCCATCACCGCGCCCTGGAATTCGGACGGCGTTTCCACGACCACCTTCATAATCGGCTCGTGAATCACCGGCTTCGCCCGCAGATAAGCCTCTTTGAAAGCGCCGCGTGCCGCCAGCTGAAAGGCCAGATCGGAAGAATCCACGGCGTGCGAAGCGCCGTCGTTGATGACGACTTTCACGCCGGTAACGGGAAACTCCAGTTTCGGACCCTTGGCCAGGCTCTGCTTGAATCCCTTTTCGCAGGCTGGAATGTACTGTGTGGGAATGGCACCGCCGAAGATTTTATTCTCAAAAACAAATTCGGCGTCGCTGACCGGCTCGATGTAACCGGCAACCCGCGCGAACTGTCCCGCGCCGCCGGTCTGCTTTTTGTGGGTATAGTTGAAATCGGCGCGCTGGGTAATCGTCTCGCGGTAAGCCACGCGGGGATTGCCCGTGGTCACGTCAGCGCCGTATTCGCGGCGCATTCTCTCGACATAAATATCCAGATGCAGTTCTCCCATTCCTTCGATAATCGTGTCGCCGGTTTCATTATCCACGTAAGTTTTGAATGTCGGGTCTTCCTTGGCAAACCGGTTGAGCGCTTTGGCCATCGCCACCTGGGATTTGTTGTCTTTCGGCACAATCGCCAGCGAAATGACCGGTTTGGGCACAAACATCGAAAGCATCGTCAGGTTGACTTCCGGAGAGGTGAACGTGTCGCCGGAAGAACATTCTATCCCGAACAGTGCGCCGATATAGCCCGCGGGCAGGGAATCGACATCCTCCATCTGATCAGCGTGCATCCGTACAACGCGGCCGACCTTCACTTTTTTACCGGTACGGACATTGACGATCGTCGAACCCTTGGACAACGTCCCCTGATAAACACGAACATAGGTCAATTGACCGTACTGGCCGTCCTCCAGTTTAAACGCCAGCGCGACAATCGGTTTTTCCGGATCACTGCTGAGCACTACCTTTTCTTCGTTATTGTTCAAATCGATGGCAACATTTTCAATTTCCGACGGGCTGGGCAGCAGGTAGGTGACACCGTCGAGCATCGGCTGGACACCCTTATTCTTGTACGCGGAGCCCATAAAAACGGGGGTAATTTCTCTCTGCAGCGTGCCTTTGCGCAAAGCGGCGTAAATCAGCTCGGCGCTGACTTCTTTATCCTCCAGAATCGCCTCGGTCAGCTCGTCGGAGAACATGGACGCCGCGTCAATCAATTCTTCCCTTTTGGTCCTGGCTTCGTCCAGAAGATGCGGCGGAATTTCCGCCTCGCGCACGACTTCACCGTTGTCACCGTCGAAATACAGCGCTCTCATGTGCACCAGATCGACAACGCCCTGCGCGTCGCTTTCCAAACCGATGGGAATCTGCATGGCCACGGCGTTGTGACCCAATTTGGTCTTGAGCTGACCTATAACGCGGAAGGGGTTCGCGCCGCTGCGGTCGCACTTGTTGATGAAGGCGATGCAGGGAACCTTGTATCGTTTCATCTGGCGGTCGACGGTAATCGACTGAGACTGAACGCCGCCCACCGCGCACAAAACCAAAATGGCGCCGTCCAGAACGCGCAAGGAACGCTCCACCTCAATGGTGAAATCCACGTGGCCGGGGGTGTCAATGATGTTGATTTCATGGCCTTTCCATTCGCAGTACGTGGCGGCTGAGGCAATCGTGATGCCGCGCTCCTTTTCCAGTTCCATAGAATCCATCGTGGCGCCGACGCCGTCTTTGCCTTTCACGTCATGAATGGCGTGGATTCTCTTGGTATAATAGAGAATTCTCTCGGTCAGCGTGGTTTTTCCCGAATCAATATGGGCGCTGATGCCGATATTCCTGATTTTTTGACTGTCTTTCATGGTTCTTTCCTTTTTCAATACTTTACAAAACAAAAGCCCCACACTTGAAAAAACACCGCAAGATGGGGCATCCACCATAAACGAGCATTTTGTAAGGCGTGCTTCATACATGTTGGAGCGCAGGATGTCAAGCACTAATTTTCATAAATAATTTAAGTTTGCCTTGTCTCCCCGCCGCAAAAATGCTAGCGTTTCACGCATTTTAATATCAGATGCTCAAAGGAGTTTTGCATGATTGACGAAATCAGGCCCGGCCTTTACCGGATTGTCATCCCCCTGCCCGCAAGCCCGCTGAAAGATCTCAATTCCTACGTCATAAAGTCCGATGACCGAAACCTGATTATTGACACGGGCTTCAACCGAAGCGTCTGCTGGGAAGCCATGGAAAAAGGCCTCAGGGAACTCCAGATTGATTTATCCAGAACCGATTTCATGCTCACCCACATGCATTCCGATCATACCGGACTGGTTTCCCGTTTGTTCACCGACACCAGCAAGGTTTTTTTCAGCGCCATTGATGCCAAGGTTTTCGACATGAACCTCGATTGGCAGCCGATCGTCGATTACGCCATCAGCAACGGTTTTCAGCTCGAGGAATTGATCAAAGCCGCGGAAAGCCACCCCGGTTTCAAATACAGCCCGAAAAGAATTCCCGAGTTCACGCTGGTCGGCCATAACGATTATATCCGGGTCGGAAATTACAATCTCCACTGCATCCTCACGCCCGGACATACCGAAGGACACCTTTGCCTGTACGAAGAAGACAAGCAAATATTCTTCTCCGGCGATCATGTTCTTTATGACATCACGCCGCACATTGAATCCTGGTCTCCCCACATCAACGCCTTGAAAGATTACCTGGAAAGTCTGGACAAGGTCAAAGACCTGCCGGTGGATATCGTGCTGCCGGGACACCGCCATTTTTTCACGGACCTGAAATCACGGGTGGAAGAAATCAAAAAACACCACGAAGCGCGGGCACTCGAAGTTCTTGAAGTGCTGGGCACAAACACCCTCAACGCCTATCACATTGCGTCAAAGATGACCTGGGATATCGACTGCGAAACCTGGGAGGAATTCCCGCCGGCACAAAAATGGTTCGCCGTGGGCGAGGCGATCGCGCATCTGCAGTATCTGGAGAACGCATCAAAGGTCAAAAGATACATCACCGGAAAGCATATCGTTTTTTCCGCTCGATAAAAAAAAAGCGCTCCGGGTTTTTTCTCAAACCCGGAGCGCTCCCGATTCAGTTTCAATCCATTATTAGATTGCTTTGACGTTGGTTGCTTCCGGACCTTTTTTACCCTGAGCAACATCAAAACTGACCGTCTGGCCTTCTTTTAAGGTTTTGAAGCCGTCGCCCTGAATGGAACTGAAATGTACAAAAACATCCGCGCCGCTTTCCTGCGAAATGAAGCCGAAGCCTTTGCTTTCGTTAAACCATTTGACTTTTCCTTCTGACATAGCCTGTATCCTCCTTTCTTAAATTTACCAAAGTCGAATCAGCGCCATGATCGAAACCAAAACAGCCGCCAAGACTTCAAAGTTCCCGGCGGCTGGCCTTCGTGCTTCAAAATGTCTCAATTCAACTCTTTCCTTTGAACATTAACTTCTGACCTGTTCAAAGTTGACTGCACCCTACGGCAGTTGCGGATGGAAGTCAAGCTTTATTTTCGAAATCATTTGCACGGTTTTTTTCAGACATGCCGCTCAAGCCACGCCACGACATCAGCAAAGACTTCTTCCCGATTGATTTCGTTGAGCATTTCATGGCGGCCGTCGTCGTAAAACTTGAGCGTGATGTCTTGAATTCCAGCGTTTTTCAAAGCATTGTAGACCTTCAGAACTCCCTTCGTGTTTGCGCCCACGGGATCTTTTGCTCCGGAAAAAATATAAACCGGCAGCGTTTTAGGAATCCTCGCGATGTTTGCTTTTTGATGGATCACAGCCAGACCCCTGAGCATATCGCAGAAAAAGCCTGCCGAAAAAACGGCACCGCACCACGGATCGCGGATGTACTTGTCCACCTCGGCATGGTCGCGGGAGAGCCAGTCGTATTCCGTGCGGTTGGGTTTGAACGCCTTGTTGAAAGCGCCGAAAGACAACTTGTTCATGATGTCGCTTTTGGCTTTCCTGCCGTGCAATTTGGCGTCCATCTTCGCGATGAGCAGCCCCATTTTCCCCAGCAAACCGGGATCGGCGCCCGTTCCCGACAGGATAAGACCGGAAATTTCGCTTCCATAGAGCATCGCGTAATGCCGCGCAAGAAAGGAACCCATGCTGTGTCCGAAAAGAAAAACCGGTTTGCCGGACATTTCCTGTTTTACAATATCGGTGAGCGTATGCAGATCCCGGACAACCTTTTCCCAGCCGTTTTCATCGGCGAAGTAACCGATCTTATCGAGGGAACCGGCCGTTTTGCCGTGTCCGCGGTGGTCGTTCGCGTAAACGGCGTAGCCGGCGCGGGTCAGCGCCTCCGCGAAACGCTCGTAGCGCGCCGCGTGCTCGGCCATGCCGTGAGCGATTTGAACGACGCCCCGCATGGCGGCTTCCTGAGGCGTCCAGCGATAGGTGAAAATTTCTGCACCGTCATCCGTCCTGAACGTGAAATTTTCGCTTTTCATTTCCGTCTTCCTCCTTCGGTTTTATGCTTCTGCATTCGCGATATTTTCAGATGATGTCCTCGCTCAAATTCTTCCCGACGGTGCTGCTTCGCAGAGCCAGTCCAAACAGCGCCGCGGCCGTCACGCCCAGGTCGGCAATGCGGACAGGTTCTTCAAGAACGCCGGTTTTGCCTCCCGGAACATGAATCGCCGCGACAATGGGAAGCGTATCAACCGAACCGTGACCGCCGTTGTATACCCGCCACGGCGGCGACCATCGAGGAGCCTTGATGCCGACATTGAAGACGGGATTGACGAAACTACCTTTTCTCATGGCCTCTCCTGTAATCAATGAATTTTGGTCTAATAGATAACTCAGCGTCACCTTGACGTCATAAGGCGCGCCAACCTTTTCCAGGCGCAGCACAAAATTCTCTGGACAGAAGAACGATGGGCCCTGCCGTCAGGTTTTCCGCCAATCCCCTCTCCACCACGCATGTCCGAAATATCCGCGTAAATGTTCCTCCGTTGTGCTCATCCGGGGCTTTTTTTGAAATATTTCCTCACCTGCGGAAATAATAAATGAGCCAGAGAATCAGCGTCGCAATGACGGAAAGGATAAGGCTGCTCGTTATCGGCAGATAGACACGCCAATTTCTGCCGCCAA
>DAOSZO010000085.1:0-3247 GCA_035382085.1 Smithella sp.
CCTCCCTTGCTTTTATTGTTTGTTGGGTCGCTTAATCAAAACGATGCCGTTACGGGTTTTGGTCAACGCGTTGCGAATGGAACTTGACTCAAGGACGACGGTAAAAAAATATGAAAATCAGCCGCCGGACGGCTATTTGTTTACAAACGCGAAAGGTCTTATGGTTTGAGTTTACGGAAGATTTTCCGCAAAGTCAAGAGGATTGCTGTCTTTCGGCGGCACGCGGCATATCCTCATAAGGCAGTTTTCAGTGTTTCCATGCTGATATTGCAGCCGGAGAGAACCATCACCACCTTCTTGCCGGCGAGACGCTCTCTGATTTTATAGGCCGCCATCAGCGAAACGGCGCCCGCGGGCTCCGCCAGATTGTGCGTGGCGGCAAGCGCCATCCTGACGCCTTCAAGGATTTCCTCCTCGGTCAACAGGATCACATCGCTGATTTTGTCCCTGAGAATGACGTAGGGCAGGTGAAACACGCTTCGCGCCGCCAGGCCGTCGGCCACGGTGTGGGCTTCATCCAGCGTCACGATTTCCCCCTGCTTCCAGGCTTCGTAAAATGACGGAACGTTGGCCGGCTCCACGCCGATGATTTGAACATCCGGCCTGATTGCGCGCACCGTTTTCAAAAGGGACGCGCAGCCCGCGCCGCCGCCGATGGGACAGATGACGACATCCACATCCGGCAAGTCCTCGATGATTTCGAGGCCCATCGTGGCCAGGCCGTTGAGAATTTCCGGTTCATTGCCCTGCTGCACATAATAATAACCGGCGCTGTCCACCAGCTCTTCGCAATAGGTCTGGGCATCGTAGAAGTCCGCGCCGTGAACAATGAGTTCCGCGCCGTAGCCCTCGATCGTCCGGTTGATTTCCGGATTGTTACCCTCGGGCACGACGACCGTGCAGGGTACGTGAAACCACTGTCCCGCCCACGCCATGGCCAGGCCGTGGTTGCCGCGGGTCGCAACGAGGATGCCGGCATCCAGCTCCTCTTTGGACATGTGATGGAAAAAATTCAGGGCGCCCCTGATTTTGAAGGAGCCGGTGGGATGGTGATTCTCATGTTTGACAAAAGCCTGGCAGCCGAGCAAACGGGAAAGCTCCGCGTAGTGCGTCAGATTCGTCCGGTTGAGGTATTTGTAAACGACGCCCCGGGCCATAAACGCGCCGGTAAGATTGACCTTTTCGCTCAACGCCTCGTATTTTTTCAGCATAAAAACCTCCTAAAGATGTTTGGCGATGAAATCCGCATACCGCGCGGCGGCGCCGATATTGGCCAGCACGATTTCCCGGCCCCTCTCGCCGCGGTCGTGAAGCTCCTGGGGGCGATCCAGCAGTCCCGTAATTCCTTGCAGCAGTTCTTCGGCGTCTCGGATGGCGTTGCCGCAGCCGACCTCCTCCAGCAACGCTTTTTCCCGGCTGAAATCTTCCATCGAAGGCCCGTAGAAAATGACTTTGCCCCAGGCCGCCGCCTCGAGAATATTCTGTCCGCCCCGGGGCACCAGGGACCCACCGCAAAAAACAACGTCCGCCAGCGCGTAAATCTTGAAGAGTTCCCCGATGACGTCCACAACCACCACCCGTTCGTCCCGGCGCGGACGTCCCGCGTTCATTTCCGACAGCGTGATGACGTCGGACAGATTCTCCCGCTTCAGAAGCTGCACAACCTCGGCCGTCCTTTCGATGTGCCGCGGCACGAGAATCAGCTTCAGCTCCGGATAACGCGCCAAAAGTTTTCGGTACACGTCAATGACAATTTTTTCCTCGCCTTCGTGCGTGCTTCCGGCGACGAAATATTTTTCGCCCTCCCAGACGTGAAAGCGCCTGGAGATTTCTTCACGCAGCACCAGAGATACCGCCGACGCGAGACCGTCATATTTGGCGTTGCCCAGAATTTTTATTTTCGCCGGTTCCATGCCGATGTCCCGGATTCTTTCGGCGTCAATCTCGGATATCATCGCGGCGGCGTTCAGATCCCGCAGGACTCTCTTCCAGAACCATCGCGTCCGGTAATAGCGTTTGTATGAGCGCGGCGAGATTCTGCCGTTGACCATCAGCGTCCGGACGCCGCGCGCGGCGCACTGATGAAGAAAATTCGGCCAGAGCTCCGTCTCCACCGCGACAAAAACATCGGGACGGGCCAAATCGAGCATCTTGCGCACCACCCAGGGCGCATCCAGTGGATAATAAATCAAGGCGTCGGCCTTCTTGATAAACTTGCGCGCCATGTCCTGACCGGTTTCCGTGGACGTGGAAAAAATAATCCGCGTGTCCGGCTTTCGGGCTTTCAGGGAGGCGACGATCGGGGCGGCGGCGGTGACCTCTCCGACGGAAACGGCGTGAACCCAGATTCGCGGTCCGTCTTTCAGATGTCTGAATTTTTTCGCCTGTCTTCCGCCGAATTTCGGCACAAAGCTTTTGCGGTACTTGCCCGCGAAAACGATTTTACACAGGTAATAAGGCAAGCCGACGGCCGCCGCCAGAAGCAAAATTGCATTGTAGAAGAAATACATGGAATTATATTCAAATTTTTCCGCCGCAGTGTCAAGAATATTTCTTCAGCCGGACAACGATGACGGTTGACATTAAAAGGGCTTTGATATAGCTTAAGTCATTCCCCAAACAGGAGACCTGTCATGAAATTAATCGCTCCTTCCATTCTTTCCGCGGACGGCAGCAGACTGGGAGAGGAGATTGTTGCCGTGGAAAAGGCCGGCGCCGACTGGATTCACATTGACGTCATGGACGGCAACTTCGTGCCCAACATTACCCTGGGGCCTTCCATCATCGCGTCGCTGCGCAAGACAACCAGGCTGCCCTTCGATGTTCATTTGATGATTGCCGAACCGGAAAGATACGTTGAAGATTTTTTCAAGGCGGGAGCGGACATCATCACGGTGCACGTGGAGGCAACCAGCCACCTGCACCGCACCGTGGAGATGATCAAGCACCTGGGCGCAAAGGCCGGCGTTTCGCTCAATCCGGCCACGCCGCTGGAGCAGATTGAAGAAATCATCTATTATATTGACTTGCTGCTGGTGATGAGCGTGAATCCGGGGTTCGGCGGCCAGCAGTTCATTCCCACCATCCTGCCCAAGATCGCCCGCGCCGGCAAGATGCTGTCCTCCCTTCCGCACCGCCCTCTGCTGGAAGTGGACGGCGGCGTGACCCTCAACAACATCGGCAACATCGCCGATGCCGGAGCCGATGTCCTGGTCGCGGGCGCCGCGGTTTTCGGCACGAAAGACTA
>DAOSZO010000085.1:3347-7994 GCA_035382085.1 Smithella sp.
CGGAATGTCAACGCCGTGCTCAAACAGCCGAATCCGTACCGGACGCTGCGGCGGAAATTGATGGACGACGCCTCGGCAAAATACCGGGTCGGACAGCTCACCTCCGCGATCGTGTAGCCCAGCCAGACAATCTGCGCCAGCATCTGATTGTCGAAGACGAAATCATCGGAATTATGCTCCAGCGACAGGCGCGTCAGGAGTTCGCGGGAAAAGGCGCGGTAGCCCGTGTGGTATTCGGAGAGCTTCGCGCCGATCAAAAAATTTTCCGTCAGCGTCAAAAAACGGTTGGCAATATATTTCCAGACCGGCATCCCGCCGCGAAGGGCGTATCCGCCCAGGATGCGCGAGCCGAGAACGCAATGATACAGGCCGTTGCCGATCAGGGACGCCATCGCCGGAATGAGTTTGGGCGTGTACTGATAATCGGGATGGACCATCACCACGATGTCGGCCCCCGCCTCCAGGGCGAGCCGATAGCAGGTTTTCTGATTGCCGCCGTAGCCGAGATTTTTTCCGTGAACAAAGACCTTCGTCCGCGGAAGCGCTTTGGCCACCTCAACGGTCTTGTCCGGACTGGCGTCATCAACGACGATGACCTCATCCACAACGCCCTGCGCCATGACATCGCTGTGGGTTTGCAGGAGCGTTTTTTCGGCGTTGTACGCCGGCATGACCACCACGACCTTTTTGTCCTGATACATGCCCCATCCAACCGCTTGCCCGGTCAGGAAAGAGATCCCTTACCGGTATTCTTGTTTTTTGGAGAGCGAATCCCGAAATCGTTCGAAAACCTCCCGCATCCGCACGAAAAGACGAACTTACTCGGCAAAATGAGCGTTGAGTTTTTCCTGCTGTTTCTTCGCCTCCGCCACCATTTTCTCCATCAACTCGGCAACCGTCGGCTCGTCATGCAGAAGGCCCATGACCTGTCCCACCGGCAGGACGCCTTCCTTGGTGTCGCCGTCTTCCGTAGCGACTCGAATGGCGTGAAATCCATTGGCCATGAAAGCCAGCTGTTTGGCGGTCTTCCAGCCGGACATCATCACGCCGATGAACAGTTTGAAGAAAGGCAGCTTCAGCTGTTTGGCGATATCCTGCGCGTTGAAAAATGCCGCCGGCAGATTCAATCCGCGCCGAATAGCTCTTTCGGCGGCGTCCGTTTTCATGATTCGGCAGAGCAGGCCGTCGAATCGGTCCGAATACAACGTATCCTCCACGTCCTTTTCAATGGACAGTTTTTTGTAAACATCATGCAGCGGACTTTCCTTCGTGGTCATGAAACGCGTGCCCATTGCGATGCCTTCCGCGCCGAGCGCCAGCGCGGCCGCCAGTCCCCGTCCGTCGCCGAAACCGCCGGCGCCGATCACCGGAATCTGCACGGCATCCAGCAGCGATGGAATCAGCACCAGCGACGTTACGTGCTCGCCGTGCGCCGCCGCTTCGTGGCCGGTGGCGATGACCGCATCGCAGCCGTAATCCTGCGCGCGTTTGGCGTGGCGGGCGTTGACAACGGTCGCTATCACTTTCCCGCCGTAGCCGTGCGATTCCTTGACAATCCAGTCGCCCTTGCCCAGCGAGAAATTGATGACCGGCACCTTCTCTTCCAGAAGCACTTTGGCGTTTTCCGCGGCGCCCGGAAACAAAAGCGTCGCGTTGGCGCCGAACGGCTTGTCGGTCAGCGAACGGATTTCCCGGATGGCCGCGCGCGTCTGCTCGGCGTTGAGCGGCCCCGTCGCCAGAATGCCCAGGCCTCCGGCATTGGAAACCGCCGCGACCATCTTCGGCACGCTGATCCAGCTCATCCCCGATAAAAGTATCGGATATTTAATCCCGAAGAGTTCCGTGATTCTTGTTTTCATAAAATTTTTCTCCCTTGTTTATTTCTTGGCATAGTCGTAAACGCCCTTGCCGGATTTGCGTCCCAGATTGCCGGCGCGGACGAGTTTCCGCAGAAGCGGGGCCGGCCGATACTTGTCTCCCAGCTCTCTTTGCAGCCCCTCCATGATTCTCAAAAGGGTATCCAGACCGACCAGATCCGCCAGCGCCAACGGACCGATCGGATGATTGCACCCCAGCACCATGCCCTTGTCGATGTCTTCGGGCGTAGCCAAGCCCTCGTCCAGAACATAAAAGGCCTCGTTGAGCATGGTGCAAAGAATCCTGTTGACGACAAACGCCGGCGCTTCCTTCACCACGATGACATCCTTGCCGATTTTCCTGCCCCACGCTTTGGCGATTTCCAGGGTTTCGGGGGACGTCTGGTAGCCGCAGATGATTTCCAGAAGTTTCATGACCGGCACGGGATTGAAGAAATGGGTCCCAATGAACTTATCCGGCCGCCTGGTCACGGAAGCCATTTCGGTAATGCTCAGACCCGACGTGTTGGTGAAGAAAAGACAATGCGGCGGTACAATCTCTTCCAGTTCCGCATAGACTTTTTTCTTTACATCCATCACTTCAATGACAACCTCCACCACGACATCCGCGCCGGCTGCCGCTTCTTTCAGATCCAGTGTTGGCTTGATGCGGCCGAGCACCGCGTCCATCTGTTCCTTCGTGATTTTGCCTTTTTCCAGGTCCCGGCCGAGATTCTTTTTGATGGCGTTCATGCCGCCGTCGATGAAGCGCTGCTCGATGTCGCGCATGGTCACCTCGAAACCGGCCTGCGCACACACTTGCGCGATTCCGTTTCCCATCAATCCGGCGCCTAAAACACAGATTTTCTTGATTTCCATGATGCATACTCCTTTTTATGTATTTTACGGAATAATCGCTATTCCTTGATTTGACAAAAGAGCGCCAACAGCTAACAAACTATTTCCGTTAAAGTCAAGAGAAAACCCCCTGCGGAAAAAGGCAGAATCTTATTGAACAAGCGGCGCGGATATGCCAAAATAACCTTGAGCCGAAAGGCCGCCCTATCAACATGATGATGATCATTGACGGCTACAATTTAATCAGACAATCGGATGCTCTGCGACGCCATGAGCACAAAAGTCTCGAGAACGGCCGCCGCGCGCTTCTGACGTGGCTGGCGGATTACGAAAAAATAAAACATCACAAAATCATCGTGGTGTTTGACGGATGGAAAAGCGGAAGCCCCGATGAGCAAAGGGATCGAGAAGGCAATATCGATGTCATCTATTCCCGATACGGTGAACGCGCCGACGACGTCATCAAACGGTTGACTCAAAATGCGCCCGGCGACGTTGTTGTGGTGAGCTCCGACCGGGAAATATCATCCCGCGCAACCCGGCTGGGAAAGACGCCTCTTTCTTCGCCCGAATTCGAATCCATCGTTAACAGGACTCTCCGCGGCATCCCATCGGCAGCGATTATAACCGCAAGGCAAGAGACAAACGCGACGCGTCAGGCCAAAAAGAAAGGTCCATCGCGCAAACTGCCGCGCGCCCAAAGACGCGCGCAGAGCAAAATTGAAAAACTATGATGTCCCCTTCAAACAACTTTCAGGAAATGTGTTGCGACGTCTTTTACAAACGCCGCAGCAATTTTCCTCCCTACCGACCATTTCAATTCCTCCTCGCAAGCTTAAATAAATTCTTCAAAGATGAGAAAAAATATGTTGAAAACAAATAGCTTTTCTGTTAAAAGTTTAAGAAATTAAGTCACTTCAGTTTCAAAAAGGAGAGCGAAATGAATAAATCGTGCAAGAAAAAAATCTTGTCATTGATAAACCTTTTGCTGATCCTGGCGCTTGCCGCCGTCATCAGCGCCTGCGGCGGAAGCCAGGGCGGAGATGAAGGCGGCGGCGGGACGACGACCACGGTTTCCTCTTTAGACCTTGCGGCCGACCCGACAACCATTGCAACAAAAAGTTCCGATTCATCAACCATCACGATCAACGCTCTGGATTCCGGAAACGCGCTTCTATCCGGCGTCACCGTAACCCTGAGCACCACCAGCGGCATTCTCAGCGCCGGCAGCATCACCACGCCGGCCAATGTGACGCTCACCTGCGGCAGCAATAAGACCAACCGGACCGCCACGATTACGGCGACCGCGGGCTCCGTCACGGCGCAAATCCCCATCCAGATCACCGGTTCCACGGCAACGCTTTCGGCATCAACGACATCCATCCCCAATGACGGCTCGACAACCATAGATCTGACTGTTACGGCCAAGGACGCCGCCAATAGTCCCGTCAGCGGCGCGACGGTAACGTTAAGTCAGACCGGCACGGGCAGCGTAACTTTCGGTGCCGCCACGGGAACCACAAATTCCAGCGGACAGTTCACCACGACAGCCAGAGGTGTCACCAACGGAGCGGTCAAGGTGACCGCCAGCGTGCTCGGCGCCACGGCGTCGGTGGATCTCACCGTGAGTCCTGCTGCCGCGACGTTCGCGATTGACCAGCAACTGTTAAACAGCGTTTTGGTTTCCGGCAACCCCGATCCGACCGCCATGCACATCGGCGACGCGCTCAACATCAGGGTCAACGCGCCCGCCGGCATCACCAATGTCACCTTTGCCACGACCATCGGCGCGTGGGACGGCGGCTCATCCAAGACCGTCTCCAAAGCCGTCTCCAGCGGCAAAGCCGACGCGACACTGCGAACCACGCAAATCGGGATTGCCACCGTTCAGGTCTATGACACGGCCCATCCCAGCACCAGCGACACGCTGACC
>DAOSZO010000086.1:0-7860 GCA_035382085.1 Smithella sp.
AGCCAGAATGTGCGTGCAGATTCTGTCCAGAAACCAGCGGTCGTGGCTGATGACCACCACGCACCCCGCGAAACTCTCCAGCGCGTCTTCCAGCGCGCGCAGCGTGTTGACATCCAGATCGTTGGTCGGTTCATCGAGCAGAAGCACGTTGGCGCCTTCCTTCAGCATGCGCGCCAGATGGACGCGGTTGCGCTCTCCGCCGGAGAGCATGCCGACTTTCTTTTGCTGGTCGGTTCCGGAAAAATTGAATCGGGACACGTAAGCGCGCGAATTGATCTGGCGGTCGCCGATGGCAATCCAATCCTGGCCGTCGGAAATCATCTCCCAGATGTTTTTGTCCGGATCGAGCGCGTCGCGGCTCTGATCCACGTAGGCGAGCTTGACGGTTTCACCGATGCGGATGGTGCCGGTGTCCGGTTTTTCCTGGCCGGTAATCATTTTGAACAGCGTGGTTTTCCCCGCGCCGTTGGGTCCGATGACGCCGACGATCCCGCCGGGCGGAAGGCTGAAACTCATGTCGTCAATCAGGAGTTTGTCGCCGAAGGCTTTGCTGACGTGCTCCGCCTCAATCACCAGATTGCCCAGACGCGGCCCCGGCGCGATGAAGATTTCCTTCGTTCCGGATTCCTTTTCCATCGTTTTGCCCAGCAGCTCCTCATAGGCGCTGATGCGGGCTTTGGATTTGGCGTGCCGCCCCTTGGGCGACATGCGGATCCATTCCAGTTCGCGCTCGAGGGTTTTGAGGCGTTCGGTTTCCGCCTTCTCCTCGTTTTTCAGACGGATTTGTTTTTGTTCCAGCCATGAAGAGTAGTTGCCCTTCCAGGGAATGCCCTGGCCCCGGTCCAGTTCGAGAATCCATCCGGCCACGTTGTCCAGAAAATAACGGTCATGCGTGACGGCGATGACCGTGCCCTCGTATTTCTGCAGATGATGCTCCAACCACGCGACGGATTCCGCGTCCAGATGATTGGTCGGTTCGTCCAGAAGCAGGATGTCCGGTTTCTGCAGAAGCAGGCGGCACAGGGCGATGCGGCGACGCTCGCCGCCGGAGAGCACTTTAACCGGCGTGTCGCCGGGCGGGCAGCGCAGGGCGTCCATGGCCATTTCCAGACGGGAATCGATATCCCAGGCATCCAGCGCGTCGAGCTTTTCCTGAACCTCGCCCTGTCTTTCGCAGAGTCTGGCCATTTCCTCATCCGACATCGGCTCGGCGAATTTTTCATTGATGGCATTGTATTCGTTGAGCAGGTCCATAATCTTCTGGACGCCCTGCTCCACGATCTGGCGCACCGTTTTTTCTTCATCCAGGCGCGGTTCCTGCTCAAGGTAGCCCACGGTGTAGCCGGGCGAAAGAATGGTTTTGCCCAGGAATTCCTGGTCGACGCCGGCCAGGATTTTCAGAAGCGAGCTTTTTCCGGAACCGTTGAGCCCGATGACGCCGATTTTGGCGCCGTAAAAATAGGAAAGGGAAATGTCCTTGAGCACCTGCTTTTTGTCATAGACCTTGCTGACGCCGATCATGGAATAAATGACTTTGTTGCCTTCGTTGGCCATAGGATTTTCTCACCGTCCTGGAAATTAAATGTAAGGGAAAATGCCCTGGATGATCAACTGGAAGTTTCTCTCGACGTTGCGTTTTCCCGCAATGATGCCCATATGCCCGGGCAGGACGAGTTCCAAATCCAGTTTGGAAAGACTGAGGATGCTTTTTTTCAACAGGTCGCCGCTGCCTCCCGGAAAATCGGTGCGGCCGACACTCTGGTCGAATATGACGTCGCCGCAAAACAGCGCCTTTTCATCGGGCCAGTAAAGACAGATGGAACCGGGCGAGTGTCCCGGTGTCAGGATGACCTTGAAAGTCCGCCCGCCCATGACCAGGTCGCCTTCCTCCAGCGGAAAATTGACCCGCATCCGGGGAACATTGATGCCGAAGAGACTGTAAAGTTCGCCGCCGTCGGCGTTGAGAAATTCAATTTCCTTGGCGTGCAGGCCGACCTTGACCTTTTCCTGGTCGAAAATTTCGGAACCTTGAAAATGGTCGGGATGCGAATGGGTGTTGATGACATAGCGGATGTCCTTTTGTTGAATGCCGTCGTCGGCCATCTGTTCGAGAAGTCCGGGTACATAGCCGGTCAGGCCCGGATCAATCAGCGCCCCCACGTCGCCGCCGATAAAGTAGCTGTTGCAGTTGTTCTCAAAGGGGCTGGTCCACTCGTAAACATAGATGTCGTTTTTTAATTTCATTTATTTATCCTCTGTCTTTGATTTGGATGGCGCAAAGATCCAAAGTACAATGTAAATAAGCAAACCCGTGCCATAAATAATGAACAGCAAAACAAAAATCACGCGCCATGCCCAGGAAGGCAAAGGCGTGTGTTCGCCCAAACCGCCGCAGATGCCGCCCAGCCACCGGTCCGTATCCGATTTTGTGAAAGCTTGCAGCCAATTTTTTTCCGTCATTTTTCTTTCCTCCTGCAAAAGCCGATGCGTTATTGTTGTCCCATCGGAAAGATCGCTTCTACCGGCAGATCCCTGACCCGATGGGCGACCCCCTTCAAGAAACCTTTCTTGTCCAGCAGGATCATCGTCGGCACGCCGATGATATTGTAATCCTGCGCAACAGCGCCGTCCGTGTCAACCAAAACAATGTAAGGAAAAGAATTTTCCTTGGCGAATCGGGCCACCCGGGAGGGCGATTCATTGATGTCAATGTAGACGAATTTCAATCCTCTGGCGGAATATTTATCGTAGAGTTCCTTGAAATACGGCATTTCCGCCCGGCATGCGGGACACCAGGTCGTGCCGAAAAAAATCACCATGGGACGGCCGAGCTGCGTGCTCAGCCGGAACGTCTTGTCCGAGATGTCCCGGAGGGTAAAATCCGGCGTTCGAAGGCCGGCATGGGCGGAAGAGTCCTTCGATGGAGAACGCCCCATGGCCGTAACCAGCAGGACGGTTACGAGAAGCAGCGCCACAACGAAAAGATTTTTTTTCATCATCACCTCTTTATGGGATTGATAGAACGCCGGCAGTATACAGGAAATATTCGGCCGCGCCAAT
This sequence comes from Smithella sp., assembly GCA_035382085.1. GTDB lineage: Bacteria > Desulfobacterota > Syntrophia > Syntrophales > Smithellaceae > Smithella. The sequence goes on from DAOSZO010000086.1 coordinate 3,061, forward strand.
TAATATCAGGCCGAAAATGAACTTTATTTTCGTCATCCATGTGCCCGATTTGGGCAAGGCGGCAATCACGCCGGCAAATGTGCCGACGATAATCAGCAGGGTGCCCATTCCGAAGGCGAAAACAAAAAGAAGCGCCATCCCCAACACCACGTTGGTTTTAAGAGCCACGTATCCCAGCAAAACGGCCAGCGCGGGCGCCGTGCAGGGGCCGATCACCACCCCCGATGCCATGCCCATCATAAAACTTGCGCCAAATCCCCGATGCCCGCCTCCTCCGGTGAATGCCGCCAGTTTTTGAGGAACCGGCAGGGTGACGCTGAAGACATCCAGCATGGCAAGACCCATGATCAGACACAAATTGGCCATGACGAAATAGGTCCAGAAATTGGTCTGCATCTGGCCAAAAAGCTTTCCCGACAGGGAAGCCGCGCCGCCCAATGCCGCATAGGTGAACGCCATGCCGCAGACATAGACAATGGAAAGGACAAAGCCGCGCATTTTGGACGGCGATTTTTGCGCGCCGATAAAACCAGCGGTGACCGGAATCAGCGGATAGGTGCAGGGGGTAAAACTAATGAGCACGCCGCCCAGGTAAGCGGCCACGAACGCCAGGACGGTTGAGCCCTCCAGATAACCGGACAAATTGTTTACGATATTTTCAATCATTCTTTTATGACCCGCATCGAAAAAAGGATAAAAAAAATGGCCTGAACCGTCAAGAAAAAAGCCTTATGAGAACCGGCGATTTATTTGATTCAGAAAGATTCCAGACTGATGAGAACAAAAAATGGTGCCGAAGCCGGGATTTGAACCCGGACAGGCGCACGCCCACTAGACCCTGAACCTAGCGCGTCTACCAATTCCGCCACTTCGGCACGCGAAAAATGCACTATACCCATCCGAATATTCTTGTCAAGATAAAATGAACTTGAAATTAATGGCCAAAGTGCTATGTTAGCACGCCGACAACGGGACGAGCGCGAAAGAAAATGAATATCTTTAAAGCCATAGAGGATGTAACGAAGGATTTTTGCGGGTGCTTTGTGACGATCGGCAACTTTGACGGCGTGCATTTAGGGCATCAATTTATCTGCCGTACACTGGCCGTTCAAGCCCGGGAAGCCGAAACAAAGTCGCTGGTCATTACTTTTGATCCGCATCCGAAAATGATTCTGCATCCGGATATCAGGCCATTTTATCTCATCACGACGCTGGAAGAAAAGCTCGCTCTCCTCAAGGATTGCGGCGTGGACGGGGTGCTGGTCATTCCCTTCAGCCTGGATTACGCCAAAATGACCGCTGGAGAATTCGTTCAGGATTTTCTGGTCAACAGGCTGAAGATCAAAAAAATCGTCATCGGCCATGACTATACATTCGGCCACAGCAAAAAGGGAAACAGCGATTACCTGATGTACTGTGGCCGAAGACTCCGTTTCGATGTGGAAGTGGTTGAAGCGTTCAATGTGGGAGGCGATGTGATCAGCAGCACGGTCATCAGGCAATTAATTCTTCAGGGGAATTTCCCGAAGGTGAGCGCATTTCTGGGCAGGCACTACAACGTGGCCGGCCAGGTGGTTTCCGGAAGAGGACGGGGCGTCGAACTGGGATTTCCAACCGCCAACATCGAGCCGGAGAAGGAATTGCTGCCGCCGGCGGGAATTTACGCGGCTTTTGTCAACGCGCAGGGGAAGCGATACATGGCGGCGCTCAATATCGGGCAGAAGCCGACTTTTGCCGATTATACCTTTACGTTCGAGGTCCATCTGCTGGATTTTTCCGGCGACCTTCGGGGTCAGATCATCCAGACGGAGTTTGTGGAGAAGATGAGGGACATCATCAAGTTCGGCAGTCCCGAAGCGTTGAAGAAGCAGATCGCTGCGGACGTCGAAAAGGCACGGTTTGTTTTGTCAAAATCTGAAAACGAAAAATAATGAGCAGGAGGATTGTTTATGTTGAAAATCGCCATTGTCGGGGCGACAGGCATTGTCGGCCAGCAGGCCATTGTCAGTCTGATCGGACATCCCTGGTTTAAAATCAATAAGCTGGTCGCGTCGGAACGCTCAGCCGGTAAAAAATACATAGACGCCTTGAGAGACGCCAACGGTTCGATCCGCTGGTGGTGCCCGGAGGAGCTGCCTCCCAAAATCGCCAATATGACGGTGGAAGAAGCGGCGAGTTTCGATCCCAGATCGGTGGACATCATTTTTTCCACCATGGACGCGGGGCCGGCCAAGGAGCTGGAACCCAAATATGCCAAGACCACGCCGGTGATCAGCACGGCATCGGCTTTTCGCTATGAAGCGGATACACCCATTCTGGTCGGCGGAGTGAACATGGATCACGCGGCACTGCTTGCCGTGCAGCAGAAAAACCGCGGCTGGAAGGGCTTTATTTCTCCCAAATCCAACTGCACCATCGCCGGTTTGGTGGTTTCCCTCAAACCGATTCTGGATCAGTTCGGTGTCAAGCAGGTGGTGATGACGTCCCTGCAGGCGATGTCCGGCGCCGGCAGAACCCCCGGCCTTTCGGCCATGGACATGATGGAAAATGTCGTTCCCTATATTTCAGGGGAAGAGCCGAAAGTGGAGACTGAACCGCAGAAAATTCTGGGCCGACTGGCCGGAAATAAAATCGAAAATGCGCCGTTCGGCATCACCGCGACCTGTACCCGCGTGCCGGTGCTGGACGGTCATCTGGTCTGCGCGTTCGTTCAGACCGAGAAACCGTGTTCGCCGGAGCAGGTGAAAAAAGCGATGATGAACTTCGGCAAGGAGTTTGCCGAAATGCATCTTCCCAGCTCGCCGGAGCATCTGATTGATGTCACCGATGATCCGTTTCGTCCCCAGCCGCGGATGGACCGCGACAAGGGCGGCGGCATGACCGTGACGGTGGGCCGCATTCGCAGGGATCCGATTATCGAAAACGGCATCAAATATGTCTGTCTGGCGCACAACACCAAACTGGGCGCGGCCAAAGGCGCCTTGCAGACGGCGGAATATCTGGTGAAAAATTACCTCAAATGGGTTAAATAAAACAGGTAGGCCCCGGCCTTGCGCAAGGCCGGGGCTTCCGTTATTCATGGGTCTTTTGTTTCGTCTTGACCAAAACGGCAATGTCTGTGGCCGCACAAACGCCAGTTTGACGGGCTGATAAAAAAATTGCTTAAATCCATATTAAAGTCAATCCAAGAATCATGAAAGCCTTGATGCCGCCGAACATGAGTTCGCGGAAGCAAAAGCTGATCATTTGCATCTTTCTGGCGGCGGCGATCCTTGCCGTTTTCGCCCAAGTGCGTCATTTTGATTTTGTCAGTATTGATGATGAAGTTTACGTGACCCAAAACATCCAGGTAAAAAACGGCATTAGCCCGGAAGGTGTCATCTGGGCATTTCTGACCACCTTTTGTGAATTTTGGCATCCTCTGACCTGGCTTTCTTTAATGTTGGATTCTGAGATTTACGGGATGCGGGCAGGAGGTTATCATCTCACAAATCTTCTTTTGCATATCTTCAGCACGCTGCTTCTATTCGGGCTTTTGTGCCGGATGACCGCTGAGGTCTGGAAAAGTGCCTTTGTCGCCGGTTTTTTCGCTCTGCACCCGCTGCATGTGGAATCAGTGGCTTGGATCGCGGAGCGCAAAGATGTTTTGAGCGGTTTTTTCTGGATGCTGACATTATATTGGTACGGCGGGTACGCCAGACAGCCCAATACTCAAAAATATCTTTTGACGCTTTCGGCCTTCATCGGCGGTTTGATGAGCAAGTCGATGGTCGTGACCTTGCCTGTGGTAATGCTCTTGCTTGATTACTGGCCGCTGAATCGTGTCGGGGTGCAACCGGGAAAGCGGTGGCTTTGGCTGGCGAGGGAAAAAGCGCCTTTTTTTGTATTTTCCGCGATTTTCTCAGTCATCACTTTGCTGGCCAGACAAAATCTGACGGCGAAAAATTACGCCTTGATTGACCGGGCGGCCAATGCTCCAGTTTCCTTCATCGTCTACCTGGAAAAAACGTTCTGGCCCCTGAATCTGGCGGTCTTTTACCCTTTTCCCGAACAGATGATTTTGTGGCGGGCGCTGGCGGCTACCATCGTGTCGATTGCCGCTGCGGTCGCGGTGATTCGCACGATGAAACGATATCCCTGGCTGTTTGTTGGCTGGTTTTGGTATGCCGTTGTCGTTTTCCCTGTTCTGGGCTTCATTCAAGTGGGGAGACAGGGGATGGCCGACCGTTTCACCTATCTGCCTTTGGTCGGCATCGGCATCATGCTGGCGTGGGGTTTGCCCTCCCTGTTTTCCAAGAAAGCGACGCGCGAGAAAATTCTCCTCCCCGCGGCCATCGTTTTTTTGGGGATGCTTTCACTGATCAGCTGGAAACAATGCGGCTATTGGAAAAACGGCAAAACGCTTTACGTCCACGCCCTGCAGGCAACCCGAAATAATTATCTGGCTTTTAATAATCTGGGCCTGATTTTATCTGCCGAAGGCGATCTTCAAGAAGCCATCCGCCATTATGACAAGGCGATCGATATTTGCGACAATGATGTCCTGATTTACAACAACCGAGGCAAGGCCTATGCGGAACTGGGATGGCATCAGCGCGCCCTCGAGGATTTTAGCCGCGCGACGGCGCTGCAGCCGGGTTATGCCGATTCCTACGGCAACCGGGGAATGGTTTTCGCGAAACTGGGCATGTATCGAAACGCGATTGCCGATTTGGATGAAGCCATTCGTCTCGATCCCTTTTATGCCGACTACTACGCGAGGCGGGCGATGGTTTACTTGACTCAAAAAAACAACAAAAA
>DAOSZO010000087.1:0-7166 GCA_035382085.1 Smithella sp.
GTTCGGAAGGGATAACCGCTGAAAGCATCTAAGTGGGAAGCCCACCTCAAGATAAGATATCCCTCTTGATGGAGACATCAAGACTAAAGACCCCTTGTAGACGACGAGGTTGATAGGTCAGGTGTGTAAGCGCAGCAATGCGTTGAGCTAACTGATACTAATCGGTCGTGCGGCTTGGCCATAATAATTATATATAAGGTCTTATGATGCCAGGATTGCTTTGCTTTCAACTTTCTAGCGATATGCATTGTCGCGCAATGATAAAGATTTTTCGGTGGCTATAGCGAAGAGGTCACACCCGTTCCCATCCCGAACACGGCAGTTAAGCTCTTTCGCGCCGATGGTACTGCATGGGCGACTGTGTGGGAGAGTAGGTGCCGCCGGATTTAAAACCAAAAAGCCCCATTCAACGCGTTGAATGGGGCTTTTTCTATGCGCAGGAATTTCCTATCTTTGAAGTTTGAATTTTTCCAGAACGGATTCGATGTTTTTCCGGCTGTTTTGCAGTTTTTTGATCAGTTGTCTTCCCGATTCTTCGGAAAGTTCCCGGGTTTCGATTTTGCGTTCCAATTCCGCAATGTAATCCGAGAGCACATCATAGTCGTTTTTTAAAGTGGTAATGGAGGAACGCAGCTCTTCCACCAGAATGTTGATGTGTTCCGCCAGATCTTTGAGATCATCTCCTTTTCGCAGTTTGATTTTGATGTCCAGATTTCCCCGGGTGATTTCTGTGAGGCATTTCTTTAGCCGGAAGACCGGCCCGGCGATTTTGTGGGTGATAAAAATGCTGATCACTCCGAAGAGGAGAATAATCGCCGCCACCCACGGCCATATTTTGCCGTGCAAAAGCAGGATGGCCCTGGCCGCCTCTTCTTTTTGGGTGATTGGATAGTCGAAGTAAAGCGTCAGCATGTATGGTGCGAAAATGATGGCGACGAAAAAAAGCGTGTACGTCAGCAGAAGAAGAATGGTCAATAAAATATACTTGGCCTGGAATCTCTTCTCGATAAAATAATGTCTCCTTTTTTGGAAGTTCATAATTAATGGTCCTGTATGGAGATTTTGTCGTTTTCTAAAGTCACCAGCGTTTTTTTCGGATCCTTTGCCCGGACGGAAAGAGTGTAAGCCTGATTGTTGGATGCATAATTTTCCACGGAGGCGATGTCTTCCCTGAAACGCTCGCAAAACGTCGGATCAAAAACAGCGTTTCCGTTTTCATCGCTGCAGTTGCTGAAATTAATGGTGCTCGGGTATTGACCCTTTTCCAGATTGTAGGAGTTTAGGTTTTTTCTTGTGTTTTCCAAAAGGCTGACCGCCAGCGTGACCCGCGCCTTGTTCACATAGTTGATATAAACGGAAAAGGCAATGGAGGCCAGAATGGTCAGAACGATAATGGCTACCAGCAATTCAAAAAGCGTGACGCCGAAATCGTTTCCTGTGACTTTGGATAGTTTTTTTTGCCGCCCTTTTTGGAGCCCGCGCAAAGCTTATACTCCTTGCTCATCAAGGATGACCGAAACCACCGCAAAACATTGAAGACCTGCAAAAAAACAAAAATACTTTATGATTTCATTATAGAAGAAAATATTTTCGTGTCAAGAAATTTAAAACTGCGTTTTTGCCGTGTAAAATTTACAGGCAGCGGGGGATGAAACGCTAAAATTCTAAATAAAATTTTATCTGCGGTTCGATGATCTTTCCGATTTCTTCAAGGGATTTAATTTTTTCATCGTCATGAATCAGGGCATGAAGAGAATTTAAAAATCTTGAAGCCTGTTCATCTTCCTGAATAAAATAAAAATTCCTTCGTTGGTTCCGATCTTTATCATCGGCGGGAGAAAAAACAATTTTTACGTTGTCCCAGGAAGACTTTTTTTCTGTCTTGACGACATTCTCGCTCTTATTTTTTTCATAATCGAAGGATGGCTTCTCCTCGCCGAAAGAAAAAAATCTTTCTGGGAACAAAAAGGGGCGCTCATCGGGAAGGAATTGATTCTCGGCATCCCGTCCAAGATTTTTGTCAACGGCAAAAGGCCGCCAGTTGAAAGCAAAACCTGCGGCGACCGCCTGGTGATGATGGGCCAGGGCAAAAACGATGCAGATCGGAAGCATGATGATGGCTTTTTGCAGGGTGCTCATTTTCAAATGTGGCGTTTAAGGGATTTTAATTCTTTGTCCGTATAATAAATTGTCTTTCAGTTTCATTTGATTGGCTTTGAGCAACGCGGCGACGGTCGTCGAATGTTTTTTTGCGATGATCGAGAGCGTTTCTCCTTTTTTGACGATGTAATATTCGGCGTTTTTTTGTTTTTTCGCGCAGGAGGATTTTGGTCTGCGCCGGATTCCGCCGCTCTCTGATAATCATCCGCCGGGATGGCGATTTTGCGGCCGATGAACAGCTTGTCATTCCGGTTCATATTGTTCAATTCCATGAGATCACGGACACTTGTGTTGAAACGTCTGGCGATCAAAAACAAGGTGTCGCTTTTTTTGACAGTGTAGGAGGGGGGCGGAAACTTTCTTTTCGGGGAAAGGGACGGTTTTTCTTTTTCCAGAACACGCCGTTCTTTCTCATCGGAAGGCACGATGATTTTCTGGCCGACCATCAGTTTTTCGCCCACCGCCATGTTGTTCAAATCGGCAACGGTTTTAACATCGGTTTTGAAGCGTGAGGCGATTAAAAACAGCGTGTCTCCTTTCCGAACCGTATAAATGGCGGTGGGCGCTTCATCCTTCTGATCTTCCTGGATGGTTGCTGAAAAGTAATCGTTTACGGATAAAGCGATGGCACGGGCGATTTTTTTCTGGAAATCCTTTTTCTTTAAAAAATTCTCTTCGCCGGGGTTCGAAAGATAAGCGGTTTCAATCAAAACCGCGGGGATGTTGGGCAATTTTAAAACGCGAAAAGGAGCTTCCTGAACGATTTTGTATTTCATGCAATTGACGTTTTCCAGATGCCTGATTAAAACCTCGGCGTAGAGTTTCGACAAATTGATGGTGTTGGTTTGAAACATATCCACCAGAATGATGTTGGATTCGTTGTTGAATTCGTTTTCAGGCACGCCTCCCAGAATGTCCGATAAATTTTCATTGTTGGCCAGAAGCCTGGCCGCTTCGCTGCTGGCCGCGCCGGTGGACAGGCAATAAACCGAACTTCCTTTCGCGATGCGGCTTCTGGCGGCGTCCGCGTGGATGCTGAGGAACAAGCTGGCGTTGACATTTCTGGCTTTCTGAAGACGTTTGTTGAAAGAGACATAATAGTCGCCGTCGCGGGTCAGGACCGCCTGAAAGCCGGGAATACCGTTGATCTCCTTCCGGATCTCGCGGCTGATTTGCAGGACGATGTCTTTTTCATAAGTTCCCCTCTTTCCAATGGCTCCCGGATCCTCGCCGCCGTGTCCCGGGTCGATCACGATGACTTTTCTCTTTTTTTGGGCCTCGGAAATTTTAGGCGTGGGCGCCGCTTCGGGAGCGGGTTCTTCCAGGAAGATGTCAACGACGATTCTGTCGGGCTTATCCTGGAATTTTTTCAGTTTGAAAACGTCAATATTCTTATGCGTGCCCAGATGAAATTCGATTTGCAGCTGGTTTTCATTGAGCTGTTGAAAAACAACGGCCGTGATGCCCGGTTTGTTGAGGGTCATTTGTTGCGGAATCGATTGGTTCAGATGCGACTTTTTGAGATTCAAAACAAGCGTATTGTCTTCCTGTTTGAAATGGAAGTCGGGAACGCTGTCGGCATCCAGGACAACTCGGGTGTGATCCGGCGCGGTCCAGTGGCGAATATTCAGGATTTCCGTGTCGGCGCGGCCGTCGATGGCGGCCAGGGCGAGAATCAGAACGACCAAAAGAACGCAGCGTCCCGTCGAGATGGTTTTTTGTCCTGCCAACATGGCTTACACTACCAAATTTGCTTGCGCCCTGCAACCGTTAGATATAAAAAATATTGACAAGTTCTTTTGATAATGCCAATTTCTTGGCGCCTGACAAAACTGATCAAAGAGGATTTATGCAAGCGAACCGTTTTCGAGAGGCCTTGCTCAGCGCCGGTGAATTCACGGTGACGTGGGAACTGGTTCCGGGAAGGGGCGCGCGGGAAGCCTCGCAGGAGAAAACCCTTGCGTGGGCCCAGCAGGCAGCCCGGGACAAGAAAATCCACGCGGTGACGCTGACGGACAATCCGGGGGGAACCCCCGCCATGTCCGCGGATTTCATGGGCGCGGAAATCGCGAAACTGGGCATCGAGCCGGTTGTTCATTTCACCTGCAAGGATAGAAACCGCAATCAAATTGAAAGCCAGCTCTACGCGATGCAGCGCGCCGGCGTGAGTAATCTGTTGGTGATGAGCGGTGATTATCCGGTTTCCGGTTTTCAGGGCCGTCCGGCGCCGGTTTTCGATCTGGACCCCGTTCATGTCTTGAAGCTGATTGCGGATCTGAACAGGGGGCTGGAGTTCCAGGGACCGAAGGGCGTCATCCGCCAGCAGCCCGCGGATTTTTTCGCCGGAGCGGTCGTTTCCCCGTTCAAGGCCACGGAAGCGGAACAGATGGTTCAGTACTACAAGTTGATGAAAAAAATCGCGGCGGGCGCGAAGTTTATCATTACGCAGCTCGGTTATGACGCCCGGAAATTCCATGAAGTCCTGCTCTGGATGCGGCAGAACGGCTTCGACATTCCCGTCATCGGAAACATCTATATTCTTCCGTACGGGGCGGCGAAGATGATGAACCGTAACGAACTGCCCGGCTCCGTGGTCCCGGACAAACTGCTGGCCGAACTGGATCGGGAGCGCAGCCGGCCCGATAAGGGCGCGGGGGCGAGAATTGAACGCGCCGCTCGGATGTACGCGGTTCTGAAAGGCATGGGGTACAGCGGCGTGCATATCGGCGGACACGGCGTTCCCTACGAACAGGTGCGGGAGATTGTCGAACAGGGGGAAGCACTGGCCGGTCGGTGGCGCGAGTGGGTTCGCCATTTTGATTTTCCGATTCCCGGAGGATTTTATTACTATGAACGCGATCCGGAGACCGGTTTGAACCGGGAAACCGCCGTTTCCCGCGAGGGGCGTCCGCCGGATGCCGAGGCGGGGTGTCTCTATGGCTTTTCCCGCCTGGCGCACGCGTGGCTGTTTGAACCCGGAAAAAAAATGTACGGTTTGATGAAGAAGATCAGTCAGAAGGTCAAGGACTCGAAAATAGAAAAGCCCTTTCACAAGCTGGAGCATTTGACGAAGGTCGCGCTTTTTGACTGCATGGATTGCGGGGACTGCGCCCTGATGGACGTGGCCTATCTGTGCCCCATGTCGCAGTGCCCAAAACATCAGCGCAACGGCGCCTGCGGAGGAAGTTTCATGGGCTGGTGCGAAGTCCATCCGGGAAAAAGGCAATGCGTCTACGTCCGGGCCTATTCGCGGCTGAAAAAGCACGGCGAGGAGGAACAACTGGCCCGGAAAATCGTTCCGCCCTGCAACTGGGATCTGCATCGGACATCATCCTGGTTGAATTATTACCTGGGGAAAGACCACGCCTCCAGGGTAGATTCGTGACTTTTGCTGAAAAACAGGCGGTGGTTTCGGGTGACGGCATTTCCTCGTTGAAGATTGCGTGCGGATATAGTAAAAATGTCAAACGTGGGCGATTAGCTCAGGTGGATAGAGTACTGGCCTCCGAAGCCAGGTGTCGTGAGTTCGAGTCTCACATCGCCCACCATTGAAACATGAAACCGCAATTTATTTTCGATGATGTTTCGCTCTTGGCATTGAAAAACTTTTTGCGTGGACGAGATGGGCTGTTGTTTTTGAGGGCCGGGCCCCCTCTACGGCGCGCGGGGCGTGATCGGATCCGTTGGGAGTCGATGTGAAAGGGTTGAGAAAGAAGATCGGCTTGGCGCTGGGCGGCGGCGGAGTGCGGGGCTTTTCGCATATCGGCGTCCTGCGGGTGCTGGAGGAGGAGGGCATTGCGGTGGACCTCATCGCGGGCACCAGCGCCGGCGCCCTGATCGGCGGGGCCTTCGCCAGCGGTCAGTCATCTAGGGAAATTCAGGAAAAGATCGACGCCTACATGCGCAGTCAGGAATTCGAGGAATCCACCATCAAGTCCGTCGGGGAATCTTTTTTCGGCGACAAAAAAAATTTTTTCCAGAAAGCTCAGACTTACATCAAAAACCGCGTTCTGTTCGTTCAGGCTTTTTTCAAATCGTCCGTTCTTCCCGCAGATGATTTTCAGGCGCTGATCAACTTTTTTCTGCCGGACATTGACATAACCGAAACGCGCATTCCTCTGCGCGTCGTATCCACGGACCTGATCACCGGAAAAAAAGTCGTGTTGGACAGGGGATCGCTGCGTCAGGCGGTTCTGGCCAGCTGTGCCGTTCCGGGGGCGATCGCGCCCGTGCGCCTGGGCGAGATGCTTTTGGCCGACGGCGGCATTACCAGTCTTGTGCCGGTGCGCGCCGTCCGGGAAGCCGGCGCGGATGTTGTCATCGCTGTGACCGTGGATCGGGAATTGAAAACCGATGTCGTGATGGAAACCGCCAAGGATATTCTGTTGCGGGCGGGCGAGATAACCACCGACACACTGGAGGAGTGGGAGCTGGCGTGCGCGGATGTGGTGCTTCGGCCGCAGGTGGGCGATTTGCACTGGATGGATTTCACCCGTTCGGCCGAGCTGGTTAATCTGGGTGAAAAGGCCGCGCGCGGATCTCTTGAGCGGATTGTGAGGTTGCTGCCGATTCATTTCAGGATAACCAGAGCAATCAAGAAAACTTTTCGCATCTGAAGGCCAACCATTTTTTTGCTTTTGGAAAAAAGGAACTGTTGAAAAATTCTGTTAATTTAAAACAAAAATAAGCATCAGTCGAAATTCGTTGACAATAAGCCCGATCTATCCAACTTATTTTTCTCAAAATGAATAGCAAAATAAAATAGAATAATTCTAAATAATTTATTTTATAAAAATTTAATAATTAATAATATTAAATACTTGCAGATTATAAAAATTCTTGAATTTTCATAATATTATAATTATTATAAAAATAAAAAAGGCATTCTATTATGAAAACAGTTCAGAGAATCGCGATCCAGAATTTTTTAAAAGACTGCAGCTCGCATCCAACGGCCAAGGAAATTTATATCGCCGTCACCCGCGACAGGAAATTTGAAAACCTTT
>DAOSZO010000088.1:0-7146 GCA_035382085.1 Smithella sp.
TTCATAATGTCCCCAAAGTATAAGCAGACAATCTCGAGCGTTCCCTTTAAGATCGTTGTTGTTTTGTTGGCTGCCGGAATATTTTTTTTCGTGTTTTACTCGGTCAGTTTCGCGCCCACGAATCTGCCGGAAAAAAAGCCTTTGAAAATCACCGCCAAAACTCTTTCGGATCAGGAGCTCTCGGATATCGACGCCCAGGCGTTTTTTCGTCTGGACCAGTGGAACAACGACACCGCGGGCACGGGCAGCAGCAATGTCATCCGGCTGACGCTGGGTCTGGATCTGGTGATGAACGCGCATATCGAATCCATGAAAATGGGCTACTATAAAAACGGTTCCAATACCGGCTGGGACAATGACACCACCAATTATTACTGGGGCGGGAACAATTACGCCTCCGGCATTCCGGCTACGACGCTGCGCTGGAATTCCGTTTTTGTGGAAATGGGTTTTGACAACATCGGCACCAACGCTTCCAGGCAGCTCAATTACATTGAAATCGGCACGCCCAACTGCGTCGGACAGATCACCGGAACGTTAAGGACGGTCACGGGCTTGACAGCCGGCGGAACGGGAACCAACGGCGGCGGCGTCATGCTCCGGCAGACCGCATCGGGAACGCGCGTGGTTAACTTTGCCGCCGGTGACCCGCTTTCCTTTGTGTTTGCCTCAAAATATAATTACGGCAACACGAGCAGTCTTCGGGGAATTTTTATCAAGATGCCGAATTATCATACGACCGATGACTTGTCGCGTCCGTAAGGAATTGGTTTTTTACGCTTCCGAATGTGCCTCAAGAACACAGCGGAAGCCGAAAGCAGAGGGAGTCAGTTGTTTTTTTAACGGGTGATGAACCCAAAACCATGCCGGGGAAAACCCGTGACACGGCCTGGCGGGAGTAGAAAAAGCGGTCGGCCCGCCAGAAGCCATTGAAAGTTCCGGGATCTTTTTTCGGCGCAACTTCAACTATTTTCAGGAGGAGAAAAGATGAAGAAAGTTTTATTGTTGGCAGTATTGGCGGTGTTTGTAATGGTTCCCTTCACGTCCTTCGCGAAATCAGCGATTTCCGAAGGCGATCTGGCGGCGATTACCGCTCAGGAAGGCGTGACGATTAATTTTGACAGCTTCACCGTGGGCGCAATCACGATTGACGTTCAGGGATGGGGCGACGGAAACGGCTTCGGCACCTACACAACTGCCGGTTGGGTCGGGGCCAGCATTGCGCTGTCTTCTGATTTTGTAAACATCACCGGCGAGATGACCATTGATGTCGGTACCAACGGCAGCGTGACCGCTCTGGGAATCGGTCTGCCCGGTTTGAACTTCAGTGGTGATATGTATCAGACCATCAGATTGGCAGATTCCGCGACCAATCTGGCAACCAGCACTCAGGTGCTGGGCACGGCTTATATGTCCGGCTTGAGCGTCAGCCCCTCGGGCACGCTGATTATCAAGGCCCACTAATTTTGGCTTGGGTGATTTTGCCAAGACGGGATAATCAAGAGGGCGCGGGTAACCGCTTGCCCGCGCCCTCCAACCCGAAGAGCGAGAGCAAGTTTTACCGGGAAAGTTTCCAGTGAACCAAAAAAAATTGGAGCAAAAACCATGAAAAAAATGATCATCGCATTTGTGCTGGGCATGCTTTTGATGCTGCCCGCCTTTGCTTTTGCCAAACAGCTGATTTCCGACGGCGAACTGGATTCGGTGACGGCGCACGAGGGCGTGAGCATCACCTTCCTCAATGTGTATGTCGGCAACACCACGACGCTTTCTTCGGCGGCCTGGGGAGATTCCGACGGTTTCACCGGATACACCGCGGCGGGTTACGTGGGCGCCAACAATGTCACGATCACCGGCAACCTGACGACCATTTCCGGAACCGCCACCATTGACATCGGCACCAATGGTACCTCCACACGCATCAATCTTCTTTTGCCGACGATTACGCTGGGCACGATGAACGCCTCCGCAACGCTCAAACTCAGCACGGCTTCAACTATGACCGGTACCCAGGAGCTCGGTTCTCTGCATCTGAATGGTTTTTCCACGCAGGCCGGCGGCACAGTGCAGGTGTACGCCCACTAAAGCGGATTTTTGGTGTAAATTTTTTTACACATAAGGAGATAAAATGAAAAAAACAGCAATTTTGATAGTCCTTCTTGCTCTTGTCATGATGCCAACGGCGCTTTGGGCCAAAAGCCTCATTTCCGACAGCGAAATGGACTTGCTGACCGGAGAAGCCGGCGTGAGCATCGCATTTACCAACGTCACGATGACGGGTACGCAAATATCATCCTTGTCTCTGGGAGATTCCGATGGTTTTACCGGGTACACGACCGCCGGTTATTTGGGAATTTCCAACGTAAGCATCACCGGAACGACGGCCAACATCAACGGCACGGCCAACATTGACATCGGCACCAGCGGCACGTCAACCCGATTGAATATGCTTCTGCCCAATATTACGCTGGGAACGGCCAATGTGACGGCTTACATGAAACTCGACAGCAATTCCAATTTGACGACGACGACCAGGCTTTTGGATTTGAGCCTGCAGGGTTTTACCACGACATTGAACGGCACGGTGACCGTTTTTGCGCATTGATTTTTTAAAGGCAAGGTGAGCTTGTGTTGAAATCAGGCTGCATAAGAATCATTATCATACTGCTTGTCTTTGTGTTTTTGACGTCGCCGCTGGCGCGTGATCCCATCGTGCAGGCTAAAATGCAGGCCATTGACGATGAGGAACTCGCCATGGTCGAGGCCGAAGCGGGCCTGACGGTGGGTTTGAATCTCAACGCCTATGCTTCAGCCACCAGCGCCTCGTTGGGCGATAGCGCCGGCGAATATCTGAATTTGCCGTCGCTCAATCTTTTCGGAAACGGCGTCAACTCTCAGGGCTTTACCGTGTCGGCCGGCCTGAATCTGGATATCGGCACCAGTTCCGGCCGGACGTACATTTATTTAAGCAATATCGCCCTGCCCGCCGGAAACTTCGGACTGAGTCTCTTCAGCAGCAACGTCAATATTGTTGAATCGGGCGGCAACCGGACATTGGGCAATGTCGGCATTCTCAATGTCTTTATCGGTCGGACAGTGACCACCGTAAACGCCACGGCCATTTCGCCGGCTCTGGCCAACGTGACGCCGGCGTGGCTGCGCATCGGTCCCCATGCCTCAGGCGGCGGTCTGGAAGGCGTGGGCCAATTGGGGGGATACATCGACAATATCCGTATTGACGCGGGCGGCGGCACCCCCGGCGGGCTTTCCATTCGGGGCACTTATATCTACTCCGCCACTCCCGGCACCTATTACGCGAGCGGCACTAATCCTGCGACATGGGCGCAGGGCATGCAGGGCAACGCTTGGTTGGGAGGAAGTTTTCGAACGTATTATTTGAACGGTAATCTTCGGCCGACGACATCCAATGTGGATACCTTGTTGAGCATGGATATCGGGACAAACGGAAGCTCGTTGATGAAGTTATCGCTGCCGATGGCGGCAACCATTAAAATCAGGGCATTTAGCTTTGACGGCATCACCTCGTTCGGGCCGATTATGCTGGATAACGTGATCTTTTACCGTCAGGATCTGTACTTGAGACATCTGTAATGAAAAGTGACAAAAAACAAAATGACAACGGCCTGCTTGCAGGCTGTTTTTTTATTAAGGCCCGGTTATTATTAATCATGAACCGTTTTAATCTGGTACAAAAGGTGCTTTTCTGATGGGAGCTTTGGTGATTGCCGCGGTTTTTGCCATTTTGGTGTCGTTCACGTCCGATTTTGTCACGCTGAAGGACCAACCCCCGCCGGAAATTCAACTCACGGTGACGGCGCCCGGGCCGGGCTTCATGCGCGCGCACGTTCAGCCGCTCTCCGAAATCAAAAAGGATCATCTGGTCAAACAGACCTATGACTATTCCTGCGGGTCGGCCGCTCTGGCCATTTTGATGAATTATTATTTGGGGGAAAAGTTTACTGAAAAACAGGTCATTCAAGGGCTTCTTCACTACGGCGATCTGGCTCAAATCCAGAAACGCCAGGCCTTCTCCCTTTTGGACATGAAGCGCTTTGTCAATGTCCTGGGCTACAAGGGCGAAGGATACCGCGTTGAAATCGAGGATTTGATGGAGTTGGATACACCCGCCATTTTGCCGATCAAGATATTTGACTATCGCCATTTTGTGGTTTTCCGCGGCATTCACAACGGACATATTTTTCTGGCCGATCCCTGGCGCGGCGATATCAGCTTCACGCTGGATGATTTTCAAAAGGCCTGGTATGAAAAGGTCATTTTTGTGGTTTCGCGTCAGGACAATCTGCCTACGCTGACCAAGCTCAAACTCCGATCTGAAGATTTGGTCTACATTGATGAGGACCGCGCCCGGCAGGCCATTTTCGGCAATCTCGTGGATTATCAGGTGGCCGCCTCCGAACGGGAATTCAAGCAAATGGTCGACGTTCCGGGTGAGTTTGAGTACTTCAGGTTAAAAAAATAACGCCAAAATCTCTGTGCTTTTTTAAAACGCTTTTCCGCGAATGAATTGGACGGCGTTGCGAAAGAGAAGAAGTCCCCCTCCGTCTTCGGGCAGGGATTCCCTTGTCCAGCGGGGATGATTGACCCGGTGTAGGTAGGCCTCCGGGTGCGGCATCAGACCGAAAAGCCGCCCGGTTTCATCGCAGATCCCGGCGACGGCGTTGACCGAGCCGTTGGGATTGTCGGGGTAATCCATGGTTACCCGGCCGTCTTCGCGGCAGTATTTCAGGGCGCAGAGATTTTTCTTTTCCATCTGCTGCAGGACGGCCCGATTCTTCGGAATGAATTTCCCCTCGCCGTGGCGCACGGGAAAATAGAGAAGGCCGGCTCCCTTTGTGTAGATGCAGGGGCTTGCGGGGTTGGCCTTCAAATAAACCCAGCGGTCTTCGAACCGGCCGGAATCATTGCAGGTCAGCGTCGCGGATTGCCGGGTGTAATCGCCGCCCAGCGCCGGCAGGAGGCCCAGTTTGACCATCAGCTGAAAGCCGTTGCAGACGCCGAGAATCAGCCCTCCGCTGTGGATGAATTTTTTCAGCTGATCAAAAAGCATTTCCTTTTTTTCACGGATGGGAGCGTGCAAAAACCGGTTCACGCCCGCCTTGGCCGAACCCAGGTCGTCGCCGTCGAGAAACCCGCCCGGCAGGTTCAGGAAGGTGTAGTCATCCAGCCGCTTCGAACCGCACAGCAGTTCGCTGATGTGGACGATGTCCGCCGCGTCCGCGCCCGCCATCCTGCAGGCCTGCGCCATTTCCGTTTCGCAGTTGGTGCCGTTGCCGGTGAGAATAATCGCCTTGACTTTTCGGGGCATATCAAAGTTCCTGCTTCTAAAAATCGAGCGTTTTTTGCCATGCCGCCTTGAGGGCGCTCGTGTCCTCGCTGATGACGGGGCGGCCGTCCA
Source organism: Smithella sp. (assembly GCA_035382085.1). Taxonomy (GTDB): domain Bacteria; phylum Desulfobacterota; class Syntrophia; order Syntrophales; family Smithellaceae; genus Smithella. Next base: position 5,438 of record DAOSZO010000088.1, read on the forward strand.
GGCCCGTGACGGTGAATCGGCCGTTGCCGATCACTTCGCCGATGCGGGCCCAGACGCATCCCCGCATCGCGCTTTCCCAGCTTTTGGCCTTCTGCGGCCGAACCGTCACGACAAAGCGGCTGGCCGTTTCGGAAAAGAGAAGATAGTCGTTCCGCGACGCGCCTCGGTAGGGCACGCGGCGCAGATCCACGCGCATGCCGAAGCCGCCGGCAAAGGCCGTCTCGGCCAGTGCGACGCCCAGGCCGCCGTCGGAGCAGTCATGGCAGGAGGCGACAAGTCCCTTCCCGATGGCCTTAAACAGGGCGCGGTAGGTCTTCAGCGCTTTTTTGGCGTCCACGCGCGGCGCGCCGTCGCCGATCAGGTTTTTCATCGCCAGCCACTCCGAGCCGCCCAGTTCCTCGCGGGTTTCACCGACCACGTACACAAGGTCTCCCGGGTTCTTGGCGTCCATCGTGACCGTCTTGCGCACGTCCCTGATCGTGCCGATGACGGAGAAGAGCACCGTCGGCGGAATGGAGATTTTCGTCCGGCCGATCTGGTAGTCGTTTTTCATGCTGTCCTTGCCGGAGATGCAGGGCACGCCGAAGGCCGTCGTGTAATCGTAGAGGGCCTGGTTGGCGCGGACGAGCTGGGCGAGCTTGTATTCGCCGTCCGGATTCTTTTCGGAGAAAACGGGATCGCACCAGCAGAAGTTGTCCAGCCCCGCCAGGTAGTCCGGATCGGCGCCGACGGCGACGGCGTTGCGGATCGCCTCGTCAATGGCGCACGCGGTCATGTGATAGGTGTCCAGATCGCCCAGACGCGGGCAGATGCCGTGCGCGACGACGACGCCTTCCATCGAATCCAGCAACGGCCGGATCACCGCGGCATCCGACGGGCCGTCGTTTCGGGCGCCGGTGAGCGGCTTGATGACGCTGCCGCCCTGGACTTCATGATCGTACTGGCGGACGACCGATTCCTTGGAGCAGATGTTGAGCCGGCCAAGCATTTTTTTGAGCTCGGCCCCTAGGTCGCGGGCGGGCGTCAGATCAGGTTTTTTGTGTCCGGGCGGCTTCCAGCGCGCGCGAAGCACCATCTGAGGGACGCCTTCGTGCAGAAACTTCATCTCCAGATAAGCCACAGTTTTCGCGCCGTAGCGCACGTGGAAAAATCCCGAGTCGGTGAATTCGCCCAGGACGGTCGCCTCCACGTCCATTTTTTTCGCCAGCGACAAAAATTCCCGGATTTTCCGGGGGGGCACCGCCAGCGTCATACGCTCCTGCGCTTCGGAGAGCAGAATTTCCCAGGGCTGAAGGCCCGTATATTTCAAGGGCGCGCGGGCGAGGTCCAGTTCGCATCCGCCGCTGAGGGTCGCCATTTCTCCGACGGAGGAAGAAAGGCCTCCCGCGCCGTTGTCGGTGATGGCGCGGTACAATCCGCGGTCGCGCGCGATCAGAAGGAAATCGGTCATTTTTTTCTGCGTGATGGGATCGCCGATCTGCACGGCGGTGACGGGCGAGCCTTCGTGCAGTTCCTCGGAGGAAAAGGTCGCGCCGTGGATGCCGTCCTTGCCGATGCGGCCGCCGGTCATGACGATCAAATCGCCGGGCCGGACTTCTTTCTTGTGCGACGGCCTGCCGTTGATGCGCGCCGGGCTGATGCCGGCGGTGCCGCAGTACACGAGGGGCTTGCCGAGGAACCTGTCGTCGAACACGATGCTGCCGTTGACG
>DAOSZO010000089.1:0-7060 GCA_035382085.1 Smithella sp.
CTGAGTTCATAATAGTCATCCGCTTCCCCGCCAGTATAGCCATCGCCGTTGTAGAGATATTCCAGGGAAATGGTGCCGGCGTTTTCCAGGGTGTAGGAGCCCCCCATCAGAATGACCGGTTTAATGCCGGAGTCATCCTGATGCGTCTTTTGCATGGAGATCCCCAGCAGGGAATCATCCCGTTTGGGATAGAGCGCCTCGCCGCCCTGGGTCAGGCGTCCTTCGGCATAAAGAAGAACGGCGTCTGAGACGGTCCAGCCGCCGAAAAATCCCCAGACCAGTCGGCCGGAATCGCTCTCGCGCCGGGAAAGAATCAATGACGCATAATTTTGCCTTCCCGTGTAATCTATCTTGATCGCGTAGGTGTTGCTGAAACCATCCGGACCCAGAAGCCGGTTGCGTCCCTCATCCGTATTGAGAATCCCGGAAACGGAAAACAGCCCGTGCGGCACCCAAACGGCGCGGACAAAATCCATCCCCGGAATTTCCACATAAGGATTGGCGCGGCCGTTGTCGCTGAAAAAAGGATTGGAAGGCGAATAAAGATAAGACGGTCCCCATTGAAGATTTTCCCGACCGTAGGAAACAAACAGAACTTCCCGGATTTTCACCCGAACCAGCCATTCGTTGACAAACCAGTCATCCTGCAAGTCCGTGTCTCCTTCACGCTGTCCGTTTTCCCAGATGTCAAAATCCAGTTTCGCGCGCGGTTTCACGGACATCTCCAGAAATTGCGAGTCGAAACGGACGTCGGGACGGACATCAAGACTCGCGGCATAGGCGGGAATCTGCAGAAGGTCATTGTCCGGATTCTGCGTGGAATTGGCGGGGTGCTGCAGGATGCCGTATCCGAGGATTCTCAGATCCATGAAAAAATGATCGCCGTAACGAATGGCTTCGGGAGCGTTTTCGTCGGGACTTTCCGCTTCGAGATAGGACGCGTTGGCACGGATAAGCTGATCCGCCGGCAGCGCTCCGTCAAAAGCGAAACACGACGCCCCCGGAAAAAACACCGCCACCGCGGCAAAAAGCAGAGCCGTGAACATTTTTTTTAACAGCCATCTCAAAAACGCTTCCATTTATTTCGCGAGCAAATTCAGATTAAAGATCCCGTCCGACACTTTTTTCAGGACCGGCCTGCTGTATTCAATGACGGTGACATCATTTTGCATGACCGCGCTTTTGATCGTCATCTTCGAGATGAATTCGCGCGGCTGGCCGTTGATGAGAACGCTGTTGTCGTATTCAAAAGCCGCGGTCTTGAACAGCTTTCCGGAAACCGTATAAAACTCGGCCTTCACGCCGACAATCCGTTTTTTGGAAACCCAGTAGCGGATGCGGTCGTACGTCGCCCGGTTGTCCACGGCCTGCAGGTCCATTATGACGCAATCTTCGTTGAGATATTGTCCCGCTTCCGTCGCGACAATTTTGTAATCCCCCGCGTAATTGGTCGCGGCCACGTCACCGTTGGACGCCGTGCCCATCAGCTTTTGCCGAGGCGAAATGGGCACGGGCTTGGACAGTCCCGGTTTCGCAAACCACATGTTGCGATCCTGCATCAAAAGTTTCTGCCCCTTGACATTGGCCGGCGCCAGGGTTTCGATCAGCGAATCGTAGCCTTTCGCCACCACGCGCAACTTTCGGTACTGTTCGCGGCCGTTTTCAACGGAATGCATGGAAACATCCCATTGAATACCGTCGGTGTTTCCACGCGCTTCGTCGGCTTTGCGCAGCATTTCCAAGGCGCTCAACTCCGCCTGGGCCGGCCTGGCCACCAGAAGGCAAAGCATAAACGCCAGCATTCCCCGGCAAAAGGTCTTCTTTGTCATCTTTTCCTCCTCAGTGAAAATCTTACGTGTGCCCGAGGGCATTGACGATATTTTGTTTGGCCGCGCGGCGCGCCGGGATGACGGCGGCTACGGCGGATAGCAGAATAAAACACAAAGACAGAACAAGCAACATCCCGGGAAGCATGGCGACCATCATCGGCACGGGCACGGAAAAACCCGGCGGCGTGTAATGCGGCGGATACAGTTTGATAACCGTCCACGCGATGATGTGCACACCCGTTCCGACAAGGCTTCCACCAACTCCCAACAACGCTCCCTCCCAGGCAAACAGCAGTGTCACGCCCCGGCGTTTCATGCCCAGCGCCCGGAGTGTCCCGATTTCCCGGGTCCGCTCCACAATCGCCATCCCCATGGTATTGACGGTCGTCATCACCACAATGACCAAAACGATGGTAAAGATAAACAGAAACACGGTATCGAGATAGGACTTCATCTTGGCAAAGCCCAGCGAAAGCTCATCCCATGTTCGGATTTCGCAGGCGATGCCCGCGTCCTGGAGTTTCTTGAGAAGGCGTTGGCGCATTGTTTCCGTTTTTTTCCAGTCATCTAGCAAAACGACCACCCGTTCCACGGATTGGGTATCCAGCAGCGACTGCGCGTAGTAAAAATTCAGGCGGATGAATTTGTCGTTGGAAAAATCGTTGCCGGTATTGTACACGCCCCGGACGACGATATCCAGGGCATTCATCTGGCCCGTCAGCGTCGGCGCCATCACGACGCCTTCCGAACCCTCTTTCAGGCTCAGATACCTGGCCAGATCCGAAGCCATTTCCACGCCGTAGAGAACTTCATCGTTGAGCGCCTCGCCCTGGATGGGCAAAAATTCCGTCCAGCGTCCCCGGATGATTTTCTCGTCATGCGGCACGACGCCCTGCGCGATAAAAACCGTGGAGACGCTTCCGTTGCTCACCAGGCCGGTCACCTGAATCTGCGGCGTTGCGAGGATGACGTCCTTTGCGTTTTTCAGAAGCCGCATGATGACGTCGGCTTCTTCGCGCGAAAACATGTATTTTTCAGGTTCGAGCTTCCCCTTTTCTTTCCAGCCGGCCTTGTTGATCCTTAAATGGCCGAGGCCTTCCCCGCGTATCGCCATCGCGCGCAGCCCTTCATAAGCGTCATAAATGTATCCGTGATAAACGCTGATGGCCGCAAATCCGACGCCGATCGCCAAAATGGTCACAAGCGATCGGCGTTTGTTTCTCAAAATGTTCCGGAAAGCCAGCTTCCACCACTGCGTCATGGCCGGTTTCCCCCATCAACGATCAGGCCGTCCTCCAGGCGCACCCGGCGCTTCACCTTATCCAGAAGCCGCTGGTCGTGCGTGGAAAAAATAAAAGTAATCTGGTCCCGCTGGTTGAGTTCTCTCATCAGATCAATAATCATATAGGCCGTAGCGGAATCGAGATTCGCCGTCGGCTCATCGGCAATCACCACTGCCGGCTGATGAACCAGCGCGCGCGCGATGGCCACCCGCTGCTGCTGACCGCCCGACATTTTCGCCGGACGCTGATGGACGATGTCCGACAAACCGACCTCGGACAAACGGAACAGCGCCTCTTTTCTCGCTTGCGCCGCCGGCACCCCCCGAATCTGTAGAGGCAGCATCACGTTTTCCAGCGCCGACAGAACCGGCACAAGATTGAAGCTCTGAAAGACAAACCCGATTGTCTGATTGCGATGTTCGCTCTTTTCGTCGTCGTTTAACCGGCTGACATCTTTTCCCGCGAGGGTCAGCGTCCCCGTTGTCGGCTCATCAATGGCGCCGATCAAATTCAGCAGCGTCGTCTTTCCCGAACCGGAAGGCCCCCAGACGGCGACAAACTCTTTGGCGTCCACCTCGAAGTCAATCCCTCGAAGCGCGCGCACGACGGTTTCGCCAAGGTAATAATCCTTGGTGACGTTTTTCATCTCAATCAAAGCCACGGTGATTCCGCATGAAAAACCAAATTTTGAAAAAGACCATACAAAGAAGTTTTTCCCCTGTCAATACAACACGATTTTAAAAACAAAAAAAGGCGGCAGGTCCTTTTGGGGGCGATGCCGCCTTTGGCTTGATGGTATTCTCCTTCTAACGCGGCATTTTTCTGTTGAATTCCTCCGGCGCGGCATTCATTCCTTTTTCGTGTTTTTCCGCGTTCTCCCGGAGTCTGTCCGCATCCTTGGACTCAATGCTTTTTTCCGGCTTGGGTTTTCTGATTTTCTCCTTTATTTTTCTCTTTTCAAGAATACGCCGTGATTCCTCTTTCGGATACCGCTGTTTTATCTTCGGCGGTCTCTCGGAAGATAGAGGAGGAATCTGACGCTGTCCCCATTGAGGGATTTTTTCCCGCTGCGGAGGAAGAGTTCTTTCCTTCTGCTGAACCTCCTCCATCACGCGGGGCTGACCCTGCTGCCACTTCGGTCCTTGCTCCGCCTGCTGCGGGGGCAATTCATCGCCGGACGGTTGTGTCTTTTTCGGCATCTGCACCACGGGAGGGACAGGCTCCGCCTGAAACTGCGGCTTGGTTTCCCATGACGGTTTTTGATCATACGGTCGCGGCTGGCGTTCCATGGATGAGGGCTGTCTTTGCTCCATTTCCTGCGGCGGTTTTCGCTCCCAAGAAGGCGCTTGTTCCATCGGCCGGGGCTGTTGTTTATTGCCCCACTGCGGCTCGGTTTCTTTCGGCGGACGCGGCTGGCCGGGTTTTTTCAAACCATAATAAGAATCAGGATGGGTAATGTTATGCTTCTGGCGCAGAAATTCACGATGGCGGTACAGCTCCGGACCGCGGACCCGGTGGCGGTGCCCGGCACGGATGTCACGATCTGAGATTCTCCGCCCCTGCTCATACCACGGCTCGCGATGATAACGGTGTCCGCCCCTCCAGAAGACAATATCCACATATCCGTTAACCACCTCGAACGTGAAGTAATCAAATACGAAAGATACGGAAATCGGCGGCGCAAAATAACACGGTTCCCCGTACACGACAGGGACCTCGTAATATTCATCGTAGCCGTAACCGTATTGTTCTTCGTAACCATATCCATAGGGCTGGCCGTAATACCCCGAATCTCCGGTTTCCACCGGAACAGGGACGGGAATACAGGCATAAATCCAAACAGCCGTCATCATGATCAACGTAATCTGTATGATTTTTTTCATTGCACGATCCTCCTTGCAATCGCTTTAAAAACAGCATGACTTTCATCTTCCTTATACAGGTTCCGGCAACTAAAATCATCAACTATTTTCACAGCAGGCGCAGGTTTTTTTCGTGTGAATTTCTTTCCTGTTCAGTTATAATGCCTGCGGAGAGATTGTATGTGCGGAAGATTTGCGCTGGTCAGCGATTTAAGGACCCTTGAGGAAAAATTCCATGTTCAGCGCGTGCAGGGCGCGTGGCGGCCAAGCTGGAATATCACGCCCGACCATCCGGTGCCGGCCGTCATGCATCATGACGGCATCCGCATACTTCTCGGCCTCCGGTGGGGATTGACGCCGGCATTTTCCAAAGATCCCCTCGCCAGAAAAATGATCAACGCGCGCGCGGAGACCGTGGATAAAAAACCGAGTTTCCGAGACGCTTTCCATCGGCGGCGATGCCTGATTGTCGCCGACGGCTTTTACGAATGGAAAAAAGAAAGAAAAGCCAAAACGCCCTTTTATTTTTATCTAAAGTCCGGCCAGCCTTTTGGATTTGCCGGACTCTATGAAAGTCGGTTGTCTCCTGACGGGCAAATCACCGGCGCCTGCGCGATCATCACCACTCAGGCCAACGAGCTGGTCGCCCCCGTTCACCATCGCATGCCGGTGATTTTATCCAACCGCCTCGAACAGGACCTCTGGCTGGGACCAAGCCCTGCCGATCCCCAAAATCTTTTATCTCTTTTAAAGCCGCTCCCGGCCGATGAAATGGACTTCAAAGAGGGATTGGGACCGCGTGATTGAGATGCTTCTTCCCGCAACCAAAATTCATGTTAAGTATTTTTTGCCTTTTCGCACTTGATGCACCAGGTTTGGGGCATCTCGGCATCGGCGCAGGCTTCCAGCGTTACATAACAGAAATTCCGCATTTCATGGGTCGGTGTCCAAGGTTTGTCGGTCGGACACCATCGGAAAAGCACCTGCTTAAAATCTTTTTCCTTGTAGCAGGGAACATAATTGTCATTTTGCGCCAAAACATATCGCTGATCGGCATCCGCGAGGATATTTGTCTGAACGGGACGGCGAACGCTGCCATCGTGCGACGGAAGATCCCCCTGGTCCTCGGGGGGCGCCAAATCCGAATCGGGATCAGGAGGGGCGACGTCGTCCGGCGCCTGCTCCAGGCAATCCCTGACGCAGGAGTCCATGCACGCCGTCCATTCCGGACCGGATCCCAGATATTCGCATTGGCCGCCGCACATCTCATCACAGCTTGCCCAGGCCGCAATCCGGGACAGCGCAAGCATCATCAACGCAACAGACAAGACATAAAACAGGCATTTTCTCATTTTCCGACCTCTCTTTTTGTATCATTCATGGATTCGCGAATGCGCTCTGGGGACTTTCTGCAAAGCCCCTGAAAATTTTTTTCTTACCGCTTTTTTTGAAATTCAACCTTCACCGGAGGATGATTTCCCCATTGCAGCGTTCCGGCCAGCACATTTTCGGAAACCAACGACAAGTTGAAGTTGAGCATGCTGGTAACCGCGTCAACGTTATCGGACAGGCAATTTTTATCCTTGTTGAAGAAATTTCCGGTGACAACGGCATATTGAAAAGTCAGACGATTTCCGTCTGTTTGAACCGCAACCCGCTTGTAATCCAGCCACGCATCTTTTAAGGATGATGACCAGGAGGGAATGCAGGAGGCGATTCGGGTATAAACGCCCGCTTCCAACCGGTCTTCACTGGAATAAAAATCTATGACGGCGTGCGCCATGTTGAACCCCTGAGTGATGCTCCAGCGGCCCTGAATGTTTTCCCGGAAAAAATCTTTAGGTTTTTGGGAGGCCTCCTCGGTCCTGCTCTTGTCGGACAGCGGCGGGCCGCCCTGTTCGTTCGCCATCTGCCCGCAAACACAAAACGGAAACAGAACGATTGCGGCCACCAACGGATAAAATGCAATATGTTTCTTCAAATCGCCCTCCCAAAACACGGAATTATTCCTCGCAAAAGCTCCTGCACGCCTCCAGAGAGTCAAAGGGAACTTCCCCGCCGCAGCCGCCATAGCTGAACTCCCGGC
>DAOSZO010000090.1:0-6874 GCA_035382085.1 Smithella sp.
TATTTGGTGATAACATGGTTCCTCGGTATTATGCTTGTGGAGTAAAATAATTTTTTTCTTTGCCCCGTGTTCATGTCGACATTTTCCGTCTCCACCCACAGGGTAATGTCGATTCGGGCGATATCCGGGGTGGCCGCCGGCAGGTCGGCGCCGGTGATTTCCTGCCCTTGGGCGTTGAAGTACCTGAAAATCGGAACGTCGTTGGTGTTGATGACGCGGACGGCCCGGGTCATATAGGAAAAATCACCCAGGAAGGACTCCGGCGTCTGGCAGTTGACCGAGCGCGTGATGCGCTGGTTGGACGCGTCGTAGGCGTAGGTGATGATTTCGTTGGCGGAATCGCCGATGTTGTTGCTGCCGTTGAGATTCATCTCCACCGTGATGGAAAAGGGTGTCGCCGACTGAATGCCCTTGTATTTCTGTTCCGTTGAATACGCGTCCGTGCAGTTTGATGTTTTCCAGAAGGTGCCGGTCACAAGGTCGGGACGGGGATTGTAGGAAGCCATCTGAATTTCAATGGACATGATTTCCAGCGCCGCGCGGGCATCCTGCTGGGCGTAAACTTTCCGTTCCGTGCTCGCGGTGGTCTTTTGTCCCAGATTGACGGCGGCGTAAATGGCCGCCAGGACGATCATGGCGACCGCCATTGAAATGAGCATTTCCAGCAATGTAAAACCGTCTTGCTTTTTCATATGCATCCAAACCTGAAGGGTTCCTGTCGGGTCACAATGGTGCTTTCCTTGACGCCGCGCGTGTAGGCGGGGGGCCAGGTCACCTCCACGATGACTTTCCAGGTATTGGTGCTTCCGGGCATCTGGCTGATTTGCGTCGCTATACGATATGTCGCGTCGCCGTCATCGGCCGCGGTGGCGTTTCTGCCGCTGACATAGACCGTCTTGGTCACGTTTCCGGGTGTGATTTCGTTGCAGGGATTCATGATGAAGAGCTCCTGTTCGGTGAGCTCTTTATTGAGCAGCATGACACCCCTGCCCAAGTAGTCGGATTTGGCACCCGCCCTCATCGAGGTCGGCTGCATGGTCAAAAGCGCCAGAATGCCGATGGTCAAAAGCGCGATGGCCACCAGCGATTCGACCAGCGTGATGCCTTTGCTATTTCTGCAGAAAATATTCAACATTGGTTCTTCCCACTATTTGCACCCGGACTCTTGAATAGGAGGAAAGGGTGTTTCTCACGAATATCCATCCCTGCGTCATGGTGCCCCTTCTTTGAAATTTAAGGACGTTCGTGCTTCCGCTTCCCCAAAACCAGGCGAACCAGAGCCTGTTTTCACTGCCGAAGTCCGTCAGATTTTTTGTCCATAACGTGGCGCCGGTGTCCGAACGCTGAAGCGAATAGGAATTGTCGGAGACGTTGAAACTGATCTGGTAAATGTCCACATTTTCCGCAATGGCCCTGAGGCGCGCCTGCATGATGTCGGTCATGATCTGCCGGGTGGCGGTTTTGAGCTCCATGTTGATTTTGTAATTTTTCCAGGCCGGCACGGCAATGGTTGCGAGAATCGTCATCAGAGCGATCACAATGGCCATTTCGACAAGCGTAAAGCCTTTTGAATTGTTTGCGTTTTTCATTCCCGACACGTCTTGCCTCATAAAAACTTTTTTATTATTTTACATCGAACGTACCCAAAAACAAAACATTTTTATCTTTTTTTTGTTTCTGGCCTTTTTTCTTGAAGGGACAATGAGTGGAGTTCTGCGGGTATTCTTCAGGACTCGCCCGGCGGTTCTGCCACCCTATCTCCATCAAGAGACTTAGGCCAGTAACTTTGCGTCCCGTCTTTTCAGACGGTTTGCCCTTTTCAAGCTTCGCCTATATTTTAGACGATAATTTTATAAAGTCAAGGAATAATTAAAGGAATAATTAATAAAATAATTTCACGCAGAGCAAATTAAATTGATTGCTTCCCTCCCTGGAATTTCATCATAATTATATGAATTAATTGATGTTATTGTGAATCTGCAAAAGTGGTTTTCGGCGGCCGTTTTTTTTCAGGGATGAAAAATCATTTCTTTTAAGTTTATTTCAGGGTGGTGATATCTTTTTTTATTTGAGGTCAGCCGGCCGTATTGAATCGCTTCTTCCGGACACCACTGGATGCAGGCGAAGCACTGTTCACAGCGATGCTGCCAGAGAGGTTTCCCCTCGCGGATTTGAATGTTTTTGGCGGGGCAGATTTTTGCGCAGATGCCGCAGGCGGAGCATTTTCCGTCGGCCCAAAAAAGTTTGTCCATTTGAGGCACTTTCGCGTAGGTTTTATTGTAGATCATCGAAAACAACGCGTTTTGCCAAAAAGGTCCTCTTTCCGGCGGCGCTTCCTTCCGGGTTTTGACCCAAGAAGCGATGTCGTTTACTTTGACGGTGGCCCGATCAAAAAGTTTTTGCTGTTTTTTTGCGGATGGCGGGCCGCTCCAGGGGATGTAATTGCTGGGCATGCCCAGGGAAAAACCGGCGGATAGCTTTATGTTTTTCTTCTTCAGCAAATGCTGCAGTTGAAGGAGCGTGGCGGCCACCTGTCCCGCGTTGACGGCAATGGCAAAAAAGTATACTGATGCGTCGGCCTGCAGTTTCTCCAGAAAACGGATCACCGGCGGCGGCACGCCCCAGATGTGCACCGGGAAAATCAAACCGATATATTCTTCGTGGACGGTAACCGTTTCGTTTGAGCTGAACGCGGCGACGGGGACGAGCCTGGCGTTCCCCAAAAGCGCGGAGAGCTTTTTCGCCGTCCAAAGTGAATTGCCGGTTCCCGAATAAAAATACAGTGCGGCGTTCATGAGTGGTCAGGGTTTGATTTTGAGCGCTCTTTCATAGACGGATTCCGAAAATCCGTATACGTGATTTCTGTTGATGATGGCAAAGGGAACATCCTCGCTGTCATCCACGGCCTTGCGGCGGATGACGGCGTTGGGATCCTTGTCCATGTTATATTCGGTGAAAGGCACTTTTTTTGAATTGAGAAATTCCCTGGCCCTGTCGCAGTCGGAGCAGTCATCCTTGGTGTAGATGAAAACGGATACGTTGGCCGAATCATTCTCTTCATTGACTTCCTGGGTTTGTGCATCGCTACGCCCGGATGGATGAATTTCGATGTCTTTGGCTGTTCTGTCGGCCGGAGGCGGATAATCGGTGATTTGGGTTTGACCGTTTTCGTCCACCCATTTATAGAAATCGGCCTGTGCCGTTGAAGACAGAAAAATTAGCAAGGCAAAAAAGAACAAAAACTTTTTCATAAGTTCCCCCTTCCGGTTGGATTAAAAACCCGCGGTTGTTCAAGGGTTGACACTTTTTTTTTAAACTACTCAAAATATTGTGCCTTGTCAATTTTTTTTGAGACAGGCCGGACTTTATTTTTACTAAACTTTTTTCCAATAATTTGTTATTCCGAATCATCGCCGCTTCCAAGGAGAAGGATACCATGTTCGGAAAGCCGTTGAGCCTTTTTAAGATATTCGGTTTTGAAATCAAAATCGACGTCAGCTGGATTTTTCTGGCGGCCCTGATCACTTGGTCATTGGCCAGCGGACTTTTTCCGGAATACTACAAGGAGCTTCCCGCATCCGCCTACTGGTGGATGGGCGCCGCCGGCGCCGTGGGGCTTTTTATGTCCATCATCATCCATGAACTGACCCACTCACTGGTTGCCAGATATTACGGATTGTCCATGAAGGAAATCACCCTGTTTATCTTCGGCGGCGTCGCCCATATGGAAAAAGATCCGCCTCATCCCCGGGCGGAATTCATGATTTCCGTCGTCGGGCCGCTATCGAGCTTCAGCGTGGCTTTGTTGATGTTGCTGATCCGCCGTTTCGGGGAGGCGAGCGGCTGGCCGGTTACGGTCAACGGTGTCGCGGATTATCTGCTCTGGCTGAATGTGGTTTTGGGGGTTTTTAATCTGGTGCCGGCCTTTCCGCTGGACGGCGGAAGAATATTGCGCTCCGTGCTCTGGATGTGGAAAAAAGACCTCCGCTGGTCCACGGAAATCGCCTCCCAGATTGGTTCCGGCTTCGGAATCTTGCTCGTGGTCATGGGCATCGCGCTGATTGTGAGCGGAAATTTTGTCGCGGGTTTCTGGTGGTTTCTCATCGGTCTTTTCATCCGCGCGGCGGCGCAGACGTCCCGCACGCAGTTTCTGGCCCGCAATCTTTTCAACACCCTCAAGGTCCGCGACCTGATGGTGCGCGATCCGGTCACCGTGCCGCGTTCCATTTCTCTGGAGGAATTTATCCGGGACTATGTTTACCGGTATCATTTTCAAGCGTATCCCGTAATGTCTTTCGGCAAGCTGACGGGCTGTATTTTTGTCCGGCAGATCGCCGCCATTCCCCGGGACGAATGGTCTGCCTACACGGTCGGCGCCGCCGCCGTTCCCTGCAGCGACGAAATCACCATCGGACCGGATGATGACGCCAACAAGGCGCTGGACATCATGACGCGGACCGGCAACAGCCGTCTTTTGGTTGTCCGCGGCGATCAGCTGGAGGGAATCATCGCTTTGAAGGATATGCTCAAGTATCTGGCGCTGAAAGACGAAAACACAAATGTGCGGGAACCGACCTGATATGGAGAAAACGCTCAGAAATTATTTCTCGCCGCTGGATGTTCATTTTGGAAGATTCATCTCCTCGTTTGTTCCGCAGGAGCACCAAGACGATTTGTTTCTGGCCGCCGCGCTCGTCAGCCGCAGCGTCAAAGAAGGCAACATTTGCCTGGACCTGCATGACGCAGCCGGAAAAGTCCTGTTCCAGAACGATGTCGGCGAGGATGCCGTTGTTTGCCCGCCCCTGGAAGCATGGAAGGCTTCTCTGCAAAAGGCGCCGTGCGTGGCCCGTCCCGGCCAATTCCGCCCGCTTGTCCTGGATGAAAAAAATCGTCTTTATCTGCACCGCTACTGGGAATACGAGCATATCGTGGCGCGGTATTTTTCCGCCGGCATTTTTCAGCAAAGCAACATGAAATTTGACGAATCTTCGGTTCAGGAAAAGCTCGGAATTTATTTTGAGGAAGAGGATTCCGGATGGCCGAACTGGCAGAAGGTTGCAGCGGCGGCCGCTTTGATGAAAAAAGTGCTGATCATAACCGGCAGTCCCGGCACGGGAAAGACGACCACCATCACGAAGATCATGACGTTGATTCAGGATGTCGCGTTCAAACCCCTGCGCATCGCCCTGACCGCTCCCACGGGAAAGGCGGCCGCGCGCCTTCAGGAAACCGTTCGAAAACTCAAGGACTCGATGGTGTGTTCCGAGGCGCTGAAAGAAAAAATTCCCCACACAGCGCAGACCATTCACCGGCTGCTGGGTTACATCCGTTATTCGCCTTATTTCCGCTTTGATGAAAAAAATCCTCTTCCCTATGACTTGGTTGTGGTGGACGAGGCGTCCATGGTGGATTTGCCGCTGATGGCCAAGTTGATTGCGGCCTTGCCGACGCATGCCTCATTGATTCTGCTGGGGGATAAAGATCAGCTCGCTTCCGTGGAAGTGGGGATTGTTTTGGGGGATTTATGCGCCATGGCTCTGCCCAATGTTTTTTCCTCAGGCTTTGCCCGGGAAGTATTCCGTCTGTCCGGCCAGCAGATCGAGGCGGATGATTCGCCCGGCGGTATTCAGGACAACATCGTTCATCTTCAGAAAAATTACCGGTTTGCCGCTGACAGCGGCATCCATATTGTAAGTCAGGCCGTTAAAAACGGGGAGAGCGAGAAAACCTTGAATCTTCTGCGCCAAAGCCGGTTCGCCGACATGATCTGGGTTCCCTGGACCACCGAGAAGGAATGGTTCGAAAAACTGGAGAAAACCGTTTTGAGAGAATGTCAGAGCTACTGGGAGAACGTTCTTTGCGGCGCTACGGATTGTGAAAAAATTTTTGATCTTTTGGAAGAGTTTCGGATTTTATGTGCCCTGCGGGTGGGTTCGTGGGGGACTGAAAAAATCAACCGTTTTGTGGAGCATATTTTTCATCGGGCGGGATTCATCAGGACGCGCGATGCCTTTTATGAAGGTATGCCGGTGATGATACTGCAAAACGATTATCATTTGAGGCTGTTTAACGGCGATATAGGCATCGTGCTGAAGGCTCCGGAACAACACGGCAGATTGGCGGTTTTTTTCCGCGATGAACAGAAAAAAACCCGCGGATTTCTTCCGTCGCGATTGCCGCAGCACGAAACCGCCTGGGCGATGACGGTTCATAAAAGTCAAGGATCCGAATTTGCCAAGGTCCTTTTGCTTTTGGGAAATTTCGACGTTCCGCTGATGACCCGGGAGCTCATTTACACCGGCATCACGCGCGCGCGGCAAAGCGTGGAGATCTGGGCGGGAGAGTCGCTGCTGGGCGGCGCGGTTTCAAGAAAAATTTCCCGCAAATCCGGCCTGGCCGACGCTCTGCTAGCCGGCAGAAATCCTTCAGGGATGCCTTGAGGATTCGTGAGCGGTAATTTTGTCTTGACTGTTGATTTGTTTTTCCAGTATAAACTAACATCTTTTCTTTCATAACATCTTGTCCATGGGCCGTTTATGACGAAAAACGAGTTGCTGGAGCCTCGCAAAATTCCTTCCCAGGAGCGTTCACGCAAAACCATGGCGGCGATTTACGAGGCGGCAGCCCAGGTTTTTACCAGTGTGGGGTATGTGGAGGCGACCACCGAGCAGATAGCGGAAAAGGCGGGTGTTTCGATCGGAAGCCTCTATAATTATTTTTCAGGCAAAGAGGCTATCCTAAACGGTCTTTGGGAAAAATACGTTGATGAAATTACCGTAATCATTAAAAACATCGACGATGACATCCGGACAGAGGGCTCTGTGGATAAAACGATCATCCCCCTGCTTCTGCATGTCGTTCTGGATCTCATCAG
>DAOSZO010000091.1:0-6795 GCA_035382085.1 Smithella sp.
CGGGGCAGATTTATGACCAATATCCTGTCAAAATAATCGCTGATCATAATATAATGCTTTGTTTATTTTGGATTCTGCAATCTAATGTTCTCAATATATTTTTCATAGGTGAACCCATACTTTCCAAGTTTTGGAAGCGCTCGGATATCCCGGGGATCGAATGGCTCCCAGTTGCATTTGACAGGATTGGAAATTATCGTTTTGACATTATGATTTTTTGACCAAACAATGCTTAACGTGGGGTTCGTCCAGCCCCACGTCATATCTCCAACCAGATGATTCCCTATTTTATGATGGACAAGCCGTGTGTCTTCAAACCGGACATATCCTTCATGGCGCATCAGCTCTTCCTGAAACACGTGCCGAAAACCGTTCCATTGACTGGTCATGAGAATCTGCCACGTCAGTTGTCCCGCCACAAGAAACGCGCAAAGAATAAAAGCCTTGTTCCAGGAATCTTTACCCACATGTACGACACCTTTAAACACAACATAAGCCATGAGACAAAGCACTGGGATCATATACACGTGAAAAGAACGCGCCGTATGTTGAGTCCACGGCCTTGCCCACTCGGGTTTTACCACTGGAACAAGGCTGCAATACACTGTGATCAAAAAGAGGGATATCGCTATTAATTTAAATTGGATTGACGCCGCAAATCTTTTGGACAATAGAGTGCCAGTAATCATCAATACATACATTGCCGAAAGCATAGCCTGATTATTATTTAAAACCGTTGGAATGTCTCTTAAAAAAGAAGCTTTATTGATTGGATCTGTAGGATTCATGATTTCTTTCACCGCAATGATGATGCCGTAAATGATTATCAGGACCAACGCCACCCAGACAAGCCTTGTTCTATTGCTGACTGTTTTCCAGTTATGATAAGCTTCAGCAATCAAAACAACGAGAAGGATCAAGCCTAATATGGATGCTGATTCGTATGAGCGTATGAAAACAAAAACTATAACCATCAGCAACAGCATATCGACGCCCTTGTATTCTTTGACAAAAACGATGAAAAATAGAATAGGCCAGAACACGTAAGTAATCGCTAGGGTATCGCTAGCCATATGAAAGAATATACTATGACTGACGCCGAAAAGACTTAATATCGGGAAAAGCATGTAATGAATATTTGTTTTTCTGACGATGTAGAAACAAATCGACAGGGAAATAATCTGGGGCAGATACAGTCCGAATCCGAATATGTAAGAAAGAATGGTTACGTTTTTCGTATGCGCATATTTTAAACAAAACACTATGGGAAATTCGGTAAAATACTGGCCATATTGACGCGCGGGATTATTCATCATGAAAGTTTCACATCTCAAGATGCTTAGAAAAAAATGCACTCCGTCGGCATAAAAATGTTTCTCGGAGATGACCGAATAGGTCATTGTCAACAGATAGACAAAAAGCAGTGAGCAAAAAAATAATGATGAAAAATTTTCTATTGTTTAAGAGAGTCATGGTCTCTGTTCTTTGTTCGAATTGACCCGCCGGCTATTACCTTGCTACCAAGCCGGTTATTGTTTCTTCAACGACTTCGAATATTTTCCTCCAGTCGTATCTTTGTTCGGCCAGCATTCGTCCGTTTTGCCGGAGTGTATCCGAAAGCTCATGATTGTTCACGGCGGTAACCACAGCGGCTGCAAAATCCTCCGGATTATCCCGAATCAACAGATGTTTCCCGTCTTCCACGGCCAGGCCTTCGCAACCCTTGGAGGTGGAGACAACGGGCAGGCCCAAAGCGAACGATTCCAGGATTTTGATTCGCGTGCCGCCGCCGAACCTCAGAGGAACGACGGAGAGACAGCACCTGGCGGCCACCGCCCGGATATCCGGAACATCCGGAAAAATTTGTATGCGGGGATCGTCTCCCAACGCCTTGATTTTACGCGGCATATTATTGCCGACAATATAGAGCCTGATGTCCGGATCCAGACTCCACACATGAGGCATGATGGTGTCGGCCATAAACAATGCGCCGTCTTCATTGGGAAAATAATTCATCGTTCCCACGTACAGGAGATTCTTGGAGCGACTGACGTCCAGCGGCCGCATCGTTTTCGTATTGACGCCGTTTTCGGCCACCATTGATTTCCCGTCGGGACAGCGTGAGTCCATCTCCTGTTTATCCAGATGGCTGACGGTAATCCTCAAATCAAATTGAGGCCAGATCTCGTTTTCATACCGGCGCATCATCATCCAGGTGGCTTTCCAGAACGTCGCGTCTTTTCTGATGCCGAAAATTTCAGCCTGGTCCGCCTCCGGCATCTCCGCGTATTGCCGGAAAATGGAGGATTCGATATTATGCTCGTGGAGAACAGCAGGCGCGGCGAAGAGATGGCGGTGCTGCGCCATGTAAATGAATTCCGTGATCAAAACATCGCAGCCCCTCGCAGCGAGCCGTGTCATCAGGTTCTTCATCGGTTCCACGGCATACGCGCGCATCGGCCAGGGCAGCGATGGAGGAACTCGATCCGTTGTATCTCCCGCGTGCGTTATCATGTGCACTTCGGAACAGACCTTCTCAAAGGCGCCTTCCAAAATTTTTTCCTCTCCGCGGTTGATGAAAAACGCCAGCGTCAAATCGTGTCTTTCCCCCAGATACTTGATCAATTCCCATTGTCGGATACGGCCGCCGGAATTGGGCGGATACGGCGCGAAGGGACTGATGATGATCAGTTTCATTCGGACACTTCCTTTTGGTCTTCAAGCAAATCCGCAATCACCCCAGCTGCCTGCGATAAATCGGTCCCGAAATCAAAATGATAACAGGGCAATTGATTCACGAGCGACATGATGATGTCCACCGTTTGTTTGCCTGCTCCGGGAAACTGACACACGGTGCTGACGGTCAGCGCCCGGATAGCGTCCGCCTGCGGGGCCGGTGTCAGACGGGATTGCTCTTCACCGGTAATTCTGGGAAGCAGGATCGCTTTAAGCGGCAACCGGGGTGCGATCTGTTTGGCAAACTGCGGATGGAGAAAAAAAACTTCTTTGTCGTCATGGGAGTTTTGGTTTTTGCTCCGGGTGAACAAAATGTGTTCGGCGCGGAAAAGATTTCCGGGATCCACTTTCGCCGAACTGAAAACGCAATGAGCCGCCGGTTCCGGTTCGATGGAAACCAGGCAATAATCGTCACTGACGTAACGAAGACCGGCCCTGAGCGCTGCCAGCGCCGTCGTGGATTTTCCCGAACCTCCCTTGCCCGCAACCAAAACGCCGTTGTTTGCTCCGCCCACGACAGCCCCGTGAATGAAGTGACCATTTCTCTGCTGGGCCCGCCAATTCAAAATCGTTCTCAGCGGCGCGCTGGTCTCATAGGCGGGCAACTGCCTTGCGTCCCTAGTCCAGTAAAACCCCACGGCGTCTCCGGCATCGTACATGCTCAAGGCGTTGGCCGACCAGTTAAAAGCCGCCTTAATCCGTTCGCTTTGAAATCCCCGCAAATCGCCCCGACGGGTAAAAACGCCTTCGAGATTTCCGGAAGCGCTCTGGACGCCGTATCCCTGCCAGGGAGGATCCGGCATGACCGTTTTCGTCGTCACATCATCCCAGATATAAATTCTAACAGTCGGTGCGTCGCTGAACGATATGACCAGATGCTCCAATGCCGGCATGAAAAACGGCAGGAGGCTTTCATCGGAAAAAACCAGCTCCAGGGTTTCCCCCAAGAGCCGGATCCGTTTTGGGACTGGACTGCCGCCACGGGCCAAGGCGTGCCCCAACAGCTCAAAGGCATCAAGAAAATAGGAAAGAAGAAGATCGGTGCTGTTTACGATGTTCGGTGCTGGCAAAAATTTCTATTCCTCTTCATTCGTTACTGTCATTTTGCGGTTTGGAATGGGGCCATCCCGCATCGCTGACTTCATGAATCGGATCCAGAATCAGCAGCTCCTGCATGTCTGAATACTTGTGGAGTTGCGGCGGCTCAAAGGAAGCGGCGGCCTTGCGAACCTCGGTCGGCAAATCCGACGCGTCGACACCGGAGGAGGGCTGCACAACAACCAATTCCTCGACGATGAGGTACTTCAGAAAGGTGTCGACCGGCTCCTCGATCTGATTCTTTTCAATACCATAGAGTTCGGATAGGGATGACACAATCTGGTTTTTTGACGCTCCCCGTTCGATGAGCGCCCAGATCTGACCTCCCGACATATTCATCGTGTAGTAATTTCCGCTGTCCAGACGGACAAGCATCGTCTCGCCATCCATCTCTTCGTGAATGACGCTTTCCGGAATTGCAAACATATTTTTCTCCGAGACATTTTTTCATGTTCTTTCAAGACGAAAAACGACTCAAAAGGCAAGGTGCGTCAACTTATAGAGCATCAACCATCAGGTGTCAAGACATTGTTGGTGCCATCCCTTTGGGGCTGATTCATTCATTGCCTTCTGATTTCAAGAGCTTATCAAACGTCGGGCATATTGCTTCGCCCGTCGGAGCAGCGCCGTCCATGGCATCGGACGATACACCTTGTCCTTCACCCATCGGTTTTGCATGTGAACCGCGATATAGCCCTGATTCACAAAATCGTCTGGAGTGTAACCGCGGAAACGCTCCAACACATACTGCAATTGTATCCTAAACGATTTAACGAGTTTGTTGGTGGGCAGCAATTCATGGATTCTGGATTGAAGAAAGTATTCGCCGTACCATTGAAATTCCCAGGGCGACAAAGAGATCAAATCCCTCCAGGACAAGCCATTTTTGTCCAAAACGTTTTTTTTCATATCTTCCAGGACGAATTTTGAAAACACCTGCCCCATAAACACGAACGTGTAATTTTTACCCGTTCTTCGGAAATAATTTTTCGCATAATTTTTGTCCTGCGTTTCCAGGACCTCGTCCATCGACAAATAGGGGCTGTTTTCATCCCGCATAAAATCCGACACGTGAAAATCCCGGATGAAATAGACATCGGAATCCATGATGACGTAAAAATTGCATAATCCGAGTTCCCAGAAAGCCAGTTTTTTTAATTGCTGTTTTCGCCATCCGTCCATCTGTCCGTCATCCGGCTCCAGAATGTCTTCATCCGCCACAAAATACAACTCGTAAGGCTCTTTGCCGGTCGTAATTCTGTTTTGGATGATGTCCAAATCTTTTTGAGGTACGACGATATAAAAAGGAATTTTATCGGCGTTGAATTTGTCCACCGACGCTTTCAAAATTTCCAGGCGATCCAGATCGTTGATGTATGAAGCGGTAAAAATGACCAGATTATTCATATTTCCTCTGTCGTTTTGTCTCCCGCCGGACTGAACCGGATCGTTCAAATAAACCTACCGGATTTTCGAATAGGGAGTATCCCTGAAACAGCTATGAGAATCCCGCATCTCAAAGCGATGAAGGCAGATGTCGACGAAATTCATTGCTCGTTCCCAAAAGGGAAATGATGATGCAATCCTATTCCTCCCATGAACAGTTTACCACAGCATACGATTCATCATCTTAATTTTCAACACCCAAAAAAACGATATGACCTTCAGCGATGAAGGCGCTGGATGAATTCGGAATCAAAAAAAGGCTCCTTTTCCAAGAGAATCAGGAGCCTTTTTGTTTTAAAAATTTTTTGAATTCCGTCACATCATCGGCATTCCGTGCAGACTTGAAGTTCCTCCAACGGTGTGCCGGTCTGCTTGCTGATGAATTTCAGCTGATCGACAGGGGCGAAGAACTTGCCGCATTTCGTACAGGCCTGCATCTTAAACGTGCGTCCCCAAATCTTACGTTTGTCTTCGGTGGAGGTCATTTCGATATGGCCGGTGGGACAGACATACACACAGGCGCCGCAGCCGATGCAGACATCCGATTTTTCATTGTAGGGCGTGCCGACGGTTTTATGAGGTCCTCGGGCGAAAAGACCGATGGCACTGACGCCGACAACTTCTTCACAAACACGGACACAGGAACGGCATAAGATACATTTGCCTTTGTCGGTATCGGCAACAAATCGGGACTGGGGTTCGACACCAAGTTCTTTGGCCAGTTTCTGCAGAACATCCGATTCGGGACAGCGCGCCAGCAGCAGTTCCATGACCAGACGCCGCACATTCAGCACGCGGTCGCTTTTGGTATTGACAACCAGGCCGTCCTCGACACCATAGAGACAGGAGGTAACGATTCTGGTCCGGTTTCCTTTTTTAATTTCCACCACGCACAAACGGCATGCGCCGGAACGGCTGACAGCCTCATGCGCGCACAGCGTGGGTATTGATATGCCCGCGCCACGAATGGCTTCCAAAAGCATTGTCCCTTTCGGCGCCGATATATTTTTTCCATCAACAGTCAGATTTACCATGGTTTATCCTACCTTTATTTCACAATGATTGAATCAAATTTGCAGCTTTCGATACAGGCACCGCAACGGGTGCATTTTTTGTCATCAATTACATGAGCTTTCTTCTTTTCACCGGTAATGGCCTGAACTGGACATACCTTGATACAGGCGCCGCAGCCGGTACATTTTTCCGCATCGATGCTGTAGGTTATCAGTGCCTTGCAGACACCGGCCGGACAACGGTGTTCTTTGATGTGTGCTTCATACTCATGCCGGAAATATTTAATGGTGCTCAAGACCGGGTTGGGAGCGCTGCCGCCCAGCGCGCAAAGCGAACCGTCCGCCACGCCGGTGGCTATTTTTTCCAGGAGTTCGACATCTCCCTCCTGACCTTTGCCGGCGCAGATATCATCGAGAATTTCCTTCATCCGGCGAACACCTTCACGACAGGGAACGCACTTACCGCAGGATTCCTCTTCCAAAAAGGTGGTAAAATATCTGG
>DAOSZO010000092.1:0-6603 GCA_035382085.1 Smithella sp.
CCGGAGACGTTATTTCTGAAGCAACAACTGTTGAGCGTCGCGCAAACCACAATCTGACCAACACAATTAATGCCGATTACGCCCTGCGGGACAATCTGACAATAAGCGCTGGAATTCCCTTTGTTTACAAATACAACAAGGTCGGCACGGATGCCTCCCAAGAGGCGACGGATTTAGGCGATGTTTCTTTGTCCTGTCAATATCAGCCCCTGAAGGCGGGTGGAAAATGGCCCACAACGATTTTGAGCTTGGGGGTGAGTTTTCCTACCGGAACCAGTCCCTATAAAATTGATCCCGACAATTCAATGGCAACGGGTTCCGGTCTCTATTCTTTCAGCGGCGGCGTTTCTTTGAGCAAAGTATTGGATCCGCTGGTTGCTTTTGGCAATATAAGTTATTCTTACAGCTTGCCTGAAGAGGGTCTCTCCCAGAGATGGGGTAAAAAAGATATCCTGACCAAGATAGAGCCAGGAAGTGTCATCGGCGTGGCCATTGGCTTTGGATACGCTCTTTCCTACACCGCATCTCTTAATATAAGCGCCCAATATTCCTATGGTTTCAGCAATAAATATACCATTAATGACTCGGCGGAGTACAGTTCCGGAAGCTCCGCATCTTCAACTTTCAACATAGGTACGGGATGGCGAATAACCCCGACGCGCGCCGTATATACAGGCTTGGGCATAGGTTTGACGAGCAATGATTCTGATTTATCATTTTATATCCGGTTGCCTTTTGAATTTTAGAAAAAACATATTATTGCTTGATTTTAGAGAAAATTTTACGTAAAAAAAGAGTACATTGTTCAATTTTTCAAAAACAGCAAAAGGGGATTTTTTGATTTAAAAAGGCCGGGGTTTTTATTTTAATTGATGGGGAGCCATAATAATGGAGAGATTTTTTAAGCCTAAGTGTATCGCCCGCATTGAGTCTTCTATTTTCCCGTGTAAATTAAACAAAAAAAATAAATTTTATCAGATTCATATCTTCATCTTTTGCTGTTTAATCAGCGTATTGCTTCATCTGCCGCAGGCGCATGCCGCTTTTATGGAACAAATTGCCATTGACCCCAAAGCCATTTCGCTGGCCAATTCCGTTACGGCAGATCCTCCGGGGATTTTATCCATCCATTATAATCCGGCAGGTCTGTCGCTGATGGGCGACGGTAATTACATCAGTTTAGGAGCCATACCGGTTATCCTTTTGAAAACTGACAGATTTACAAAAGATTCCAACGATGAACCATTTCATGACTTTCACGGAGATGTCATCGAAGACCCCGTGGCCAGCACGGAAAGCACAAACTCTTCCGGAAGAATGTACATACCCGTTATAGATTCCACCTTGGATATGTTGGCGGCGCCGATATTCGGCATCTCTCACCGCAAAGAAGGTTCCAAATGGACGTTCGGCTTCAGTTCCTATGTCCCCTACGCGGGAGGTTGGGAATGCGGGGACAACGCGTCCAGATTCGGCGGGAAATCCGTAACCCTGCAACATCTCATTTATGCCGGACCGGCGGTGAGCTACCGTGTCAATAACAATTTGTCTTTTGGAGCCGCGTTTGGATTGGGCCAGACGGCCATGAATATCAGTATGGACATGAGATCCCCCAATGAAATTGTCAATATCACGAAGATCCTTGGTGACGCCACCCAAGGCATGTCCAACCCCATCTTCGATATGACGATACCCTTTCCGCTCTTCGGCGGCGGAATCGGACCTTATGACACCATCGGGAATATCGCTTTGAACGTCCGGGACGACTTTTCCCCGTCTTTTAACCTTGGCGTTCTATGGGAGCCTTTCGACTGGCTTTCCTTCGGAGCGGTTTATCAAAGCGCCATCAAAGCGCATTTAAACGGCAAATATGAAATGCAGTACAGTGACGCCTGGCAGAGAATGGTCGCGTGGAGCGGAAGCACGGCCATCATGCAGATCATGTCGATTATTTTCGACTTGCCCTATGAAGCCACGTCAATGCAATCAGGAACCGCCACCGCGGAACTGGAGTGGCCGCAAATGGCAAGCTTCGGCGTCAAAATCAAACCTTTCAAACGCCTCTCTCTTATGGCTGACCTGCACTGGGCGGAATGGTCTTCGGTCAAACGCGATAATATCGAATTTGATCAGAAAATCCAGCTTCTTCAGCTGGCAAAGTACATGGGATATACCGGCGGGTCCTATAATATGATTTTGGAACGCAACTTCAAGGATACATGGAACTGGTCCGTCGGCGTTCAATACCAGCTCTTTGACTGGCTGGCTCTGCGCGCCGGGTATGAAAACCGCACGGGTTCCACACAGGATCAATATTACGATTTGCTCTACGCGCTTCCAACCGTTGATTATTACGGAGCGGGAATGGGCATCAAGCTGAAAAACAACATTGACATCGATCTTGCCCTGGGCTGGCTGGTCAACAAATCCTATAAAGTTAATAATGGCACGAGTGTCAATATGAATTCCACGCAATTGGGCAGCGGTCTGAACAATCCCTACAGAGGACTGAATTACGAACAGGAAATGAACATTATTTTAGGAGCCCTGAAAGCAACGATGCCGCTCGAAGTCGTTACCGATATGCTCTACGCCGGTCTGGATATGGTCACTCCGGCCAGATGGCGCGGCACCAAGAAAAAAGTTGTAACGGAAGAATTGGCTCCTCCGGATGTCACGTCGCGTATTATCAATAATCTGCGCACCGATGGAAAGTATTTCTATACAGAAGACAGCGAATAAGATCATTGTAGTGTAGCTTCTCTTGCCGGTTTGGAGGTCTTTATCTGTAAACCGGCATTTTTTTATCCGTAGATTTCATCCTGGACTCCATGAGTTTCATATCATTCTCCATAACCTGGAGATGCTGCGTTTTCAATTTGAAGCAATCGCTAATGTTGTTTTTGTAGATATCATAGATCATGAAACTCGCCGGTAGATTCAGGTTAACATAGAGGCTGAACACATTGAGCAAAACATAAGGGTCATTTTCCTGCCGGAAACGCAACGGCCCCAGATCAATGAACGCGACTTCCCGCGGAACTTCTTTGAGCAGTGACGGGTGAATGAGCACGGCGGCGTTCTTTTCGAAGTAGATCATTCGCCAGCCGGCTTTCAGAAAATCAAAGATTAACGGCAGCTCCCGATAATGAATGATGGCGGTTTTAAAAGGATACTTTTCTGTAAAACTCCGAATATCTTGCAACGTAGCTTCCTTTTCGACGAATTTCCAGTAATCCGGAGCCACTTCTTTGCTGTAAGGTCCGAGTCGGGGATCGATAAAAACTTTATAGTCCGGATATAAAGCCCAAAGAAGATAGCCGCCGATTAGATAATCGTTGAAGATCGGACCTCTTATTCGGCATGTTTTCAAAAATTCGACCTCCTTCACCGGGGCAAAGTCCTCCAGTCCCGAACCGAACCATTTTTGACCGGCGCCATAGCTTATTGAGAAATAAGAAACATTAAACAAAAGAGCCATAAAGATAATCAATGAAACAACGGTCGCTCTTGCGGACACTTTTTTTATATTCAATTGATAAAGTAAAAAGTAAAATGCGAAGAAAAACAGAAGCGGAAACATGTAAATAGCGCGAACCGCTCTCATGCTGCCCCAGAAGGTGGCAACGGCCAACAAAAGCAATGTAAAATCGCAGGACCTTTTCTTTAAAAATTGAAAAACAAAAAGAGTCAAAAGAGAAGAAAACATGACAACCATCAGCAAGGCGACCTGCCCCACTCTGAAGAATGAGATATCCAATTCTTTGATATCCTTAAAGTAAGGCCAAAGGCTTTCATAAGCCAAAATGTATTTGCTGCTTACCGTGTAAATTTCATTAACGGCCGCTTTTAAAATTTGCAGATGATAATAGATCCCGTAAGGATTGATGAAGGTTGCCAGAAAAGAAAGGAAACAGGCCAGACCCAAATCAAACAGTTCTCTTGTTGTAAATGATTCGCGGGGGAAGAAAACCCGGTTAAAGAATTCACCGGCAAAGAAACACGCCAGCAGACAAAAACCCAAGATGAAACCGCCGTGCAAATTCACCCATAAGGCAAAAATAAGGGGATATAAATAAAATAAAGATGTCTTGTGGTTCACCTTGGCAAAAACATAGATCACGGAAAGCCAACACAATATTAACGGGGAAAAAAGTTCCGGCTTATAAAATCTCCATGAGACCCAACCGATTACGCCGATTGCCGCAATGACGGTCGCGGCGGTTATATCCAAGGGCTGCTTTAAAATGCGTAAAGCAACATAAAATGAAAGAAATATTCCCAAAAAGATTAGCCACTGAAAAAACCATAAGCCCAATCCGCCCAGCGCATTGTAAATCAAATAAAAAACCATACTGCCCAGGCAAGTATTGTAAATCCAGTTCGGGTCAGCCGGTGTCCAGGAAAAAATGGAGTGATCAATGGTCAGGGTCTTGTTGAGCCAGTAGTATCTTCCCAAAGCCATCTGCCACCACAGGTCATAATCCAGACGCTCCACGGCATAGCGAAGGAGAAGCATCACCGCCAAAAGAACAAGGACTGCGTCCCGAAGAAAACGCCAGGAAGCGATTTTCTCCGAAAAAGAAATTATTTTGGACAAAAGCGGTGAATCCTTCCCCTCTTGCAGCGGAGGATTTCCCGGGACACGTTGATTACGATCCTGTTTTTGATTCATGGAAGCCAGCCATCATCCATCAAACCACTTATGATAGGTATAGTACCCTCTCGATATTTCAAAACCGAATTTAATCAATACTTTCTGAACGGAAAGATTTTTAAGCTGGGTTGAAATGACCATTCTTTGAACCTTTTCGGACAGGCACCATTGGACGCCCTTGCAGAGGAAAGAATGATAAATGCCCCGGCCCTGAAAATCCGGATGAATGCCTCCCAGAAACATTTCCCCTTCTTCTGGACTGTTCTTTCTCAATACACCGAAGCCCACGATTTTTCCGTTGACCTCCCCGACCAAAAAGTTTTCCGCCTCCCTGGAAGCAAAGGTTCTTCGGGCCCAATCCGCGTAGGCTTCATCACACATCTGTCTGTCCAATCGCGAATCTGCGTGATAATGGCCGAAGTATCCGCGAAAGGATTCTCTGGCCACCGCCAGCATCTCATTTTCTTCGTCTGGAGCAATGGGCCGAACAATGGCCGCTTCCTTATCGGAAGGAACATCATTCTTTGCCAGATCAAACGAATAAAACACCAGGGTATCCATCAACAGAAAACCTTCCTTCTCCATGGACTGCGCGGCCTCGAGATCCGTCATGTCGCAGCGGGCAATGAGCAACACCACATTTTCCTCCCGGCAGAAATCAAGAACAAGCGGCAGCTTATCTTTGCTCAAACCAACAACTCTGGCCGTTTTGACGCCGAAGCGCTCCTTGTCAATATCCGATATAAACAAATCATAAGATGATGGATCCATGAATCCTCCAAAATCGTAAAAAAACCGCTTTTTGAAGATGTCCTATCCTGACCGCGCAAGAGCAGAAACAGGCAAAGCAAAATTAAAAGCGTTAAATCTTATCGAAGATTTTCTCTTTGTTTTTGGATTTTTGCTCCTCGTCCGCTATGATCTTTTCCATTAACTTTATGTGAATCAACTTGGGTCGATAAAAGTTGCTGATATTCTTTTTATATACCGCCAGAATATGTTTGGCCGCCTCCGGATTGATCCGAACGTAAAAATTAAAAACGTTTAACAAGACATCCGGATCCTTCACCCTGTTGAATCGATAGGGACCCAGGTCTATCGACGCCAACTTGGTCTGAATAAAAGGCAGCAGAGATTTGTGAATCAATACCGCGGCACGTTTTTCAAAATACAAAAGCCTCCAGTCGTCACCCGCATTGAGAAAATCAGAAATAAGGGCCAATTGACGATAATGCAGGATAACGATTTTAAAAGGATATTTCTCCCGGAATTTTTCGATGGCTTCCCGTGTCGCCGGTTTCAAGGTGAACTCCATATATTCCGGAAGAAGTTGTGTTCTGTATGGGCTGGACCTTGGATCGATAAACACTTTGTAGTCGGGATACAGCGCCCACATCAGATAACCGCCAATCACATAATCATTAAATACCAGTCCGGGCAAGCGATGCTTCTTGAGAAACTCCACTTCCTGGACGGGAGCGATGTCGTTGAGTCCCAACCCAAACCAACGGTTGGCCGCGTTGAGTCTGAGATTGAAATAAAAAACGTTCTCGAACAACAACAAAAAAAGGCACAAAGCAATGATGTTGACCTTGCCGGAAAAATCCTTTCGATGAAGTCTTGTGATCACCAGATAGAAAAATATAAAGAAAAATACTATCGGCAAAAAATAAGAAACCCTCACGGTTTCCATTCCTTTCCAATACAGCGCGGCGCTCACCAAAATCACGGCAAAATCAAACGATTTATGCCGGATAAATTCATAGACGGAAAAAACAGCAACGAAAGCCATCATCGCCGTCATGATCCAGGCGGTAAGGCCGTTCATATAAAAAACGTCACTGTTGTCCCTCAACGCCTGCCACAAACCCGACCAGGCGAGAATATACTTGTTTTGCAGCCCCGCGTATTGTGCGGATGTGATGCCCTGATAGGTGCTGATCAGA
>DAOSZO010000093.1:0-6515 GCA_035382085.1 Smithella sp.
CAGACACGACCATCGTAATAAGCATGAATGAAGTTGGCTTTGCACACGCCGCCGTCGGGCTTCAAACGACATCGGCGCTTCAGGTCCACGGCAGGCTTTTTTTTTTCGACCAGAATCTGATTCAAGAATTCAGCCAATTCCTTACCTCCGTTGAAAACGCAGGTGTCAATTTCGTCCGCGGACGGTACGACGCCCAATGACGCCAGTTTTCGGCCGATAGGGACGCTCCCGCCCAGGCAGACATCCCCAAATGTGATGCTCTGCTTCGCATCGGCGCCTTTTTCCAGCAGCCTGTCGAATAGTTTGTCGTATCCTTCTCTGACCGCGTAGGCAAGCGAAGCCCGGTTGAACGGAATCCCGTTTTGCACCAGCAGGCAGGCGAGTTTTTCCCGACGCCTTCCGATGGCATCATTCAGCAATCTGGCCGTGGCTGATTTGTTCAGGCGAAAACCGTGCCGGATAAAAAGATCAGCCGCGCGCAGGGCCTTTTCTTCATCATCCCAGAAAACGATGCTGTCCAGCGGCAAACCGCCTTCCTTATCCCGGCGATTCATGTCGGCGCCGCTTTGGATTAATATTGCAACCGCGTCAACGGCAAAATAGCTCATCGCTTCATGCAGGGGCGTCCTGAGATCGTGATCCGCGGCGTTGATATCCGCGCCTCTTTCAAGAAGCAAACGCACCAGCGTCCCGTAATTCCTCATCGCGGCCTGATGCAGTAGGGTTTTGCCGCCCTCGTATCGCCTTCCGACGTTCTTCTGCTGATCAATATAGGCCCGCATGGTTTCGGGCGTCGTGGATATTTTCTCCAATTCCGAACGATGATCCTGGCTGAAAAACTGCTCCAAGGCATCGCGCGGATCGCCGCTTTCCGCAAAAACCATCTGCGCCCAGAAGGACAAAACGAAAATGAGCAGGCAAACGATCAAAGACTTTTTTTCTCTCAAGACCAAAACCTCCTTTTAGCGCATGCTCCCCGCGCCGGATCACCATTTCTCGCTGAGGATTTCCCTGCGCTTCATCTCATATTCCTGGTCGCTGATGAGCTTTTCCTTTTTAAGCGATTCCAACTCTCGCAGCTTTTGCATCGGATCTTTCTGATTGTCCGGCACCTTGCCGATGGACGCCGATTCGATGTCTATCATCGGCCATCCTCTGGCACGCCGCAAATTGTTCACGTGGTAGATGATCATCAAAACGATTGCTCCACACCACACCAACCCGAAAGCAACCAATAAATATTTCAAGGCGGGTTCATCCTGGCCGGAAGTTTCCATGCCGACCGCAACAAAGAAAACGATGCCGAAAGCAAGCATGAAAATCAAAACGACCAGCGCTCCCGCCGAAACCGGTTTGCTGGGTTTGACCCGCATCGTTTGTATCCGTTCATTCTGCCGATGGTTTTGATTTATCATTCGCCATCCATTTTTATTTATCAAATTATCAGTAAATCCAGTAATCTTCCAGAAATGTGTTTTGCAGCCGCCATGTCGCATCCGTTTTTTGCATCACGATGTAATACGCCGCTCCCATAAACCCGCTCGCAATAGACGTGTGAAAGAAAGCCCTGTCCCTGGCTTTGTTGAAACCGATTCTCGAGAGGCGAACCAATTCGCCCCGCAGGGGATGCTTCTTTGTCAAGGTTTCGGAAAACCCCCTCAAGTTTTCCCCGGTGGCTTCCGACATGTCCTGTTCGGTAAATATTTCGATGCCGTCGGCCATGATTTTATCTTTCAACAAAAATGCTTTCGCATTTTTTCTGCGGTAATCCCCGAGGATCGAAGCCCCCTCTTTGCCGAGCGACGCTTGGATGTTTTTAAGTTCGGCCGCCGTCATCTTTTTGGCCGTCGACGTGAGTTCGTAAACCAGCCTCCCCTGTGATGGAAACAAATCCGAAACCGGCGATGTCAGATCGGGCGCTTTCCTGACGCGAAAAAAATCAGAATAAACCTGGTATTCTTCATCCGTGACATCATCCGTTTTCGAAGGCATCTCCTCTGCGTGGAATCGAAATGACGCCAGCATGTTGTCAAAGACGGGAACATAATTTGCGAAAGACGCCGCAGGTGCGCTCAATGTCAACACGCAAAATCCCTCCTGCCGCGGCACCACCACGTATTTTTCCATGGCTTCCGTCTTCTTGCCGGAAGGATCCCCGACGGACCATCGGGATATGCTTCTCGTAAACGTTTGGGCTTTTCGGCCCGCAACGTTTTGGCTTTGAAGGTCAACGGGTTCAGCTTCCCCCTGGGACATTGCCGTTTTCAGCTGATCATGGATAAATCGCTTTGCCGTTTTGTGACGCCGCGCATCATGCACGATTTCAATGTAAACATGATCCGGATAGAACGCATTGGGCGCATAAAATCTCAGGCTGTCCGTTTTCTCCGCCAGAAACCCCTGCTCGCCCTTCTCCCAACCGGCAGGCATCAACACGGAAAAGGACCGGTTGGGCGAAACGTACGTCGCCGACGTTTCCTCTTGGGCCGTCTCGGAAGCCCAGGCCGCTTTTGCACACACGCTGAAAGCGATCATCGCGCAAAGTGTCGCCCCTATAATGATTCCCGGCAATCCGTCCCGCGTCTTTCCGATAAAAACGATGAAAGAAGTCTGTTGGCCTTTTGTTTGTTGCACGTTCAAACTCTCCTTAATTTTTTCATTCTCCGCCAAACCACGCCGATTGAACCTTCTCCTTCCGCACTCAAGCGGCAGTCATACCATTGCACCTGCAAAAAAATTCGGCGTTTAAAGTTTTCCGGAAATTTCCCTGACCTTCAGCTCAAACTCCCGCGGGAAGATCACGATCACCTCCCAATCCGACGCCGCGGCTCTTCCGGGGCGCGACTGAATCACCAGCGGAGAGGAATACAGGGTTTCATGCATCCCCTGGCCTTTCTGAAACAAATCCTCATCGCAGACCTTCATCGTCTGCAAAACCGACGCCTCCAGCCAATAAACTTCCCCTGGTCCATCGCTCCCGCCTTGCAGCCTTTCGCTTTTTACCTGAATTCCGCTTGTGTTGCACGATCGCAAGACCACCGCGGCCAGCCGGATTTCAATCGCCTGCGCCTTTTTCACCTTTATAATTTTCATGGCATATTGACCGGCCCCGTCCTCCACGGCAATCCCGGCGGCGCAATCGGCAAAACCAAAAGCAAAAACACTCAGAAACAAAAACAGACCGAGTACCTTTTTGATTCTTGAATGATTCACTGGACCTCCTTTTTTATCTTCCCACAACAATCCAACGCTTCAAACACGACGGTCTCTTTACGGAATCTCTGAAGCGATCCGTTCACCAACTGACGTCTTAAAGCATGCCCTTTCTCAAAATGGCGACCAAAAGCCACACGCCCATCACCGCGGCGGCGCAGAAGACCAGCATGCCGACCAGCGAGATGCCGTAAACCAGCGGCGGGGTGTGAAAAGCCAGAAGCAGAGCGGAACTTAAAATCAGCGCCGCGATGATAATGGAAAAAGACAGCCGGTTGCCGGCCTGATTCAAATCGCGAAGCAGCGTCCCCAAATCTTTCATATCCATGTTCACGGTCAGTTTGTTTTGCCGGATCAGTCTGACCAGATTGAGCGTTTCGTGCGGCAACGACTGCAAAACGTCGACCGAATCGGCAAGGGCCGACACAACATGGCGCGCAATTTTTTCCGGGGCATATCTCGCCAGTTTCGCCCGTCGGATGAACGGTTCGGCGTAGGCAATCATGTCGAATTCCGGATCAAGCAATCTTGCCGTCCCTTCCATGGCGGTGAAGGCCTTGATCATCAGAAAAATCACCGGCGGGATCCTGATTTTGTTTCTCGTCGCGATGTTCAGCAGGTCCTGAAGAAGACGTCCCACATCCAGGTCTTTGAGGGGCTTGAAAAGATGCCTTCCCATGAAATCCTCGACTTCCCGCTCCAGGAGCCGGATATCCGGCTCCTCCTCGAATTCGCCGAGGTCCATCAACAGCCGCGTGCAGCGCCCGGCGTCTTTTTGGGCAAACGACCCCATGATGTCCACAAAAAGGGCCCGCTGGCGCTCGTCCACCGATCCGGTCATGCCGAAGTCAATGGGACAGATGACATTCCCCGGCAGCACAAAAATGTTTCCGGGGTGGGGATCGGCGTGAAAAAAACCGAATTCAAAAACCTGTTTCATCACAAAATCCGCGCCGCGGGCCGTGATGACTTTCAAATCCATTCCCGCCTCCCGAAGCTTCTCCAGATCGGAGACCTTGATGCCGTCGATGAATTCCATCGTCAGAACGCGGGCACCCGAATACTCGGAATACACCTTCGGAATATAAATTGTTCTGTCGTTGACAAACTGCGCGGCGACCCTTTCCATATTGGCCGCCTCAAGGGTAAAATCCAGCTCGCGCTCGAGCGTCCGGGCGAATTCCTCGATGATGCGCGTGGGCTTTTGAAGGGCCACCTCTTCGATGTTTTTCTCCATCAACGTGGCCAGGTGAAGCATGATTTCCAGATCCACCTCGATGATTTTCCTGATGCCCGGTCTCTGCACCTTCACGGCCACCACCTCGCCGTCATGCAGGACGGCTCGATGCACCTGGGCGACGGACGCCGACGCGAGGGGCGTCTCTTCCATCGAAGAAAAAAGATTCTCCACCCGGTCGCCGAGTTCCGACTCGATGATTTCCCGGGCTTGCGCGTAGGGATAAGGCGGAACCTCGTCCTGGAGCTTTTCGAATTCCGCGATCACATCCGCCGGCAGGATATCCGGCCTCGTGGAGAGAATCTGGGCGAATTTGACAAAGGTGGGACCCAACTCCTCGACCAGCAGCCTCAGGCGTTCGGCGCGGCTTAATTTCTCAATATTCTCCCGTCTGGTCCTCGTGATAAACTGAACGCCGACTTCCAGATACTGATCGATCTTGAGTTTATCGACAATGTCATCGAAGCCGTACCGAAACAGCACGCTCAAAATCTGACGATAGCGGCTGAAATTGCGGTACGTCCGGCCGAGAACGCCGATTTGCCTTATGCTTAACATGCATCACATCTTTTTTGCGTCGGACGACTATCCGGCCGCATTCTATTTCTTTGTTTTGGCGCCTTTTTTCAGTCTCTGCACTTCCTGTTTCAGCGCCTGCAGTTCTTTCTTGCTGGCAATATCGGCCTGCGCCAGATATTCCGCAATGCCCTTTTTGATCTGCTTCTCCATGTCCGCTCTGGCTTTGTCGTATTTCTTCATCACGTCGGCGACAAACTTTCTGCCCTCCGCTTCGCTCATTTTGCTCCGCTTGATGATGTCCCTGGTCAGGGCTTCCATTTCCGAACGGGTTTTCAACGCCAACCCGATCCCCGTCAACATCACTTTTTTCATAATTTCAAACGGCATAACACCCTCCTCTTTAATGTATTTCTTTTTCCGGCCTCCTGATAAAATCATCATAGGAAAGTTGCGCACCGCTGTCAATTGATTTCGAGAGTCGTCTGTTGAGAATGGGACATGTGTTCCTTTTGATGCAGCAGCAAATCCAGCGTTGTTTTCGCGAAGACCAGAACCACTATCAGCCATACGGGCGAACCGGCGGTTCTGACCAGCATCGCGCCGGCCAAGACAGCCAGGTGAAGAACAACGATGCGTTGATAGGGCAAAAGCATCAGCCTGGGCACGTTCCAGAACCTATACTCTTTTCTCCCAAGATAATTTTGTACAAAGGAGACGCCATGACTGACAAACAGGCAAAACACCATCCCTGCCTTCCCGGGTTGATCCTGCTGCCAGAACCCCCAAAGGACGGCACCGAGCATCCGCAGTCCATCCAGGGGTCCGCCTTCGCCCGTCACGGAAACGACAGGCGCCGCAGGGCCGCCGAAAAAAAACAAGAGCCAGAGAACATAACCGTGCACGGCGCAGAACATTCCGTAATGCAGGCAGAAAAAAGGGATGAAGAACAATAATTCCAGATGGGAGGCGCGGGCATAAACCCTCAGACAAATCATTTTCAGGACATTGTAAAAACCGACGACAAGATTCTCCATCCAATAGAGAACCACCATTGCCGCCGCATCCCAGCCGAACAAAAAAACACCGGCCAGCGGAACCATATTGGCGGCCACAAGGCTCCATGCCGCATGGGAAATTTCAACCCTTTTCATGATTTGATTTTAACCCATCCGTGCCCGCGCGACAAATATTAAAAAACCCGGAACCCTTTTGGGGGTTCCGGGCGCATGTCGCGTGCTCAGGAGATTTTTATTTTCTCGGACCGGAAGCGCAAAGCCAGCAAGCCGGCCAGCAGAAACAGCCCCAACGCCAACGGCAGATCACCGGCAAGAAGCAGATAGCAAAAACCGATGACGGGATAGAGCGCGAGCCTCACGGCCGCCCTGAGCATGGGCTTGTCCTGAATGTAGCGGGCGGCCACCGGTCCGTTGCGGTAATACCAGGCGACAAACCTGCGTCCCGCCTCCCAGGACAACAAATACCTGTCCCTGAACTGCCGCAGAACTTCGACCTGTCGCGCCATGGGCGTGCCGAACGCCGCCGTCGC
>DAOSZO010000094.1:0-6480 GCA_035382085.1 Smithella sp.
CACCGCAAGCTGTGGCGGAGGAGGCGCTGAAGCGTCACGGATTCGACATCGCCGCCGTCTTTACGCATGAGGATGATCCGAGGGAAAACGTCTGGTTCGGCTCCGTGAAAGACTGGGCGAAAAGAGAAGGCCTTGAAACCCACACGCCCGATGAGGTCAACGCGATGCGGTGGATTGAAAGAATTGCGATGATGAACGCGGAAGCCATCTTTTCTTTTTATTACCGAAAGATGATTTGCCACGAGATTCTCGAACTTCCCCGTGTCGGCGCGTTTAATCTGCACGGGTCGTTATTGCCCGCCTACCGAGGCCGGTGTCCGGTCAACTGGGTCATCATCAACGGCGAGACGCAAACGGGCGTCACCCTGCATTACATGGTCGAAAAGCCCGACGCGGGAGACATCGTCGGCCAGAGAGCCGTGGACATCGCGCCGACGGACACGGCAAAATCGCTCTACGACAAACTCTGCGGGGCGGCGGCAGAACTCCTTGACGACTATCTGCCGCTGATTAAACAGGAAACGATTCCCCGCCGCAGGCAGGATTTGGAAAAAGGAAGTTATTTCGGCGGAAGACGTCCGGAAGACGGCCGCATCGACTGGAAAAAATCGGCGCGGGAAATATACAACCTGATTCGCGGCGTCACCGAGCCCTATCCCGGCGCCTATGCCCTGATGAGGGACGGGACGAAAGTCATCATCTGGACAGCCGAGCCTGTCGAGAGCGATGAATCCGCGAAAGTCGGGGAACTGATTTTGAAAAACAAAGATGTTCTTGTGCAGACGGGCAAAGATGCCATAAGGCTTTTGGATATTGATGTGGGCGGTCAACGGCTTAAAGCCGGACAAATCCATGACTATTTTTCAAAAAACACAGAGAGAGAATTGAAATGAAAATACTTATTCTTGGCGTTAACGGTTTTATCGGTCATCATCTGGTCAAAAGAATTCTCACCCGGAAGAGAGACTGGGTGGTCTATGGAATGGATTTGGGGACGGACCGCCTGGGCGATGCCCTGGAAAATCCACGTTTTCATTTTGTGGAAGGCGACATCGGCATCAATCGGGAATGGATTGAGCTGCAGATCAAAAAATGCGATGTCGTGATGCCCCTGGTCGCCATTGCCACGCCGAAGCTTTACGTCGAGGACCCCATCGCCGTTTACCATCTGGATTTTGAAATGAACGTGGATATTATCAAAAAATGCGTCAAATACCGCAAACGCGTTGTTTTCCCCTCGACATCCGAAGTCTACGGCGCCTGCACGGACCCGGAATTCAAGGAAGACGAAAGTTTCCTGGTGGTTGGGCCCATCAACAAAGAGCGATGGATTTATTCCTGTTGCAAACAGCTTCTGGACCGCGTCATTTACGCTTACGGCACGCGGGGGCATCTGGAATTCACCTTGTTTCGTCCCTTTAACTGGATCGGCCCCCGTCTGGATTCGCTGGACACGGCCAAGGAGGGGAGTTCGCGCGTCGTCACGCAGTTCATCGCGGAGTTGTTTTTGAAACGCCCGATCAATTTGGTGGACGGCGGAAAACAGAAACGCTGCTTCACATATGTGGACGACGGCATTGATGCTTTGATGAAAATCCTCGAAAACAAAAACGACATCTGCAAAAACCAGATTATCAACATCGGCAATCCGGACAATGAATGTTCCATCCGGGAACTGGCGCACCTGCTGAAAAAATTATTCATGCAGCATCCCGATCATAAAAACGACAAAGTTTATTCCGAGATTATCGAAACCTCGGCGGACCAATACTATGGAAAGGGCTACCAGGATATTTACACGCGCAAGCCCAGCATCGAAAAGGCGAAAAAGCTTCTGAAGTGGCAGCCGAAATACGGGCTGGAGGAATCCCTGCGACTCACGCTCGATTCTTTTCTGAAAGAAAACAAGAAAGCCAAGGCATAACCTCTGGCAAGCCCGCGAAGCGGGAAACCAACATGTCTTTATGGATCATGGATATTGGCCTTTTCCGGAATGACGAATACGCACGATTACATGGAGAATTCTTTTGCCGTTGCTTGGACTAAAAATAGATGTGGATACCTACGAGGGGATGAAAAAGGGCGTGCCTGTCCTTTTGCGGATCCTTGATGAATTCAACGTTCAGGCGACTTTCTTTTTGAGCATCGGTCCGGACAACTCCGGCCGGGCGGTGTTTCAACTCATCAAAAATCCGCGCTTCCTGAAAAAAATGATGCGGACGAACGCACCGGCGCTTTACGGATGGAAAACCGCCCTCTACGGAACGCTGCTTCCCGCGCCGATGATCGCGCTGTCCTTTCCGAAAATCGTCAAGGAGATCATTGCCGCCGGTCACGAAGTGCAATTCCACGCCTGGGATCACCGCCGCTGGCAGGATGAACTTGCAAGCAAATCGGAAGACTGGATTCACGAATGGTTCGAAAAAGGCATGGAAAGCTTTGAAAAACTTACCGGCGGCAGGCCCACGGCATTCGGCGCTCCATCCTGGCTGATTGACGACCGGGTTCTGGCCGTTATCCGTCAATACGCGTTTGATTATTTGAGCTGCACGAGAGCGAAAGCGCCTTTTATCCTTGATGCCGTGGATATTTTGGAGATCCCTTCCGATTTGCCCTGCTTTGAAGAATTGGAGGTGGCAAAGGGCGTTTCAGTCATCGCCGATCTGATGAGGGACGGCAAAGATCATGTCCTGCCGGTTCACGCCGAAGTGGAGGGAGGAATCTTTCAGAATCAGTTCCGGGAAATTTTAAAAATCGCCAAACAGGAAGCAATTGAAGTAGCGCAGCTCAAGGCTCTGAAAGAAACACTCGAAGGGCGGAACTTGCCAAAGAGAAAATACAGAATGGCATTGCTCCCCGGCCGCCATTCCCCCTGCGCCGTTTGATGCGCAAAGAGGTGTCATTCCCGAAAGAAACTATATCACCTCAATGGAATATCCTGATCTAATTGTTTTTTTTTCAGTAAAATGGAAATTTATTCAGTATTCCCTAAAATTGAACCTGCGCATATTATTCGTTGAAATATGCTGATTAGTTAATTAAAATTATCGAAGAAAACTATCAATTCAACAACGAGCAGGAACCGTGGACAGCAAGAGCAAATACGATATTAAGTACCTTTTCGAACCTGAAAGCATTGCCGTCATCGGTGCTTCGCAGGATAAAAAGAAAATCGGCCACGCAGTACTCAACAATATTATATCCGGAGGTTACAAGGGAAAACTTTTTCCGGTTAATCCAAGTGGCGGGATGATTGAAGGGCTTAAGGTATTCCCAGATATTCTGGATATAGATGACGATATTGACTGCGCTTCGATCGTGATACCGGCGAATCTCGTGAAGGATGTTGTGCGGCGGTGCGTTCAGAAAAAAATAAAGTTCCTCCAGATCATCACGTCCGGATTTTCCGAGATCGGCAATGTCCGTGAAGAAAAGGAAATTGTTGAAATCGCCCTGGCAGCCGGAACACGCATTATCGGTCCGAACATGTTCGGATTATATTCGTCCGCGTCTTCTCTGAATTCGACGTTTTCCGCATCCACCATCAATCCCGGCCATGTTGCGATCCTCACCCAAAGCGGCGCCCTCGGAATCGCCATGATTGCGAAAACCACCATTGCCGCGATGGGGCTTTCCGCCATTGTTTCCATCGGCAACAAATGCGACATCGATGAGGCCGATCTTCTCGAGTATCTGACCGGAGATGCCAACACCCATGTCATCATGATGTACATCGAAGGCGTTAAAGAGGGAGAAAAGCTGATTAAAGCC
Organism: Smithella sp.; assembly: GCA_035382085.1. Lineage (GTDB taxonomy): Bacteria > Desulfobacterota > Syntrophia > Syntrophales > Smithellaceae > Smithella. The sequence continues at coordinate 3,772 of DAOSZO010000094.1, forward strand.
CTTCGGAGCGCCACGGCTCAAAAGCCGGTCATTGTCATAAAATCCGGGAAATCCCCAAAAGGTGCACGCGCCGCCGCTTCTCACACGGGATCGCTTGCCGGTTCGGATGAAATATTTGACGCAATTATGAAACAGTGCGGAGTTCTCCGCGCTGAAGCTCTTGAAGACGCGTTCAACTGGTGCAGATTCATGATTTCCGGCAGCAGACCCATCAACCACAGCAGTGTCATCGTGACCAACGGCGGTGGCGTCGGCGTCATGGCAACGGATGCATGCGAAAAATACGGAGTTCCTTTATTTGATGATCAGAGCACATTAAAAAGAATATACGAACCCGTAACACCGGCTTTCGGATCCACGAAGAATCCCATTGATCTCACCGGGGCTGCCGGCGCGAAGGAATATACGCAAGCCTTTGCCGCAACCGCCGAATCCGAAGACATCGGCTCGACCATCGGGTTGTATTGCGAAACCGCGGTATTTGATTCCGGTAATCTGGCTCAAATGATCAGCAACTCCTACGCAATGCATCAGGCCAACGGCAAAACCATCAGCTACGCTCTGATCGGCGGGGAAAAGGTGGAAGGCGCGATCGAGGCGTTGAAAACAGCCGGCATTCCCGTGTTCAATGATGTTGAGCAGGCGGTATCCTGTATGGGGGCCTTTTACAGGTACCACCGGTATCTTGACAACGCGTCCGACAAATTTGATGATTACGAGATTGATACGGCGGTCATCAATCACATCATTGATGGGGCATTGAAAGACGGCAGAACGTTTCTTCTGGCTCAAGAGGGGGCGGCGGTCATGCAGGCCGCAAACATTGCAGTGCCGAAAAGCAGAATTGCCCGCAATATCAACGAGGCGGTGAAATTCGCTTCGGAAATCGGCTACCCGGTTGTCATGAAGGTCGTGTCGAAAGATATCCTGCACAAGAGTGACGCAGGCGGCGTCATGCTCGATCTTGATGACGAGAAGGAAGCCGTGGTGGCCTATGAAGCCATCATGCACAATTGCCGGCAATATAAAACCGACGCGGTCATCGAAGGTGTAGAAGTCGCCGAAATGGTCAAAAAAGGAATCGAACTGATTGTCGGGGCAAGAAGGGATTCTTCCTTCGGTCCGGTCGTCATGTGCGGTCTGGGGGGTATTTATGTGGAAGTCATGAAGGATATCTCCTTTCGGGCGATTCCCGTCAGCCGCGAAATTGCCCTGACCATGCTGGAAGAAATCCGATCCTATCCTTTGCTCCTCGGCGTCCGGGGAGAGGAGCAAAAAGACATTGAAGTGGTGATAGATACCATCATCAAAATCAGTTCGGTCATCAAGAAGTGTGAACGCATATCGGATATAGAAATAAACCCCGTCGTCGTCTATGATATTAAAAACGGCGTCAAGGCCGTTGACGTGCGGATTCTGATCAGCAAATAAAAGGAGGCTGAACAATGAAAAAAATAATTGTTTCTTCTCTGAGAAGCAATGCGGGCAAAACCAGCATCATCGCGGGAACCGTTGCACTGATAAAGGATAAAAAATTCGCTTACGCCAAGCCCCTGGGCGACAGGCTGATCTATCGTAAAAAAAGAAGCTGGGATTACGACGCGAGTTTAATGGTGAACCTCCTGGAGCGCAAGGGTGAGCTGGAAAGCCATTATGAAAAAATCACCCTGGGCTTTGACCAGGCCCGCCTCAAGTACATGTATGATCAGGAAGGCATCAAAAAAGCGCTTTCCGATATCGTAATGGATATCGGCGGGGACAATGACATCCTCTTCATCGAAAGCGGCAAGGATCTGTCCGCCGGCGCTTATCTCGGCCTTGACGCCGTTTCGATGGCGGACGCTATTGACGGCAAACTGGTCATTGTCGTGAGCGGGGAAACCGACTGCGTTCTTGACGATATCAAGTTCATGGAAAAATATCTTCTCAAAAACGCTCATTTCGGCGGCGTCCTGATAAACAAAATTAAAGATCTTGACGATTTCCAGACGTCCTGCGTGCCGGATATCCGCAAAATGGGCATCGATATTATCGGCATTCTTCCCTATACGGCATCCTTGACCTATTTCACGATCGGTTTTCTCGCTGAGAAACTTCTGGCCAGGGTGATTGCCGGCGAGGAGCACCTGAAAAATGTTGTGAAAAATATCATCATCGGAAAACCCGCCGGCACGGACAAGCATCCGCTTCCCGCAAAGCCGGGATTGCGGGTGGGTCATCAACTGGTCATTACCGAAGGTGATAAAAGTGATTTGCTTATTGCTGCTCTGGAGAGGGACACCGTAGGAATCATCATTACCAATGATATTGTTCCCCACCAGAATATCATTGCCCGCGCCAATGAACGGGGGATCCCGATTCTTCTTCTGGACATGGACACGTTCAAAGCCGCCAAGGCGATTGACGATATGGAAGCCCTGCTCAGAAAAGACGACGCGGAAAAAATTGCTCTTCTGTCTCAATTAATTGAGAAACACACGCGTTTAAAGGACTTTTTGCAGTAAACATTTGAGGTCTATCCCTTCGGTTTTACAAATCGAGGAGGCTATAAATAGAGGCTTGAACAATGGGCTATCATTGACAGTCGATATTTTTTTAACTTATAATTCAAATGAGGTCAAAATACACCGTTGTTGCGAGGCAACGATCCGCGGGAGCAATTATGGAACCTGCAATATTTCAAGAATACCTTGATGGTTTTAAAAAAGC
>DAOSZO010000095.1:0-6111 GCA_035382085.1 Smithella sp.
CTTCCCGTCTCCTCCATGGAAAAGTCCATCTCCTCGGCGATTTCCTCCGCTTTTCTGCAGGAAATGCTGCCGTTTCTCACCTGCTCGAGAATTTCCTTTCTCAATTCTTCATCCACTTCTTTGTTCTGATGTTTGTCAGGAAACCTGCCTCGATCCTCATGGGTCATATCAAACTCCCTTCTTCATGAAAAAGTTGGGCTACATTTTGGAAAGAGATTCGACATCCAGCGTCGTAAATCCCTTCTCCTCCAGCATCTTTTCCGTTTTCTGCATCTGATCGACATCGACGACGAAAACGGCTTTTTTCGAACTCTCCAGTACAAAGCCATAGGCATTGTTGATATTGACGCCTTCCTGATGCAAAAGCTGCATGAGACGATCCAATCCGCCGGGCACATCCGGAATCAAAACGGCCAGGACCTCCCGAAGATGAACCGTCATTCCCGCTTCGGCCAGCGCCTTCTCCGCCCGCTTCGGATCATCCACAATCAGATTAATGATGCCGAAGGTGTCCGCGGTGGCGATGGTGGTGGCGCGGATGTTGATTTTTTCTTTGGCCAGCACTCCCGTGACCTTGGCCAGTTTGCCGGATTTATTTTCCGCAAAAATGGAAAGCTGATAAGCGAACATGTCTTTCTCCTTTTTCTTTAATGAATTTCCGTTTGCATGGCCACAAGACTGCCGCCGTGGTATTTTTCCCGAAGCTTCGGTTTTTCAATCTTTCCGGTGGGGTTCCGCGGCACTTGATCAAAAAATATCTTGCGAGGACGTTTGTAGCGCGGCAGGGCGTCGCAAAAGGTTTCGATATCCTTTTCGGAAACGGCGCTCCCCGGCTTGAGCTCGATGACGGCTGCTACAATTTCTCCCAGACGCTGATCGGGCAGCCCGATCACCGCCGCATCCTTGACGGCTTCGTGCGTGCGCAGAAAATCCTCGATTTGCACGGGATAAATGTTTTCGCCTCCGGTGATGATGACATCTTTCTTGCGGTCCACCAGATAAATAAAGCCGTCTTCATCCATCCGCGCCATGTCCCCCGTGTAAAGCCAGCCGTCCTTGAGCACCTCGGCGGTCGCTTCCGGGTTCCGGTAATAGCATTTCATCACGCCCGCCCCCCTGACACAAAGCTCACCCACCGCGCCATGCCGCACCGGCTGTCCCTGCTCATTGACGATGCGGACCTCCCAGCCGTAACCGGCCTTGCCGATGGCGCCGACCTTGTGGATATTTTCGATGCCGAGATGGACGCAGCCCGGCCCGATGGATTCCGAAAGGCCGTAATTGGTGTCGTATTGATGTCGGGGAAAATACTTTTTCCAGCGTTTGACCAGACTCGGCGGAACCGGCTGCGCGCCGATGTGCATCAGCCGCCACTGATCCAGTCTGTAATTTTCCAGCCGGATATCGCCGCGTTCGATGGCGTCGAGAATATCCTGCGCCCACGGAACCAAAAGCCAGACAATCGTGACCTGTTCCTCCGACACCGCCTGGAGGATCCACTCCGGTTTCACGCCGCGCAACAAAACGGCCCGGCTTCCGGACAGAAAACTGCCGAACCAGTGCATCTTCGCGCCGGTGTGATAAAGTGGGGGGATGCACAGAAAATTATCGTCGCGCGTTTGATGGTGATGATTCATCTCCACTTCGCAGGAAAACACCAAAGCGCGGTGCGAATGCAGAATCGCCTTGGGAAACCCGGTGGTGCCCGATGAAAAATAAATGGCGGCGTCATCGTCATCGGAGAGTTTGATTTTCGGAGCCACGGATGAACAGCACGCGGTCAGCGCGTAATAATTTTCGGCGAAAGCGGGACCGTTCTGACCGACGAACAGGCGCAATTTTACTTTCGGCATCTGATCCTTGACCGCGTCAATCCGTCCGGTAAATTCCGGCCCGAAAATCAGGACATCGCACTCGGCCAGATCAAGACAGTATTTAATTTCCTCCTCCGTGTAGCGGTAATTGAGCGGCACCGCCAGAGCACCGGTTTTCAAAACGCCGAAATAAATCGGCAGCCACTCAAGGCAATTCATCAAGAGGATGCCCACCTTCTGTCCTTTTTCCAGACCTCTACCCAGAAGAAAATTGGCCAGCCGGTTGGACTTGTCATCAAACTCCCGCCATGTCATCTCGCGCCGATACCGCTTTTCGGGATCGGGCTCGACCAGTTCATAGTCTTTCCAGGTCGCCTTGACTTCCTTGATTTGAGGATTGATTTCCACAAGACTTATTTCATCGCCGTACCGGGAGGCGTTTCGTTCAAGAATTTCTGTGATCGGCATGAATTGTTCCTTTCCATCTTTTCTTCTTGACTGCGAATATCTCGCTTCATTTGTGGATCAAAATACGGATTTCGGACTTTGATGTCAAGACCGTTTTCGTCGAGGAAATCTGGCCTACGCCTCCCTTTATGTCGAAGCATAATGGACCCGGCCGCAAACCGCTTTGCCCTTCTCATCGAAAACAATCCCCTCTCTTTCCAAGAGTCGCCTTTTCATCTCGGCGCCGCTCTGAAAATATCCAAGGTGAAGGGAAGAAAGAATCGTCCGGTGACAGGGAATAATCAATGGAAAGGGATTTTTCGCCATGACCTGACCCACCGCGCGCGCGCCGCCGGCCACTCCCACGTGCCTCGCGACAAGGCCATAGGTGCTTACCGATCCGCGCGGAATTGCATATTGAGCGCGCAGTACTGCCTGCTGAAAAGGGGAAAAACCGGACAGATCCACCAGGCGAAGGGGAACCGTAACCTCCCTGCCTTCAAGATAAGCCTCGATGGAATAAACTATCGCATCCACGGATTCACAGACAGAGGGGCGGCAAAACGGATAAAGTTCAGCCGCCCTTTTTTCAGCCGGGTATCCCGGCCGGGAAAGCAAAACGCGCTCGACGCGGATGCCGTCGTCCTTCACCGACCAGATGAGGCAGACCGAGCCGAAGTCGGGGTTTTTGATGATCGTCTTATTGAACTGAAACGCTTTGACCGACGACATTATTTTCTTTCCCCCGCCTTTTGGGTAACAAATAGAAAAGGCCTATAAGCAAAATAACGGTCCATTGCTGATAGGCGTCCCCAAACAACGCCCAAGTGACTATCGCCAGAAACGGCATAACCAGAATCATGACATGAATGCGGAGGATATCGTGGCTTTTGAATGGAAAAACGATTTTCTCCAGGGCGTTTTGTCGCCATAAATCACGCCAGTTCACAACCAGCGTCGCAAGAATCATGGGCCAGAAATGATCGGTCAGATAGGCGACCGGCGTGAAAAAATCAGAATTGATAAAACCGTTTCGGCCGAAAAGATTCAGGGGTTTCATTTCAGCAAACACCGACAGGAAAAGACCGTAAAAGGAAAAAATCCAGGAATAGATGTAGAGCATGATAAATCCGATCAGCAGGCTCGCCGGAATAATCCCCAGAGCGAACCCCTCGGGGGAAATTCTTTTGACCCAGGGAATTTTCGCGTCGTAGAATTCCTTTTGCGCTCTGGCCGTAAGCATTATCTGCGCTGCCGCCGTAATCACGCAGGCCCAGGAATAAAATAAACCGCACAGCCAGACGCTCCAGCAGAATTCCTGAAGCGACCATTGCTGCACAAAGGCCAGATAGCCCATCAGAGCAAAGGCGACGGCGGTAGGAAGAAATGATTGAATAAGCCGCATCATCCTGTCATTTCCCGATTTAACCGGAAAATCCCTTCCCGCAGAATGACGAGAAACGACGCAAATCATCCGTTCTCCTTAATGTCATATCAAGATGCAGCGTCACAAGAGAGTTTCCACAATCTCCACCACGCTCTTCACGCAGGGCTTGCATATCCTGTTCAAATAATCACCGGACAGGAAAGTCCGTTGACCTTCTTCCGTCAGCAATTCGCAATCGTTAAGCAATCTCCGGCAAAGATAGCTGCCGTGAATTTGTGAAAACCTGTTCATCAGCTCCCGGACTTTCGCATAAGCGACTTCCGTGGATTTCCAGCCACCGTGAACTCCCCGTCCGCATTTAAGGCCGATGGCCATGATTCCGCCGCTCACCGCGCCGCAAACCTCCTCTTTTCTGCCCATACCCGCGCCGAACCCACAGGCAATTTTGAGCGCCTTGTCCTGGTCCAGACCAAGATCATCGCAAAATACGGACAAAACCGATTGCGCGCAATTGTATCCGGATTCAAATTTGGCGACGGCCCGCTCATATCTTTCCACGATTATTCCCCCGCACTTAAGGTTGAAAAAACATAAGGCGCGTCCACAGGCGCGAGGCTGAACTTATGGTGAAGAGTTTTGTTATTATTTTTCCTTGCCCAACAACCAGCGCTCAGCTTCCGCAAATGTGGGAAAGACCGCGCCGTTGGCCAAACCGCGATTTTTCACGACGACCGTTTCGACGAACTCAAGGGTAAAAGCCGTCTCCGGCGTATTGTTCACCCAGGCGATGCGATAATCCCTCGTGATGCCCACGATCTCCAAGATCTTGAGATGATCAAATGCGTCCATGACGGAAAGTTTTTCGGTGGTGAAGTTTTCCCCGAGAATTTTGAAGCATTGATGCGCCCGGCACTCCGACATGATTCTCCGCCAAAGCTCAAGGGAAATATCATAATTGTTGCTGCCATAGAGCGCCGCGTATACGTAATCCCCCCGGTACTCCACAACAATTTTGTCGTCCATCGGACTGGCTCCTTCCTAATTTATGGTGCACTTCGAGTGCGTGATGAATCGCATTTTTTTCATCAAGGCCTTCGGCGCAGACCCTCTCGCGAGACTGGCCCGGAAAGCGCCAATGCCTTCAACGATTCTCGAAAAAATCCTGCCGTTTATCGGGCTGCACGCCTCACAGCACAAGGCCTTGAAGTCATACGGACAGAAAACCAAAATCTTCAAGATCGGCCTTCTTCCCACGCAGGCAATCATTGACAAATCCGACAAGATTCAGTTTACACTATGGCCATTGATCCTGGACATTCCCGAAAATAAGGAGCTTCTGGATTTGGCGCAAAATGCATTCACCCCAGCCGCAGCGGTTCATTGAGTCGACGACTCAAGAGGACCCGACCTCAGTGATCTGATCAATCTTTCAAGGTATACTGAATGTAGAGCTCGTCATCACCGGCAGCGATACTCTTGATGCGTTTGGCGTCAGTCTTTTTGCCGAAGATTTTCAGGGCCTGCTGATTGAACCCCATGACAAGATATTCAAAATAATTATTCTGGACGTCCAGGCCGGTGACCTTGAGATGCACCACGTTATTTTCCAGCCAGGATTTAAACGTGCCTCCGTCAAAATAAGTGACCCAGATCTTCGGCATGGAATTGTCCACAAATTGCTTCAAATCCTTGGCCAGCATGTAGGATCGATACGGTCCATCCGGCGACAGGACAAATTTGGCGCCTGATTTTCCGAACATCGCATATTGCATTTTGTCATTGCCGAAGAACTCCCTGCACAGTTCATCAAAAAATATGATTATTTTATCCACGGGAATGAGCGTAACAGACATAATCACATTGTTAAAAAACTTGTCTTTCGCAACAACTTTGGCTTTGAAGGCATTCCACTTCTCTTCTCCGAAAGCTTCTGAAATAATGGCTTTGGTCGTAACATAAGAGCTGCCTTTGATATTCATGGCTCAAACACCTCTTTCGAAAATTTATGTAAATTATATGATACAAAATGGATTCTGATGCAAGGACAATCTTGAAGGAAAAACAGATTTCTTGAAATGGTTCAGGTCTCCGGACAACTGAAGGCTCATCATTACCGAACGATACGACATCACCAAAGATCACGACGAAACAAAGGGTGCCGACGCCTCGCTGACGGCCCTGTCCGGACTTTAGTTTTTTTCGTTGAGGGAAGCAATTCTCTCTCTGGTTTCGTCATTGAGAAATTCCCACAAGCCTATGTGTTTCAACGTCTCAATTTTCGGAATTCCCGACTCATTCCAGCCGCGCTGAACATAATAGACACTGATGAGTTTTTTCAGCTCTTTTCTGCGATGGTCCATCAAGATGCGGCGTTTTTCAAATGCCGGCATGCTCCGGATTTCCTCAAGCGTCTTGTTGAGGATGGCGCTGACCTGAGCGTCATTGTAATCTTTTTCATTTTCA
>DAOSZO010000096.1:0-5966 GCA_035382085.1 Smithella sp.
TCCCCAAAGCAGCATGGCGACGCCGCGGATAAAGATGCTCGCGCCGATGGTGATGATGATCAGGCGCAGCGGCTCGGCGTTGCGCAGCGGCCGGATGGCCAGGCGTTCAAAGGTCACGCCCGCCGCCGTGGACACGGCAATCGCCAGCAATATTGCCGGCGCCAGAGGCATCTGCAGGACCGTCAGAAAAAAGACGGTCAGCATGCCTCCGAGCATGACAAATTCGCCCTGCGCGAAATTGATGATACCAGTCGCGTTGTAAATGACGGCGAAACCGAAACCGATGAGCGCGTAGATGGCGCCGTTGGAAAGTCCCGAAAGGATATATTGAAACAGTTGCCGGAAGTCTGCCATGCGCGTGATGCTACCGAATTTTTGGAATCAAGACTGGCGCGGCGCGGGTTTCAAAACCCGCGCCGCGGAACACAACCAGAGATCTCTACAACGTCATTGACTACTTGATCAGCTTCCAGTCGCCCTTTTCAACTTTCACCAGAACAAAGGCGTCGCTGGTCAGCCCTGCGTGATCTTCCGGAGAGAAACTGAAGGTTCCGCCGATGCCGGCGAATTTTTTGATTTTCTCCAGATTGTCGCGGATGCCCGCCGGCGTGAAGCCCCCTTGTTCCATGGCCTTCTTCAGCAGCATCACCGCGTCATAGGCGTGGCCGCCGAAATGGTCGCCTTCCACCTTGTAGAGTGCCTGATATTTCTTGACGTAATCCATCAGGGCCTTTTTCTGCGGATCGTTCTTGGGCAGCTGGTCGGCCACAATCACGCGGCCGGAAGGCAGAATGATGCCCTCGGCTCCTTCTCCGGCCAGTTCAATGAACTTTTTGGAGGAAACGCCGTGGCTCATGTACAGGGGAAGTTTGATGCCCAGCTGTTTGGCGTTTCTGGCCACAATGGCCGGACCGGGATTGGTGCCCCAGCAGATGATCGCCTGGGCTTCGCTGTTTCTGATTTTGGTCAGCTGCACGGTCATGTCCGTGTCTTTTGGACCGTAGGTTTCGTCGGATATGACTTGAATGTCAAATTCCTTGGCCAGCAATTTGAGCTGTTCCCTGCCGGAAGAACCGAAACCGTCGGAAACCGTCAGAATGGCGACCTTGGAAATTTTCTGTTGCTGGAGATGTTTGTAAATTTTCATGACGGCCAGCGAGTCGTTTTGCGCTGTTTTGAACACCCATTTTTTGACCGGGTCGGTGATTTTGATGCCCGCCGCGCAGGAGATGAGGGGGATTTCCGCCTTTTCGACCACGGGAATCACCGCCATGCTGTCGCCGGTGGTGCTCGGCCCGATGATCGCCACAACCTTGTCGTCCTTGATGAGCTTATTGACCGCCTGAACCGCCTTGGTCGCGTCGCCCTGGGTGTCGTAAACCACCAGCTCCAGCTTGCGTCCCTTGATGCCGCCGGCCTTATTGATCTCGTCAACCATCATCACCGCGGTGTTGCGTTCCGGCTCGCCCAGAAACGAGGCGGGACCCGTCACCGAAAACAGAGCGCCGATCTTGACCACCGGAGCGGCCCACACGGCTCCGGCCGCCCAAAGACTGAAAAGCAAAATAAAAACCGATCTGAAAATATTTTTCGACATACACACCTCCAGATAAAATTTTTACAAAAAACCGTTTCCGGAAAATCAGGCCGTTTCCCCAAATCTTTGCCGATTCGTAAACCACGGTTCAGGCCTGATGTCAAACGAAAAATAACCGACATCTTTGACGAATTTTTTCAGGCGACCACGGGTATCTTCACGGTAAACGTCGAGCCCGCGCCCACTTCGCTTTGGACGGTGATCTCGCCCTTGTGCCGCTGCACGATGTCGTAGGTGATGCTCAATCCCAACCCCGTTCCCTTGCTCGCCTCCTTGGTCGTGAAGAAGGGTTCAAAAATTCGGCTGAGGTTCTGACGCGGAATGCCCACGCCCGTGTCGGAGACCTGCATCCAGATGAAGCCGTCTTCGTGCCACGTCCGGATGGTGATGACACCCTTGTCCGCAATGGAGTTGACGGCGTTGATCAGCAGATTGACAAACACCTGGTTGATCTGCCGCGGATAGCACTTGGTTTTCGGCAGGTCCCCGTATTCTTTTTTCAAGGTCGTTTTGTATTTCAATTCGTTCCACACAATCGTGATGGCGCTGTCAATGCATTCGTTGATGTCGGCGATTTTATAGTCCTCGTCGTCCATCCGCGAAAAGCTCTTGAGCTCCTGAACGATTTTTTTCACCCGGTCCGCCCCGTCCAGAGATTCCTTGATCAGCAGTTTCGCGTCCTCGAGCACATGGTCCACTTTCAACTGGCCGCGTTTTTCCATGACCGTCTGCATCACGCCGGGATCCTTGACGGATTCAACCGCGGCGGACAGCGTCCGGATGAAGTCATCCAGGCGTTTGATATATTTTTCCAGCGTTGAGAGATTGCTGGCGACAAAGGACATCGGATTGTTGATTTCATGAGCGACGCCGGCGGCCAGCTGCCCGATGGACGCCATTTTTTCCTGCTGCAGAATTTTCATCTGTGACGCCTTCAGCTCCTCGTAAGTCTTTTTCAATTCCGCCAGCGCGGCCTCCAGCTTTTCCCTGCTCTCGTCAATTTCCCGGTTCTTTTTGAGCAGTTCTTCCTGATTTCTTTTCAGTTCCGCTTCCATTTCGCGGCGGCGCGTGACATCGCGGCCCACGCCGCGGAAACCGATGACAACCCCATCCACGTCCCGGATCACGGAAACCATCGCCTCATAGACAATCCGGGCGCCGTCCTTCTTGCGCGCCACCATATCCAGAAGATGAACCGGCTGGTCTTTCTGATGCAGATCCTCCACCGCCTCCTTGAGCAGCTTGGCCACTTCCTTGTCCATCAGCGTCCAGTATTTCTCGCCGATCAGTTCGGCCGGTCCATACCCCAGGGCATCGCACATCGCCGTGTTGACCACCGTGAAATTGCCCAGCACATCCACTTCAAAATAGGCGTCCTTGATGTCCTTGAGCAAAACCCTGTATTTCTCCATGTGTTCGCGGATGGCTTCCTGATTCTGCTTGCGCACATCCGACCGGCGCTCGAACTTTCTTCGCTCGCCCTGGCGCCGATCCGTTGACCGACGGTCCTCCTGCCGGCGCTCGATAAAAACATCATTCATACATCATCCTCCCGCTGCTATGCTTGTCTGATTTTATTTTCAATGCTCAACATCGTCTTCGGAAACATTCTCCACCAAAACCTCCCGCGTCTCCGGAACCTCCGGCAGGGACTCCACGGCCCTAAGCTTGCCGGAAAGCACCCGCGTCCGGCGCTGCGCCTCGTCCACCGTGCTGGCCGCCTGGTCAATTTTTTTGCGCACGGCATCGAGCGTCTCGCCGAACTTGGCGAACGCGGTCTTCACCTCGCCCAGGACCTTCCAGACCTCGCTGGAGCTCTTCTGAATGGCCAGCGTCCGGAAGCCCATCTGGAGACTGTTCAAAAACGCGGAGACGGTCGTCGGCCCGGTGATGGTCACCCGGTAGTCGCGCTGAATCCGCTCAAAAAGACCCGGCATCCTGAGCACTTCGGCAAAAAGCCCTTCAAAGGGAAGAAACATGATGGCGAAATCCGTGGTATGGGGCGGATCGAGATATTTGCCGCTGATGTCTTTGGCGAATTTTTCAATCTTCGAGCGGAGGCTTTTGGCGGCCGCCTCAATCTCCGGGACATTCCCCGCCTCGTAGGCGTCCAATAGCCTGGTGTAATCTTCCGTGGGAAACTTGGCGTCGATCGGCAGCCAGATAAATTTGGCCGAATCTTCCTTGCTGGGAATTTTCACGGCAAACTCGACGTGCTCGCCGCTTCCCTCTTTGGTGCGGACATTTTGCTCATATTGGGCGGGCGTGAGAATCTGCTCCAGAATCGCGCCGAGCTGGCATTCCCCCAGCACCCCCTTGGTTTTGACGTTCAGAAGAACTTTTTTGAGGTCGCCCACGCCGGTGGCGAGAGACTGCATTTCTCCCAACCCTTTCTGCACCTGCTCCAGCCGGTCGCTGACCAGCTTGAACGCCTCCCCGAGGCGCGTCTCCAGCGTGCTGTGGAGTTTTTCGTCAACGGTCTGACGCATCCGTTCCAGCTGGCGGAAATTGTCCTCCTGAATCTGCCTGAGCTTCTCATCAACGGCAGCGCGGACGGACTCGATTTTTTTCTCCGAGGTCAGGGTCAGTTCCGCCAGGCGGTTCTGCACCCCGTCGCTGAAGGATTTCAAGTGCTCGCCGAGCTCCGTTCTTTCCCGGTAAGCCTGTGTTTGCACCTCTTCCCGCAGGCGCGCGATCTCCTCCCGAACCGCGCGGTCGGTTCTTTCCTGCAGGTCGCGCAGATGATCCACTTGACCGGAAACATTCGCAAAACCGGCAAAACCGCGCCCCACCCGCCAGTAAACCAGGGCAAAGCCGGCAATCACCACTATTCCAACGGCAACAATCAATATTTCCATCGAACCACTAAAGACCTGTCAGACAACACGATTGGTGGCAAACAGGAATTAACATTATTTCGGGCAAAAGAAAACAAAACGGATTTGCGGATATATAACGATGAAACAAAACGCATGTCAAGTAAAATAGGGATTCTCCGGAGAGAATTCCCCGTTTTTTCGTCCCGCAGGAAAGCCCGCCCATTTTTTTTGTAAAAAAAAGCATTTGGCGGTTGCATAATTCGGCGCTTTTGGATATAAACCCTCGTCCGCCGCGAGAGAGGCGGACCATCATCCGCCGATCAGGATTTACTATGGCCAGCAGAATCGAAGTCGGTTTCAAAAAAGGCATCCGCGACGCCCTGGGGGAAAAAATCAAGAAGCGCATCGTCGAGCATTTGGCTCTGCCTGTGGAGCGGGTTCAAACCATCGAGGTGTACACCGTGGAAGGCGCACTGACGCCTGGGGAGCTCCGCCTGGCCGCGCAGGGGCCGCTTTCCGATCCCGTCATCCAGCGCTTCGCCGTTAACCGGCCGCTGGCCCGGGAGTTCGACTGGCTGATTGAAGTCGGCTTCCGTCCGGGCGTGACCGACAACGTGGGCAAGACCGCCCGCGAGGCCATCGCGCTTCTGCTCAAAATCAAAAAGGGCGAGCGGAGCCTCAGCGTCCACACCTCGCGCCAGTACCTCATCAGCGGGAAAATCACGAAGGCTGACGCCGAAAAAATCGCGTCGGGGCTTCTGGCCAACGAGCTTATCGAGCGTTGGCAAATCCTCTCCGCCCGGGATTTCGATTTCTCGCGCGGTCTGCCCGCCTACGTCCCGCGGGTTTCCGGCGCCCCGGATATCGTGGTCGAAGAAATGGACCTGACCCGGGCCGACGACGGCGAATTGCTCCGCATCAGCCGGGAGCGCATCCTGGCGCTCAATCTCGAGGAGATGCGCGCCATCCGCGACTATTACCGCGACAGCAAGACCCTCGCGCGGCGCGAAGCGGCTGGACTGGGCCGCGCGGCGACGGATGTGGAGCTCGAATGCCTGGCGCAGACCTGGTCGGAGCACTGCAAACACAAGATTTTCAACAGCCTGATTCATTACTCCGCCGGCAGGCAAAAGTTTACCATCAACTCCCTTTTTAAAACCTACATCAAGGGCTCGACTCAAAAAATCCGTCGCGCGAAGGGGAAAAAAGATTTCTGCCTCTCCGTTTTCACGGACAACGCGGGCGTCATCAAATTCAACGACCGCTACAATCTGGTTTTCAAGGTGGAAACGCATAATTCTCCGTCCGCTCTGGATCCCTACGGCGGGGCGCTCACCGGCATCGTGGGCGTCAACCGCGACCCGTTCGGCACCGGCCTGGGCGCAAAGCTCATTTTCAACACGGATGTTTTCTGCTTTGCCTCGCCGTTTTACAAAAAGAAACTTCCCCCCCGCGTCCTGCACCCGCGGCGAATCTATGAAGGCGTGCGCGAGGGCGTGGAGCACGGCGGCAACAAGAGCGGCATTCCGACCGTCAACGGCAGCATCGTG
>DAOSZO010000097.1:0-5954 GCA_035382085.1 Smithella sp.
GAGGAGACGGGAAGGACGATTGATATCCTGAATGTCAAGATAGCGAAATGCCAGCTGGGGCTTTTCGGCTACGGCGAGACGAAAAAAATTGTTCAACCCGCCAAAGAAATATCACCGGAATTAAAAGAGGCCATTGCCGCCGCCCTGAAAGATGAAAAATTATCCTGCGCCGCCGCCTGGGACATCGCCCGGAAACTGAATATTTCCCGGACGAAAGTTTCTTCCGCCTGCGAAGCGATGGGCATCAAGATCAAGCCGTGTCAGCTGGGGGCGTTCTAGCTAATAAAACAGCTCAAGATAACTGTGCAAAATTTGAATGATCAAGTCGGCGTTTTTGCGCGTGCCGTCGAGAATTTCTTTCATGCTCAGCGGCTGGTCCGCGATGCCGTTTCCGTAATTGTCCACGGAGCAAATGCTGGCGAAGGGCAGGCCGAGTTCCTGCGCGATGACCGCCTCATTGGCCATGGTCATGCCGACGATGTCGGCAAAGCGCGCCATCATTTTTATTTCGGCCCGGGTTTCCAGCCGCGGGCCCTGCGTCTGCCAGTATGTTCCCTTCTTTTTAACGTTCAGGTGAATGTTTTTTGCCGCCCGGATGATGTTTGCGCGGACGTCCTCACTCAACCGGGGCGTAATGTGAACGGCGCAGTGATGAAAAATCGTGGGCGTCGCGGTCAATGTCAGGAAATCGTCCGGAATCATCACGGTGCCGGGACGCAGCGATTTCTTCAGGGATCCGGTGGAGTTGACGCCGATGATTTCCCGGACCCCCATGTCTTTCAGGGCCTTGATATTGGCGCGGTGATTGATGATGTGGGGAAGAATGTGTTTTTGCGGATGATGGCCGTGCCGTAAAATTAAGGCGGTTTTGTTGGTGGTGAAAACGGTGACCTGACCGTATTTGTTTTTCATCAAACGGGGTCTGCCGTCCCTGAGCAAATCACTTCGTTCCATGACCAGTCGGGTCGAAATAATTCCTAAAAGTTTCATGTCGTTCTCCTTGGCGAGATGTTTTATAGCAGATAAATCCAGAACGGTCAAAAAATGAGTTTTGTCCAGGGCCGGCAGATAGCATTTGACTTTCGTCTCCGGAATATGACATATAGGCATGCAATCCATCAGTCAATGTTTTAAGGAGGATTTGATTTATGAGCAGCCGATTCTATGATACGGCCACAGACGCAAACTTTGAAAATGAAGTTATCAAAAGTGACAAGCCGGTGGTGGTCGATTTTTGGGCGCCCTGGTGCGGTCCCTGCAAAGCGCTGGCGCCGGTTTTTGAAGAAATCGCAGGGAAATATCAAGATCGTGTGAAGTTTATGAAGCTCAACGTGGATGACGCCCAGAAGACGGCTGTGAATTTTGCCGTGCGCAGTATACCGACCATCATTCTTTTCAAGAATGGAAATGTTCTGGATACGCTCGTGGGTCTTGTTTCCAAGGATCGTCTGGAAGACTTTATCAAAAAAGCCTTATAAATCAATCGAGAGAAAAGGGATGACATTGATGAATCTCAAGGGATTTCGAATAAAACGCGGATGGATGATCGTCTTTGCCGTGCTTCTGGCTTTTGTTTTCAGCGGCTGTTCCCTGTTGAACTTTTTCAAGAAGAGTGAACTGCCCAAAGCGACGCCGGAGGGTTTGTATTCCCGCGCGTCTGTGGAATTCAGAGACGGCAATTATAGGAAAGCGCAGGAGTATTTTACGCGGCTCAAGGAGGAATATCCCCTGCACGAGCTGGCGATTTTGGCGGAAATCGGCATAGCCGATGCCTATTTCAGCGATAAAAATTATGTCGAGGCGGAAAGTTCTTACAGCGATTTTGTGTCTTTGCATCCGGACAATGAAAATGTGCCCTATGCAATCTATCAGAAAGGCATGTGTCATTACAATCAGATCGGCGCGATCGACCGTGATATGACGGAGGCGCTGCTTGCCAAAAGGGAATGGGAAACCCTGATTGCCCGTTATCCGGAAAGCAAATTCCGCACGATGGCGGAAAAAATGTTGAAGGACGTGAAGCAAAAACTGGCTGAACGGGAATTTTACGTCGGAAAGTTTTATTTCAATCAAAAGAAATATCAGGCGGCGCTGGCACGTTTTGAAAAGATCGCCAGCGATTACGCCAATGTGGGGCTTGATTACAAGGTCGAGTATTATATCAAGGAAACAAAGGATAAAATCGCAGCGGAAGAAAAAAAGAAACAGGAAAAGGAAGCCAAGTCCTCAAAAAGCAAAAAATAGTTTCGGTTCGAAAGGCTCGAAAGAACTTTTCATTCGTCCAGTTTGATTTTTTCAATAATATTCCGTCTGGCGATGTCGGGATGGGCGGATGTGTCAATGATGAAATGGTTTTGCGGCGGCATTTCATCAATGGGGGCAAAATCTTTCTTTTGTGACTGAAGCAACTCCCATCGCCCGTCGGAAACACTATCGTTATCAAGAACTCTTTTTTCCAGGCGTTTACGGGCCGTTTCCTCGGTACAGAGGCATTCCAGAATATAAAAACGAACACCGAGCTTTACAGCCAACTCCCTGGCCCGGATACGGTGTTCTCTTTTCTTGAATGAGGCGTCAACGATGACGGCTTTGTTCTGTCGGATGTTTTTTTCCGCCAGTTCGAGAATTTTTCCATAGACCAGGATGGAATGGTCTGAAGAATAAATTCCCTGACCGAAGCCTTCATGTCGACGTTCCCGGAGCCGGACGTGGAAGATTTTTTTCCGTAGCTTGTCGGCACTGATGATCAGGGCGCCCAGATAGTCGGACAGGATTTTCGCCTGATAGCTTTTGCCGGAGCCCATCAGTCCCGCAGTCAAGATCAATGCCGGTTTTTCCAGCCGGGTGGCATATCGGTAGGCAAGGTCGAAATACCTGCCGGCCGTTTGGATGATTTGTTGTCGTTCATTAGTTTCCAGCGCTTCCTGGGTCAGGCGAAAACTGGCGACTTTGCCCCGCACGTATGCATAATACGAGCGGTAGAAATTCAGCACTTGGGGCATGTCGACATCACCGGAGTGCTGGAGGTAAAATTTCTCGAAACTTTTTGCCAGGTGAGGATAGCCGTTGAAATCCATGTCCATCGTCAGAAAGGCGACGTCTTCAGCCACATCCCCGCAGCGGAAGCGGTCGTTAAATTCAATGCAGTCGAAAATGATGATTTCATCGGCAACGCAGATATGATCAAGGTGCAAATCCCCATGACATTCTCTGATCCGGTGATCCGAAATCCTTTTGCGAAACAAAGATTCTTTGGTCACGAGGGTTTTTTCGGTGAAGGCTTTGATGAAGTTATACTGGTATTCGGGGATCGTTATGTTGATGAAATCTTTTGTTTCTTGGAAGTTTTCTTGCGTGTTGCCTCGAATATGATCGACGTCCCCCACCGCATCGATTTGTTTGTCCGTTTTTGCTTGACGGTGAAAGTCGGCGAGTTTCTCAGCAAGGCGGTCCATTGTATTTTCACCAGCTGCACCGGCAGCTAAAACGTTCTTGAGCATTTTATCGGCGGGGAGTTTCTTCATTTTGACGGCGTAATCGACGATTTCCGGCCCCTCGCCGAGACGAAGTTTTCCCCGGGTGTCTCGGGATATGGCGATCACCCCCAGATAGGTGTCGGGGGCGAGGCGTCTGTTTAACCGGATTTCCTCTTCGCAATAGAATTTTCTTTTTTCCATGGTGGTGAAATCCAAGAAATCAAACAAAACGGGTTTCTTGACCTTGTAAACATAATCGCCGGCGAGAAAAACATAGGAAATATGCGTTTCAATCAATTCGACTCTGTCCGGTTTTTCGGGATAAAAGGATGGATGGGCCATGGCTTCAACCAGTTTGGAGAGCTGCATATTGGTTTCCCCAATGATGTTTAAGAGGGATGAATCTTTGCGATCATTTTATCACGCGAGATGAAATGATCAAGAAAAATCAATTTGCTCTTGCGCAAGCGGAATAATCATGATTATGGAAAAGCGCTTTGAAGGCAATGGATATGATTAAAACACTGCGCAGATTTTCATCGACGAAAGCGGCGGGAAGGTTGGTTTATCGACTGGCCCGTCTCTACTGTTTAACATGGCGCCTGACGGTGGAAAACCAGGAATTGTTACTTTCCCATTTGGAAGGTGGGGGCCGGGCGCTTGTGTGTCTGTGGCACCAACAACTTTTACTGACCCTGCGTTTTTTCCCCAACTACAGGAAATACAGGCCCTGCGTGATGATTTCCAAAAGTCTGGATGGCGACATCGCCTCGAATATTGTTGAGGCGGGGGGTGCTTCTGTTGTGAGAGGGTCGTCTTCGAGAAGAGGAGTCGGCGCGTTAAAGGAAATGATTGAGAGAATCCGGAACGGGCGCATGGGCGTGCATGTTCTGGACGGACCTCGCGGTCCTGCCGGCGAGGTGAAGCCGGGGGCCATCATGATGGCGCATGCCTCGGGGGCGGCCATTTTCCCCCTGGCCGCCATGGCTGAATCCGCCTGGCATTTGAAGAGTTGGGATCATTTTATGATTCCCAAACCCTATTCCAAAGTCGTGGCGAAATTTTTGCCGCCTGTCATGTTGCCGGATAACATGGACGATGCTGCCTTGGACAATCACCGGCAAGCCTTGGAAGATCTGATGAGACCTCTTCTGAAAAATCCTTAAAATAGTCTTCAGCGTTCGAGCCACTGGTGCAGACGTTTAAGCTCCTTGGATGCCCAGTGTGAGCCGAAACGGACACTTAAGAATAATGCATACAGCTCATCGAGAAGACGGACGGCTTCTTCGATCAGATAAATTCTTTCCAGGAGTTTTCCCGAACTTCCTTCTTCCATTTCTTCCTCCTTTGTTTCGGGCGTCTTTAAGGACTGAAAATGAAAGGTATCGGCTTTCAGTGTGAATTCCCATTCGTTTTGATTGTGTTGGAGTTTCAGGCGGGCCTCTCTGACTTTTTTCCCCTGACGGAGGGCTTCTTTCCCCTCGTTGAGGTCGGCGTGCAGTCCCTGACACACGACGCTCTGCGCGAACTCTCCTTCGCCGGCTTCAAGAACAAGCCTTTTGAGGAAACAAAGTTCCACTTCTCGGGTGTCGGATATTCTGATTTTGCCGTTTCGTTCCTCCGACTTAAACCACAGCCAGGTTAGAAATTCTCGTCCGATGGAAACGTTCTTTAATCCCGATTCCTCGTTTGTTTTTATGGCTTCATGATCCGAAGGAGAGAAAGGTTTTAGATTTAAAGCAAAAGTTGTTTTGAAAAGTTCGACGAAATCTTGCGCGACGTTATCGGCCAAAGATGAGAAATATAGAACTTTCTTGCTGACCGACCAGCAGACATCGTAGAAGGCGGGAACGGCGTCCATCTTGGAAAGAATTTGCAGTTTGACCTTCTCTTTGATTTCGTTGGCCAGAGATTTGTTTATTCTTTCTTTTCCGCTTTCGGCCAGAAAACGCCTTTCCTCCTCCAGCACCTTAAGTTTTAGTAAACTGGGAGCGACGGATTTGCGGTCCACCCTCATGGAAAAAATCAGGTAATCACCCAAAGCGTAATTCGCATGCTGGAAATCAGTGTCCAGAAAATCCGTTAGAGAAACCCATCCCCATCTTTTTTCATCTGTGGATTTGACGGTTTCTTGAAAAGCGTTCGCTTTTATCCTATTGTTGACAAACGGTAAAAAAGCCTGGGGTAAATGCCCTGCCACATGGAAGCGAGAAAAGGTGAAATTGCCTTTTAATAAACTCATTTTTTTTCTCCTGTCGACCGCAGATGCCGGACTATAGGGATTGCCACGGCGTGTGTCAAGCAAATCTTGGCTGAAATTTTGCGACATTTCGTTTTGCAAGGAATGGTTGACTTCAAAAATGAATCTTCTTATAATTCTCGAAAAGATAACATCTCCAGAGGAGGTTACATCATGCCATATTGTCCAAAATGCGGCGCAGAAGTTGTCGGTGATGGTTCGCCTTGCGGTTTCTGCGG
>DAOSZO010000098.1:0-5484 GCA_035382085.1 Smithella sp.
TTCTGCGGAGAAAAAGTCTTTGCCAAAGATGCGCATTTGCAAAACGCTCGGGAAATCACCGACAGGGACATTTCCGATGATGCTTTGAAAACAGGCGGCCGCCCTTTGGCGGGGATCATCTCTGTTTGCTCCTCGATTATCGGATTAATAATGTTGATCGCTTTGAAGCTGGGGGGAGTGATTAAAACGGGCATAGCGGATTGGTCGACGTCGTCCGTCGTTTTGCTGTTTGTCAGCATGGCGTTTGCGACCACCGGCATTATGGCCGGCGTAATAGGTTTAAATCATCCGAAAAAATTACTGTCTTGGTTGGGGTTTGCTTTGTCGGCCATTTTCATCGCTATTCTCGCCACGGTGATCATGTCTTATTCCTGGTGATCCATTTCAAATGAACGGATCATCTCATTAGCGTTTTTATCTCATGCGCAGAGCGAATCGTTGGCTTTGACTGTTTTAGAAGAAGGATACGCGGCGGGTCTATTCGTATTGTGCAAGGAATCGGTGCAGGGCCGCTTTGAGCCAGGCAAACGACTCTTGTTTTGTAATGATGAACATGTAGCCACTCACGTTTTTTTGATTAAATTCAAAAACCGTTCTCAAGACGATTGCCAGGTTGTCCGGATCGTTCATGTTGTCGTAAACAACGCCCCGTAAGCTTTGATCAATGACTACACGCGGCGGTGAATAGGTGATAACGTCGCCCAACAGTTCGGCGATTTTTCCGATGCAGGCGCTGATTAAAATATTGCCGACTTCCAGGAAAGTATCTTTTTCCATTTCCACGGACGGTTCCATCTGGAAAAATTTATTTTCAACGTCAAAGAGGGAGATGATTCTTCTGCCGGATCCCGCAGGAAAAACCAAAAAGGCGTTTCCTTTAAATTTGCCCCAAAAGCTCTGTTGGACGACGGATACTTTATCGATTTGCTGGATTTCCTCATGCAGATGCTGGGGAAGATCGTAAATTTGCAGCAGCTTGATCTGCGGCACGCTCAAAACGACGAAAATATCTATGAACTCCGCCAGGTCGGCGGCCGCGCGGCCAAAGGCGATATTCATTATTTCCTGAAGAAGATCCGTCTCCTCGCTGGTAATCATTGTATTGGCGTTTTCTTGAGTCGTCATAATTTATCCACGTTCCATCAGGTATTGATTTGCTTCTTTTAATGCCTGTTCGATGGATTCTTTTGCCGGCGGTTTTTTCACGACGGCAAAAGCTCCCAATTCATGGGCTTTTTCGATGGCTTTGATCTGAACATCGGCTGTCACGATAATGACCATGGCTCGGGGATCTATTTTGATAATTTCTTCCAAAGCCTGATAACCGTTCATGACGGGCATGGTTAAATCCAAAAAAGTGAGATCCGGCCTCACTTCTTTATATTTTTCTATCGCCATGCGCCCGTCGGAGGCATCGTGTATTTCATAATCGTTATCTTTGGGAATGCAACTTTTCATAATTTTGATGGAGAAGGGGGAGTCATCCACAATTAATATCTTTTTAATCATCATCTTCCTGTGCTCGGCATTTGTGTTTTGTTATGAAAAAGAATTTAAATAAATTCCTTTAATGAAAAATTTTTCAATCTTACTGATGGAACAATCCTCCGGCATGGCTCTCACGCTTCTTTGCAATATTTGTAAAAATATCAGTAAATTTATTACTAAATATGTTTCGCATAGTCAATACTTTTCATTTTAAAATTACAAATTCGAATCAAAAAAAGAATCAGATGGCGACTGTATAATCAGGTTGACAAATCATATTAAAATATTTATAAATTACAAGGACTTTCCATAAATCCTAAAGGGTTTTGTTGATGGTCGGATGCAATTTTATCCTTTAGAGATTTTGATCCTTTATTGAAAGCTGGAAATATGAATCTAAACACCCTTGCCATATCGTTGATTCAAATCAATCCAGAAAATGATGATGAACTGAAGGTCTTTCTGGATAATCTTTTCCAATACAGCGAACGAGCTCCCGAGATTATTGAAGCCATCATGAGTGAAGCCTGCGAGGAGGCGAACGCTTTGCTGGGAAAAAATGCAGAGTCGCGCAGAGACAGCATCGTGAAACTGGGGAAATTATTGGAGAAGGCCATGGAATTGAGCGAGGAAGATTTGTCGGAAGAAGACGCGGAAGAAAGAAAAAAAGAGGAAGACGAACCCATGCCGCTTAAGGAAGATTCAAAAATGTTCACTCTGTCCGAAGAATTCGATGCCGATTTATATAATGAATTCGTTGTGGAAAGCATGGAATGTTGCAACGCGGCGGAAGCCGCGATTTTAGACTGGGAAAAAGATCCGAACAATCAGGAATTGTTAAATACCATTTTCAGAAGTTTTCACACCATCAAGGGAACGTCGTCATTTATCAATCTCAATTGTATCAAAGATATCGCTCATCAGGCGGAATCCATTCTTGTCAAGGTGCGCGACGGTCAGGATTCTTTTACGGCCGCCCATGCCGACATTGCCCTTAAATCTCTGGATATCATAAAGATTATTTTGGAAAGAATGAAATCATCCGGTCCCGGGAAACAAATAGAATTACCTCCGGGCTACGATGATTTATTGGCGTTGCTCGGCAATTTTATTGCCGAAGTTAAAAAGTCAAAAACTGACGTGAAGGCGGATAAGCCGGGGCCTGAGGTGTCAAAAGAGCAGGCAGCCAAAAAAGAATCGGATATATTCGTGAACAAATCCACGTCCTCCCCTTTGCCGGAATGGACCCCGGAATCGACAGTCAGGGTGAAAATTGATCGTTTGGATAAATTGCTCGACACCGTGGGAGAACTGGTCATCGCGCATACCATGGTCGCGCAAGACGAGTGCATCTCAGGCGGCCGATATCACGAGTTAAACAAAAAAATATCGCATACGGGAAAGATCGTCCGCGAGCTTCAGGATCTGAGCATGGTCTTGCGCATGGTTCCCCTCAAAGGCACCTTCCAGAAAATGGCGCGTTTAGCCCGCGATCTTTCTCAAAAGCACGGGAAAATGGTGAATTTCGTCACGGAAGGCGAGGATACGGAGATTGACCGCAGCATGGTGGATATGATCGCGGATCCCTTGATTCATCTGATCCGGAATGCCGTTGATCACGGGATTGAAGATCCGCGTGAGCGGGAACAAAAGGGGAAGGCCAAAGAAAGCTGCATTTATCTCACCGCCGGACGCGCCGAAGGCAGCATTGTCATCAAAGTCGGCGATGACGGCAGGGGATTGGATCGCCAAAAAATTGTGGCAAGGGCCATCGAAAAGGGTCTGATAGAGTCAGCCGAAAGAATGAGTGACCAGGAAGTCTGGCAATTCATTTTCCAGCCGGGATTTTCCACGGCGGAAAAAGTGACGGAAGTATCCGGCCGCGGTGTCGGATTGGATGTGGTGCGTCAGGCCGTGGAGGATTTGCGAGGTCGCATAGAAGTTCAGAGCGCCAAAGACCAGGGAAGCACCTTTATTATGCGGTTTCCCCTCACGTTGGCGATTACCGACGGCATGATCATTAAAGTCGGCTCGCAGCAGTACGTCCTGCCCACGTTGAACATTCATAAGGCCATCAAACCCAAGGAAGAAGATATCAGCACCGTGAACCGCCGGGCGGAAATGCTGATTTTGCGTGATGAAGTGCTTCCCGTATTCAGGCTTCACCGCTTGTTTAACGTTCCGGATGCGCAAACATCCATTACGGAAGGGTTGTTAATTGTCATCGGCGAGGGCAACCAGCGTTGCGCTTTGTTCGTGGATGATCTTTTGTCTCAAACGCAGGTCGTGACGAAGTCTTTGGGAAAAGGAATTGAAAAAGTTCCCGGCATTGCCGGCGGGGCCATCATGTCGGACGGTTTGGTCGGCCTGATTTTGGATGTGTCGGGGATCATTGAAATGTCCCGTCAGCAATCCAATGCGGCACTCTGACAATGGTTTTTTAAGCCGGGACCTTCATAGCATAAGGTATTGCTTTCTAATTCATCTGTTGGCTCTAAAGAGGAGGGAAGAACATGAACAATATAAATTCAACAAAAGGAAATTCCACCGCGACTGTTGATTCCCGTGCCGGCAAGTATCTGACGTTTTTCCTGGATCACGAGGAATACGGGGTTGAAATCCTCAAAGTTCAGGAAATTATAGGTCGGATGCCGATCACGCCGGTACCGTTGACCTCCAAATATATCAGGGGCGTCATTAACCTGCGGGGGAAAATTCATCCGATCATGGATCTGAAAATTAAATTTGGGATGGATGAAACGCAAATGACCGATGAAACCTGTATTATCGTCATTAAAACATCCACGCTGATGATGGGCATTTTGGTGGACAGGGTTTCGGAAGTGGTCAATGTTTCATCCGAAGATATTGAAGACACGCCTTCGTTCGGCGGGGATGTCAATCCGGAATATCTGTTGGGCATTGGAAAAACGGGCGGCCGCGTGAGACTGCTTCTAGATATAGAAAAAATTCTCTCTTCCGCCGATATCATCAATCTGAAAAAAGCTGCCGGTGCCGACAATAAAGACGCGGCAACGGTCAACTGATTCTACCCAAGCATAAGGAGTTAAAAAATGGAAAAGATCATAAAAAGCAATTTCTTTGATAATCTGAAATTGAGCATTAAATTGACGGGCACCTTTGCGTTTATTTTTGTGTTTGTTACGGCGTTGATGTTGAGCGGTGCGAAGGTCAGGATGGGGGCGCTCCGGGGATTGGATGCTCAATACAGTCAATATCTGACGGACATCAAAAATATCGGCGCGTTCAAGGAAAGCCTGACGGCTCTTCAGGAAAACATTTACCGGTATGTTGCAGTCCCGTCATCGCGCGGCGGCGCCCAGGAAAACATCAAAAAAGAAATGGACGCCATTGAGCAATTCATTCAGCAATACAAAAACAAGCAAACCTCTTCCGACGAGGGGCAAATCGTTGCCGCGATGGATTCGGCTTGGCCGGAAATGCAGCGCGGCTGCAAAGATCTGATGAGACTGGCGACGGAGGGCAAGCATGATGAAATCTCCAGATTGCTGGCTGAAGGAAGTTATTTTGCGACAGCCCGCACCCAGATGACGGAAGCGGTCAACCATCTGACCAAGCAGATTGTTGCCAGACATGAGGCCAGAGTGAAAGAAACCGTCAAGGGAAAAGGCGGATGGTCGGGGATCTTGTGGATTTTTTCCGGGATCGGCGCCCTGTTGTTGACCTTGTTCGGAATTATGATGAATGTATCTTTGACCCGGCCGCTGAAGAGGGCGTTGGTCATGATGCAGGAGCTAGAGAAAGGACATTTGTCGAAAAGGCTGCATCTGAAAAGAAAGGATGAAATCGGTGATTTGACGCACGCGATGGATCAGTTTGCCGACCGTCTCCAAAACAGCATTGTATTCGGCATCAAACAGCTCTCCGAGGGGAATATCCATATCGCGCCGGCCATTAAGGACGATGCGGACGAGATAGGACCGGCGTTGAGTCGGATGACGGAGACCTTGAAGG
>DAOSZO010000099.1:0-5326 GCA_035382085.1 Smithella sp.
ATGATCGAGGCGCTGCGCGGAGATTAATCAGCGCGCTCCGGCGATGAGCTTCACGAAAACTTTTCGGGTGCGCGGTCCGTCAAATTCACAAAAAAAGATGGCCTGCCAGGTTCCCAGCACCAGACGGCCGTTTTCGATCATCACCAGTTCCGAAGCGCCGACAAGCGACGACTTGGCGTGCGCCGCTGAATTGCCTTCCATATGGCGGTACTGGGCGGAAAAGGGAACGGCCTTTTCCAGCGCGGACAGAATATCGCGGGGGACATCCGGATCGGCATTTTCATTGATCGTGATGGCGGCGGTCGTGTGTGGCGTGTAGACGAGGCAAAATCCGTTCTCTATTTGTTCTTCACGGACGGCCTTCTGGACGGCGGCTGTGATGTCGATCATCTCGCTGCGTGATTTTGTTTCCAGGGTTATGGTTTTCATAAATTGTTTTTCACGGCGGTCCGGAGATCGCCGATGACCTGTTCGGATATTTTTTGCATGGCCTGGCTGGCGGCCTGACTGTAACCATAGGGTGAGGCTTCTGTCAGCGGTTCTTCGGAGCGGTATTGTTTCTGGAAAATAATTTTCTTTCCGGCTTCTTTTGCCGCCGAATCCTTGAGAGAAACATTCAGCGCGATGACCGCCGTGCCGCGGTCATTGTCCACGCGCAGAAAAAAATCCTCCACGCTGCCCGAAATGACGAATCGGCCGTCTTCCATTTCCTGACGGGAAAAAACCGCCTGAAAAAGACCGCTTTCCCTGATGTCGCGAAGAAGCCGGTCGGCAACCATATCGCCCGGATTCACCGCCCATCTGGAGTAATTGAAAAAATCAAACCGGTAGGCGTCTTTGCGGAAAATCATGTGCGTTGAATTGTAGGCGGCGGCGACGGAGAACCGGCTGAATTTCAGCGTTGCCGGAATGGTTTCCGCCAGCCGGGCAACCGGCGCAGGGTAGTCCAGAAAATATGTGTCGATGCTGTAAGGCGGTTTTCCGCTGCCTGCGCATCCGCCCAGGCAGATGAACGCCAGGGTGATGAAGAAAACCTTTTTTGTTTTGACTGCAAGCAGATGATGACCGGACGATTTGTTCATGGGGGAATTCCTTTCTTTATTCCATGGGTTTGCGGGGAGGTGCCGGCTTGGAGAAAATCAACTCCGACGGATTTCTCTCCAGACTGTCGGAGAGCTTTTGCAGATTTTCTGACGTGATCCGCAGATTCTCCGATGTGTCCTGCAACTCTTCGGTAATCGTTTTAGTCTTTTTTTCTATGTTGTCCAGCAGCATATCCGCTCGTGCCGATTTTTCCTTGAGATTCAAAGCGGTGATTTCGTCTTTTGCCTGCCGGACCAGATCGCGGGCGTTCGACAGGGCGTCCATCGTTTCCTGGACGGCTTGATCCACCTTGCCTGCGTTGACGATTTTGCTTATTTTCGCGATGGCCTGATTCAAATTGGCCGACGTGGCTTCAAGATTATCGATGATGGCATTGACTTTTTTTCCGCGCAAAAAATCTTCCACGGCCTTGGTGGTGTTTTTCAATTGTTCGGAAATACCGCCGATATCCATTTCCTTGATGCTTTGAATAATGGCCGCGGAATCCGCCATCAGGCGGCTGATATTGGATCGGCGCGAAGGAATCACGGGATAGGGCGGCACAAAGGTGATCTTCGGTGAATTTCCTAGATCGCCTTCCTGAATCTGATCCAATTCGATGAAGACGATGCCGGTAATGCCGGCGGTCTTGAGTGTGGCGACGGTATGTTTTGCCAGATCCCCTTTCAGGTCGATTTTCATCACTACTTCGATCAGCCGGTAATCAGGCGCCACTTTGATGCTTTGGACCTTTCCGATTTCCACGCCGCGGTATTTGATGGCCGAATCGACCTGAAGTCCCTGAACGGATTCGTCAAAATACACGGCATAGAGCGATCCTTTCATCAGAATATCCGACGCGCCGATCCAGATGATCATCAACGCGCACATCAGCGCGCCGACAATGACAAAAAGGCCGATTAAAAATTTTGAGCTTTTATCCGACATCAATCCTCTTTTATATGAGTGAAATTATTTTTTGTCTTCTGAAGAAACTCCTGACCCTCGGATCGGTCGCGTTGTTTTTTAATTCCTGCGGTTTGCCTTCAGCGATGATGCCTTGGGCCTGTTTATCCAACATTAGCACTCTATGGGCTATTTTGTAAATAGATTCCAGTTCATGGGTGACAATCACCATCGTCGTTCCCAGTGCTTCATTGGTTTTGATGATTAACTCATCCAGCTCCACGGCGGTTATCGGATCGAGTCCCGCCGATAGCTCATCGAGAAACAGCACCTGAGGGTCCAGCGCCATTGCCCGGGCGATGCCGGCCCTTTTTTTCATGCCGCCGGATAGTTCCGCGGGGGAGTGGTTTTCATAGCCGGCTAGATTCACCATGCCCAGTTTCATTTTGATAATCATATCCGTCATCGCGGGGTCGAGCCGGGCGTATTCCTCCAGAGGCAGGGCGATATTTTCCTTGAGCGTCATGGAACTGAACAGGGCGCTGGACTGAAAGAGCACCCCGATGTTTTGCCGATAAGACAGGAGTTCTTTTTCCGTTGCCCGCACAATGTCCATGCCTTGATAGAGGACTTTGCCTGCGGCTGGCGTTTGCAGACCGATCATGATTTTCAGGAGCGTTGATTTGCCGCAACCGCTGGCGCCGACCACCACCAGAATTTCTCCCCGGTAAACCTTAAAATTGACGTTTTCGAAGACGACATTGTCACCGAAACGAGCGGTCAATCCTTCGACGATGAGAATGGGTTCTTTGCTTTCGCCGGGCAAGGCATACTCCTTAAAAATCACTTAATATAGTAGAACATGATGGCAAAAATGGAGTCGGCAACCACAATCATAAAAATGGCGTTCACAACGGCTGACGTTGTGAACCTGCCCACATCCTGCGCTCCCTCGCGCACCTCAAAGCCTTTCTGACAGCCGATGGCCGAAATCAGCGCGGCAAAAACACCGGCTTTGATCAAACTGGTGACCACGTCAAAGAGCTTGATGGTTTTCAGCGATTGCGTGATATAGGTTTGAATCGTGAGATCCAGGCTTGTTACACCGATGATCATTCCTCCGATAATGCCAAAGAAATCCGCGTAAATCGTCAGGATCGGCACCACAATGACGGTGGCCAGGACTTTGGGCACGGCCAGAAAACGAACCGGATCGAAACCCATGGTTTGCAGGGCGTCCACCTCTTCGTTCACCATCATCGTGCCGATTTCCGCCGCGTAAGCCGAACCGGAACGTCCGGCGACCAAAATCGCCGTCATGATCGGTCCCAGTTCTTTAATCAGGGCGAAGCTGACCAGGGCAGGGACGTAAATGTTCGCGCCGATCATCTTCAGCTGCAAAAAGGACATGAAGGCGATGATCAGCCCGATCAGCGCGCCGATTAACCCGACAATGGGCAGGCCATCCACCCCCGCCCGCTGCACATAAAAGAGGACATCCGCCCCCCGCAGCGTCCGGGGATTTCTGATGGTGTGAAAAAAGGCGACCAGCAATTCACCGGTAAAACTGATGAAATCGGAAAAATCCCGCACAACGGCCATGGAAGCCTGGCCGACTTTTTGCGTGAAACCTTCATTGCCGCCCAGGGGCTTCAGTGGCTGATGCTCAAGAGCGTCCGGATGGATGACGCTGAAGATGCCTTTGGCCTCGTTGCTTAAATGAATCAATTGGACATCCGCTCCCCGGCGGGTCAAATCTTTCTGCATTTGAAAAAAAGCCAGGGCGGCAATGCTGTCGAGGTAGGTGACCCCGGAAAAATCAATAACGATGGTGGACGCTTTTTGAGGAAGAATTTCCTTTTTGATTTCCTCCATAAAAATATTGAAATTTTTCAGGCTGAAATTTCCGGCAAGAGCGATAGAAAGAGAATCTTCTTTTTGCTGAACGGCAATCCGATGATCCTGACCTGTTTTTTGAGTGTGCGCTTGCATGATGTTTTTTATAGAAAAGATTTGCGAGCTGAAAGTAGTGATTTTTTGGTGAAGATGTAATCTTGTTGCCGGATTTTTGTCAATTTAAATTCCCATTCTTGTCGCTTTTGATTTTCATGTTTCATTGAATCGGCTTGAACATTTTATTGAAAATCCGGGTTTCTGGAAAGCTGTTGCATCCGGATTCATCGGCAAAAGCGACAATATTTTCCGTTTATATTCAATAATATACATCTGTGATGCGAAAGATTCTACAATTTTGGCACGCAATTTTCATTAAATGAGGGCAAATAAAGAAATTACCCCAAAGGAGGTAACAGATCATGAGAAAGACAATGCAAACCATCATCGTAGCGGCGGCAGTCATTCTGCTTACGGCAACCTTCGGCTTTGCCGAATACGCGGCGGCGGGAGCCACCAATTTCCCCTTCTTCCAGCTGGGTTGCCTGATTGTGGGCGGATTGATTCTGGTTTCCCTGAAACGCAAATATGAAAAGATGTATGTCGGCGAAGTGGTCGGCATCTTCGCGCTCTACACGATTCTGATGGCCCTGTTCACCAATCCGGTCATCGAAACCGTGAAAACCATCGTCAGCTGAAAATGCTAAGTGGCCGGAGCAAAAAGCTGCAGACTAAACAATGATCTGTAAATCATAGATTTGCCATCCCCTTGAAGCCGAAGCTCCAAGGGGATTTTTATTTTCTTTCCTGTTTAAAATCCTCGTGGACAAAGATAAAAAAATATCTATAATGGCCCTACTTTCCAGGAGACATGAAAGCTTCGTCAAATTTTTTAATCAAAGGAGGGCATGGCATGAACAGAAAAACCGCAATCATTGCTTTGATGTTTTTGGTGATTGCCTTGTTGTTATGGGGGTGCGCGTCGTCTTCGACGGAATTGCTGGCGGAGGATTACAAGGCGATGAACAACGAAAACCTGCTTCGTTATTATTATCGGCTCAATGATGAAATTGAACGACAGGAAAAACAGTCCGGACCGCAATTGGGCATCGGCATCGGGGGATTTGGCCGGAGCGTCGGAGGAGGAGCAGGCGTCACGACGGGCTCCACGGGTTATACCGCTGATGACTTGCGAGCCCGTCGCATTGACGTGAGAATGGAGCTGAAAAAAAGAGGCATCACTCCCTGATTTTTGTTCACAGGAACAAAGGTGTGAAAAAGGGCGCTTTTGAGGGCGCCCTTTTTTTATGCTGGCGCGCCCAGGAGGATTCGAACCTCCGACATCCAGATTCGTAGTCTGGCGCTCTATCCAGCTGAGCCATGGGCGCTTGTTTTTTTAACCGCAACAATTCATCTTGTGCGGTTTGAAGATTCAAACTGGCGG
>DAOSZO010000100.1:0-5104 GCA_035382085.1 Smithella sp.
AGAACTTTGAGGATGTCGGTGATAAATTTGCGGAAATCGCTTTGAAGATTCATTATGGTGAGGAAGAAAAAAGAAATATCAAGGGAACCAGCACGCCGGAAGAGGAAGAAACCCTGAAGGAAGAAGGGGTCCAGTTCATAAAGATTCCTCTTCCCAAAATGGACAGCTGAAATTGCTTTTGTCACACAAAATATATTTCTTCATTTTACATTCAAATTTTAATGGAATGCTTCTTTTATGAGTAAAGTTTATAAAAGTATTGTCGAATATATCGGAAATACTCCGCTTGTCGAAATCGGCAGACTCAATCCCAATAAAAAAGTAAAAATTTTTGCCAAAATTGAAAGCGCGAACCCGGGCGGTTCCATCAAGGATCGAACGGCGCTTTTCATGATTGAAGGCGCCGAAAGAAGAGGCGAATTGAGTCATGACAAAATAATTCTGGAGGCGACCAGCGGCAACACCGGCATCGGTCTGGCGATGATAGCTGCGGTAAAAGGTTATAAATTATGTCTGGCCATGCCGGAGTCGGCGAGCGAGGAAAGAAAAAAAATTCTGCGCGCCCTGGGCGCCGAACTGCATTTTACGCCGGCGAATTTAGGCACGGATGGCGCCATAGAGCTGGTCTATAAGATGCTCCGAGAAAATCCCGATAAATATTACGGCACAGACCAGTTCAATAACCAGGACAATATCGCCGCGCATTATTACGGCACTGCGCAGGAGATATGGGATCAGACGCAAGGGACCGTCACAATGGTGGTGGCCAGCCTCGGCACCAGCGGAACGGCTATGGGAATTTCCAGACGGCTGAAGGAATTGAATCCGAAAATTCAAATCATTGGCGTTGAACCCTATCTCAAACATAAGATTCAAGGGCTGAAGAATATGCGGGAATCCTATCGTCCCGGCATCTTTGACAAGAAAATGCTCGATGAGAAAATTAACATTCAGGACGAAAACGCATTTGAAATGGCCCGCCGACTTGCCCGGGAAGAGGGGATTCTGGCGGGGATGAGTTCCGGCGCGGCAATGTTTGTTGCCGCGCAAAAAGCGCAAGAGATGTCGCAAGGTACCATCGTGGTTATTTTCCCCGATAGCGGGGAGCGGTACTTAAGCACGGAATTGTTCGCGTATCAGAAAGAAACGTCCACCCTTTATCTTCACGACACCCTGAAACGACAGAAAGTTCTTTTCAAACCGTTCATGGCCGGTGAAGTCAGCGTGCGCACCTGCGGTCCGACAATCCACGACGTGCCTCATCTGGGGAAATACCGCCGCCTTGTGGTGTCCGATTTGATTTCCAGATACATGGTTTACAAGGGCTATAAAGTCAAACACGTCGTGGATATCGTGGATTTGTCCGATAAGTCCATTCAAGCTTCCGAAAAGGTTTCCCAGACCTTGAACGATTTCACCAGCCGCTATCTGCAGATTTTCATGGAGGATACCGTTTTCCTCAGGATTCGTCCGGAAAACATTTATATCAAGGCTTCGGAAAATATTGAATCCATGCTGAAGATTGTCGAGAAATTGATTGACAAGGGATTGGCCTATGAAAAACTCCACTCCGTTTATTTCAATATTTCGCGGTTCAGTGATTATGGCATGCTGACCAACATTAATTTGGATAAAACACGTCAAGCGAAATCCGTGGATCTCGACGATTATGAAAAAGACAGCCCGGCTGATTTTGCGCTTCTGAAACGATCCAGTTTGGCGGAATTGAAGCGGGGTATTTATTACAAGACGATTTGGGGCAATGTCAGGCCGAGCTGGCATCTGGAGTGCGCTTCCGTCTCCCAGAAGCTTCTGGGATCCGCTTACGATATCCATGTCAGCGGGGCGGATGAAACCTTTCCCCATTGCGAAAATATTTTAGCCATCAATAAAGGCTTTACGGGCAACAACGGTCCCCACTACTGGATCAACACGGAGTTGGTCATGGTTGGCGGTCGCAAAATGTCTCGATCCTTTAATAATGATTTGCCCTTATCCGCGATCAGGCAAAAAGGCTTCTCCGGCAGCGATGTGCGTTTTTTCTTGATGGCGGTGCATTACCGTAAGCCGGTCAATTTCTCGGAAAGGGCTTTGGAAAACGCGAAAAACACAGTCAAAAAACTGCAGACTTTCATTCAACGGCTTCAGTCGGTCCAAGGCATGAAAGGAGAGGGAAAAAGTTTTTCAGATACGGAACAGTTCATTTATGAACTTAAACATGATTTTGAAGCCGCGTTGGATGATGATTTAAACATCTCCGGCGCCTTGGTGGCTCTTTTCAGTTTTGTCCGTAGGATCAATATTCCTTTGTCTCAAAACCGGATTAGCGAAAGAGATGCCCGGAAAATACTGGATGCCTTGAAAAATATGAATGAAGTGCTCGGTATCTTGGATTTTGAGGTCAGAACACCTCAAAATGAAATAGAAGCATTGATCGCCAAGAGAGAAAAGGCGAGATCCGTCCGCAATTGGGAAGAAGCTGACTTCTACAGGGCGAAACTTGCCGAGCTGGGTATTGATGTTTTGGACACTCCTCAAGGGGTTATTTGGAGGTACAAAAGATGATCAAGCCTGTCAGAAAATCGGTCATTGCCGGATCCTGGTATCCGGGAGATCCGTCTGTTTTAAGAAAGAATATCGAGGATTATTTTAGAATGATCCCGGATGTAGAAATATCGGGGGATGTGGTGGGATTGATTTCTCCCCATGCCGGGTACATGTATTCTGGCCATGTGGCGGCTCATTCCTATAAGCTCGTTCGGGGCGGGACATACGACGTAGTGATTGTAATCGGACCGAGCCACCGGGTCGCTTTTCACGGGGTGTCCGTTTTGAGCCGCGGAGGATATGAAACACCTCTGGGAATTATTCCGGTTGCGGAGGATCTGGCGGAAGAATTAAAACATTCCGGCACGGTGGTTGCGGATATTCCTCAAGCTCATCTGCAGGAACATTCCGTGGAAATTCAGCTTCCTTTTTTGCAGGTCTGTCTCGGCGCGTTTTCGTTTCTGCCGTTGGTGATGGGGGACCAGGATACAATGACGTGTCGTGAACTGGCCCGACAGATCGGTGACGCCGTCCAGGACAAAAAAATACTCCTGGTGGGCAGTTCTGATTTATCTCATTTTTATCATTACAATACGGCAAAAAAAATGGATGCCATTGTTGTGGAGCATCTGAAACAAGGCGATGCCGATGGCCTTTTGCAGGATCTGAATGACGGCGTTGTGGAAGCCTGCGGCGGAGGTCCCATGGCGGTGGTGATGCTGGTTGCGAAAAAGTTGAAGGCCGACAAAGCGTATTTCCTGAAATATGCCAACAGCGGGGATGTGACCGGCGACAAGAGCTCCGTTGTGGGATACGCGGCGGCGGCTTTCTGCCGGTGAACTCGAATTGATTCAATTTAAAAATTGCCGGGAGTTTTAGAAACAGCCGTTGGCGCGATATCGTAAACTTTTTTGTGCAAGGAGCCGGGGTATGAATCTGTCATCGAAAGATAAATCAGAATTGTTGACCATTGCCAAAAATGCCATTGAGGCCAAGCTCCAGGGCGAGGAATTGCCGACTTTGAATCTGAAATCGGACATTTTGAAAGAAAAAAGAGGCGCATTCGTCACGCTGAAAAAGCACGGCAGACTTCGGGGCTGCATCGGTTACATCAGAGCGTTCAAGCCGCTTGGAGAGACCGTGCAGGAAATGGCCGTGGCGGCGGCTTTTCACGACCCCCGTTTCCCCTCGCTCAAAGCCGGCGAGTTGAAAGATTTGGAATTTGAGATTTCCGTGTTGAGTCCGCTGAAAAAAGTCAAGGACGTTAATGAAATAGAGGTAGGCAAGCATGGGATTTACATTGTGAGCGGGTACCGTTCCGGTTTGCTTCTTCCGCAGGTGGCGACGGAGTATGGCTGGGATAGAGAAACCTTTTTGCAGGAAACATGCTATAAAGCAGGCTTGCCTCCGGATGCGTGGAGGCATGAACAAACGGAAATATACATTTTTTCGGCGGATTATTTTGGCGAAGAAAATCAGATTTAATCTTCACGCGGACAGTGCAGGATAAAGTTTATCTTCCCGAGCCATGGCCTTTAAAAAAACAAATAAACTGAAATGGTCGTTATTGTTAATCATCTTTTTCTGTGCGGCGGGCATACTTTATGCGCCACGGTTCTTGCTCTATTCTTCAGAAGTGAAAGAGGCGGATGCGATCGTGTTGCTTCTCGGTCCCGATTTCAAAGCACGCCAGAAGGAAGCCTATGCGTTGGTTGATCGGGGAATGGCGAGGTATTTGATTATACCGGCCTACAACAGAACGTATAGGATATATAGCAAGGGCGACAGACAATATCTTCTGACGGATGTGCCATTGCATGCTTCCGGTGATGCTTTGAGCTATCCCGAATATTATGAGGATACGCATCTGGAATTGCTCAAGGCCAAACAAGTCTTATCCAGTCTCGGACTTCACTCAGTCATCTTTGTGAGTTCCCCGTACCATATGCGCCGAATCAAAATAATGGTCACAAAGGTATTTGGCGACAAGGCAAACGAATTTTATTTCATTCCGACTCGGTATGAAAAGGCGCCGGCCAGCGTTTGGAAGTTTTCTTCTTCGGAGTGGAAAAAGCTCAGACGGGAATATGGCAAAATCTTGTGGTTTTTGATTTATTCCGCCTTGCCTGAGAGAAAAGACGCTGCCGCTTAAAAAGGCCAAAATAGAAAACCCCTTCCAAGATATTGGCAGGGAAGGGGTTTTCAACAAGTGTTTTTTTCTAATTAAGAGTTCTTTTTTGTCGCGCACGCTTCCTGATAAAGTCTCATGACACTCAGGAAAACTCCCAGGAGAAAGAAACCCAGCATGAAATTCGGGGATGTGCCGATCAATTTATCCAGCCGATAACCGATGTAGAGAAAAAGGAAAGAAACCGTCACCATCGTGAAACCCCACGCCGAGAGCATCATGACATTCTTCAAATGATGGAGTTGTCCGTAGTTCATCTTATTTGCCGCCTGCATATCCGGTTCCTCCTTTTTTGATGAATTGAATTGGCAATCTTTCAGCTGACGATGGTTTTCACGGTTTCGATGACCGGATTGGTGAACAGGGCCA
>DAOSZO010000101.1:0-5092 GCA_035382085.1 Smithella sp.
TTTGCCGCTTTTCAGCTACATCAACACGCCCGGCGCAACGATGATCACATCGCGCGGCTGCATGTATCAGTGTACCTACTGCGACCGCTCGGTGTTCAAGAAAGGTTACCGATACAATTCCGCCGTCTACATCTACGAACATATGAAGCACCTGCGGGAAAAATTCGGCGTGCGGCACATCAACATCTACGACGATCTGTTCACAGCCAACCGCCGACGGATTGTGGAGCTTTGCGAAAAACTCCGCCGTTTTCCGCTGGGCATCCACTTCAACTGCGCCGTGCGCGTGGGACACACCGATGACGACCTGCTTCGAATGCTCAAGGATGCCGGCTGCTTGATGGTTTCGGTGGGCGTCGAATCAGGGGACCCGGCCCTGCTGGCCCGGCACAAATCCGGCGTATCGCTCGACGAGGTGCGCGACACAGTGCGCAGAATTCAGAAAGCCGGCCTGCGCGCCAAGGGACTTTTCATGATGGGACTGCCGGGCGAAACGGAAGAGTCCATCCAGCGCACGTCCGATTTCATTATTTCGCTGGGGCTGGACGACATGAACATGGCCAAGTTCACGCCATTCCCTGGCGCGCCGCTGTGGTCAACCATCCACGAGGAGGGAACCTTCAACGAAGACTGGCGACTGATGAACTGCCTGAATTTCGTGTTCGTACCCAAGGACATCGCCTCCAGGGAGAGGCTCGATCAACTCTACAATCGGCACGTGAAGCGTTTTTATTCCGATAGAGCGTGGCGCAAAAAATTCCGCCGCCGCTTCTGGCAGCACCGCAGGAGCCTTTTTTATCTTTTGAGGCATCTGCCCGCCTTCTGGTCGGCAAAAAATCAGTTTGAGCCAAACAAATAAAATCATTGAGTATTCCCGCAGGAAACCGACTGACCCTTCTTCTAATTGACAGCCCGGAGAAAGAATGTTAAAGCCCCTCAACTTCTGTGAAACCGCCCCTGTAGCTCAGAAGGATAGAGCAACGGATTCCTAATCCGTGTGCCGCGCGTTCGACTCGCGCCAGGGGCACCATTTATTTAATTCTCTAAAATCATTGAATATTATAAAATTTTCCGTTATGGTTAAAAATCAGTGAAATCGCGATCGGATCGAATGATTCGCCAGAGAATTTTCCCATGAAAAAAGACACGCCATCGTTAGCCGATATCATGAAAGCCGCGGAACAAGGCAATCCTGTCGCCCAAAACAATCTGGGCGTCATGTATCTGACCGGCAACGGCGTTCCTCAAAGCGACACGGAAGCCTTCAAATGGTTTCTCAAAGCCGCCGAACAAAACAACACAAAAGCCATGTTCAATATCGGCTGGATGTATCAAGAAGGAAAAGGCGTTCCAGAAAATTCCATTGAGGCGGCAACGTGGTACCGAAAAGCCGCCGAACAGGGGCATACCAACGCCCAATATAATTTGGGATTGATGTTTTTTGACGGAGAAGGCGTCGAGCAAAATTTTGACGAAGCCCTGCGCTGGTACCTCAAGGCGGCGGAACAGGGAAACGTCGACGCGCAATTCAATCTTGGAGAAATGTATTTCAAAGGAGAAGGCGTTGACCGGGACTACGCTGAAGCGCTGAAGTGGTATCGCAAGGCCGCCGCTCAGGGAGACATGGACGCGCAATTCAACCTGGCGCAAATGTATCAGAGCGGCGAAGGCGTGGCTCAGGACATGGCCAAAGCCGCCAAATGGTACCGCAAGGCCGCCGAACAGGGCCATCCGGACGCGCAAGCCTTTTTGGGCATGATGTACAAGGAGGGCAAAGGCGTCCCCCAAAACGATGCGGAAGCCGTCAAATGGTTCCGAAAGGCGGCGGAACAGGACAATGCCGACGCTCAGTTCGAAATGGGCGACATCTATCAGGAAGGTGTTTTTGTTCCGCAAGACGACGAGGAGGCCCTGCAATGGTACCGCAAGGCCGCCCAGCAGGGACATGCCGGCGCCAAGAACGTCTTAAAGGTTATGTACAATGAAGATATATCCTCTTACGAGGAAGAATCCGAAGCCATCCCATTCAAAGCCGAAGTGCCGGACGAACAAGAAGAACCAAAGGATCTTGCAGACCATTTCCCAGAAGAACCCGGAGCAGCTATAGAGGAACCCTCGGCGATGCCGGAGGAAGTCACGGCAGGACAGGAGGAATTCACGACGGCCGGGGCGGAGGCTGAGGCGGCGCCGACTCAAGAATCCTCGGAGGAACGAATTGAAGAAAAACCGTCAGAACCAGACGGCATGGACATGACCGCCGAAGAAACAGCCGTGGAAACGACACCGCCGGAACCTGAAGATCCGGAATCGGTTTATTTAAAAGGATTAAAATATTTTCAGGGAGAAGAAGTCGCGCAGGATTACAGCGAGGCACTCACGCTCTTCTTGGATGCTGCGTGCCGCGGATACGCAAAGGCCCAACATGATGTCGGTGTGATGTATAAAGAGGGATTGGGAACAACAAAAAATGAAGAAGAGGCCTTTGCGTGGCTGATCAAGGCCGCCGAACAGGGCAATGAAAGAGCTCAATACCATCTCGGAATTTTATATAAGGAAGGTCTTGGCGTCGAGCAAGATGAAGCGGAAGCGGCCCGATGGTTTGAAAAAGCCGCGGAAAACGGCGTGGTGGTTGCTCAGTTCAACATTGCCGAAATGTACCAATACGGCACCGGTGTGCCTCAAAGCGATGCGGAAGCCGCCAAATGGTACCGCAAGGCCGCCGAACAGGGCATTGCAAATGCGCAATACGCTTTAGGCGTGAAATATTTTTATGGTGAGGGCGTGCCGCAGGATTTCAATGAAGCGGAGACATGGTACCGCAAGGCCGCCGAACAGGGACACCTGGACGCGCAAAACTGGCTGGGCGACATCTACCAGGACGGCATCTTTGTCAAGCAGGATTTCGCCGAGGCGGCCAAGTGGTATCTGAAGGCCGCCGAGCAGGGCCATGAAAAGGCGCAGTACAGCCTCGGCATCATGTACCGGAAGGGCCTGGGCGTTCCCAAAGATGAAGATGAAGCGGCCAAATGGATCGCCCTTTCCATGAAACAGAAGAAATGACCCGGGGACTCCCGCCTGTCTTTTCGAAGCAACGCTTGATTTCTCCAAACCCGCAAACGCCCCGGATTGAAGGGCTCCGTTGATCCGCAAAAAATAGCTTATGAAAAAACCCCGGCTTTCAGAAAAGAAAAATGATCCGAAAACGGAAGAAGCTTCTGTTTCGTTTTCGGATGAGTACGTTGCCGCTCTCGGCGCCGCTTGGAACATCAACCTGGTCTACGTCCGCCCGGATCTGGTCATTCAGGGCAGCCCCGAACGCAGTCTGTCGAGAGCGGTTGTGGAGGATGCGGAAGGGCGGTTATTCCTGCTGGAGAAGCTCGCGCCGAAGACCGCCGCCCGAAAACGCCAAATCGCCGCAGCGCTGCACGCTCTCGCGGAGCGCGGCCTTTCCCGAGTATCTCCCTATCTGTCTTCCACCGCGGGCGAATTCATCGTTCCCCATAAAAATTTTTTTTGGCAATTGTCGCATTATTTGGAAGGTATCCCATTAAATCGCGAACAGTACACCTTCGAACAGTGGCGAGGCCGCGCTCTGGCGGATTTTCTCCTTGAATTGCGCGAGAAATCGGAGCAAGCGCCTTCTCTTCGCCTTCAGGATCGTTTTTCCCTGAAGCGCTACCTTCATCATATGGCCGAAAAAATGTCGGTTTACGACAGGAATATTTTTATTGAAACAAAACCCATTTTGGCTTTTTTGAAAAACGAATTTCTGGCGGCGTACGACGATCTTCCCGAAATATTCTGCCACGGCGATTATCATCCTCTCAATATCATCTGGTCGGATCACGATATCCGTTGCGTAATCGACTGGGAATTTTCAGGGCCGAAAAAAGAGCTCTACGACATCGCCAATCTGATCGGCTGCGTCGGCATGGAAAACCCCAACGCCCTGCTCGGCGAGCTGACGCAGGCGTTTGTCCGCCGGCTGCAAACCTCAAAAATCTTCTCCGAAAAAAGCTGGCGCTATCTTCCGGAATTTGTTCTGGCGCTGCGGTTCGCCTGGCTGGCCGAGTGGCTGCGCCAGAGAGATACCGGCATGATCGCCCTGGAGCTGGATTACATGAAGCTGTTGGTCGACAACAAAAATATTTTACAAAAAACGTGGTTGTGATAAAAATCGCTCATCACTACCCTTAAGGGTCGCGGCACCCGCGGACGGGAATGCGGTATGGACAGCTTGCCGATAGACGTTTTGCTCGAACACCTGAAAACGGTTTATGAAGAACAGATGCCCTTCAATAAATTTCTGGGCCTCAAAATAGATTCCCTCTCCACAAAAGGCGTCGTCGTCAGCATCGAGATGCGCCCCGAGCTCATCGGCAATTTTGAGAAAAACATCCTGCATGGCGGCGTGATCTCATCCATTCTGGATTTCACCGGCGGCGTGATCGCGCAGATTCACGTGCTCAACGAAATGAAGGACGCCACCCTCGACAAAATCGTCAGGCGCCTGACCGCCATGGGAACGATAGACATGCGGATAGACTATATCAGACCCGGAAGAGGATCCCGTTTTCTGGCAACAGGCGCCATCCTGCGCCTGGGACACAAGGTCGCCGTCACGCGAACGGAATTCGTTAACGAAGAAGGCGTGCTGATCGCCGTGGGCACCAGCACCTACATGGTCGGATAAAAATCCGGCGGGAAAACAACGGACACCATGACGATTAAATGCCCTCAATGTTGTGTTGAATTCCTTTTCAAAGACGTTCAGCAAATGATTCGCGACGGCCGGCTGATCTGTCCCGTCTGCGGACGGCAAATTTCCATCACCCCGAACGGGTCAACGCCGGAGGAAGCTTCCTTTTTTAAATCGAATCGGAAACTTTTGATGATTGCGCTTGTCGTCGCTGTCTGCCTCATCGGTGCTTTATTGTTTTTCGCCGCCGGCAGAAATTTTCCCAAAGAGACCGTGACGAGTCCCGGAGCGCGTTCTGCCGGAAGCATCTCGCCGCCGGATACCGTCCGCCAAGTCACAGCGCTTCCTGCAACGACGGCAACGCCCGGCGATTTCCGCCCGGCTTTAGCCCCG
>DAOSZO010000102.1:0-5062 GCA_035382085.1 Smithella sp.
CTGACCTTTGGGTTATGAGCCCAACGAGCTACCGGACTGCTCCACCCCGCGATATCAAAAGTTGATGGCTTTACAGCATTATCTGGATGATTTGTCAAGGGGTTATTTTG
Source organism: Smithella sp. (assembly GCA_035382085.1). Classification (GTDB taxonomy): domain Bacteria; phylum Desulfobacterota; class Syntrophia; order Syntrophales; family Smithellaceae; genus Smithella. The sequence goes on from DAOSZO010000102.1 coordinate 111, forward strand.
TCAGGTAACCCATCAGGCGGTAAATGAGTTTTGCCGTCATGAAATCCGGGGCGACCACGCCGGGAATCGGCGCCAGCTCCACCACGTCGAAGCCGCGGACGGCGCAGGATCGGGAAACTTTTTTCAAAAGTTCAAGAACGTCCCGCCAGAGGAGGCCTCCCGGTTCGGGTGTGCCGGTGGACGGCATGATGGAGGGATCGAACACGTCCAGGTCAATGGTGACAAAGACATCGCCCCGCAGATGGCCGCAGACGCGCTCAACCCAGTCCCGGTGTCCGGCGATAAAATCGGCGCTGAACGATTTGACGGAACTTTGCCGGAGAAAAACGGCCTCTTCGGCGCTGAAGCTGCGGATACCGACCTGGACCAGCGGACAGATTTCGGAAATCCGCCGCGCCACGCAGGCATGGCTGTAGGGGCTTTTCTGATAACTGTCGCGCAGATCGGCGTGCGCGTCGAGCTGCAGCACCGAGAGTTTCGGATATTTTTCCTTCAGCGCCTCAACGGCTCCCAAAGAGAGACTGTGCTCACCGCCGAGCACAATCGGTATTTTGTCTCGGGCAACGATTTTAGAAATCCTGTCGCGAACCGCCCCGATCATTTGTTTCGGGCCGCGGGCGTCCGCTTCGAGGGGAGCTGTCGTGTGGATCCCGGCAAGATAGGTTTCTTTATGGAGCTCTTCGTCGTAGAGCTCCATATTCGAGGACGCCTCCAGAATGGCCGCCGGTCCCCGGCGGCTGCCCGGCTGGTAGGTTGACGTCAGATCGTATGGCACGGGCACCACCACGAACGTCGCGTCCCGCAAGCCGCATTCAGGATAGATTCCGCCGAAATTTGTCATCATACCCTCCCTTTCTTGAAATCAGCTCCGGTAATGCCGAAGGAAAAAAGCGTTATGATGGTAATACAAAAACGAATGATGCGTGATCCAGTCGCCCAGGGTGATCAAGGTTTTGCGCTTTTGGTTTATCGTAAAGCGCCTCTCCTGCGGCACGTGAGAGTGGCCTAAAATCACGACATCGTGTCCCTCCTGAAACTTCTCCATCGCGAAGGGAAGCATTTTTTCAACCAGCGCCTCGCCGTTTTCCCTGGTCATCTTTTTGCTGGCGTTTGAACTCCAGCTGGCGATGGCCCACCGCCAGGATGCCGGAATCTTGCGCTGCGTCCGATAGAAAAACCGGCTGCGCAGAAAATTCCTGAACAGCAGGTAGCTGCGGTTGGTCCTGTCCGCCTGGTCTCCGTGGGCGACAAAGACCTTCGTGTCGTCAAGCTTGAGGGTTGCGCTTTCTTCAAAGACATCCATTCCCAGAAGGTCCCTGAAATACTCCGCCAGGAAAAAATCATGATTGCCTTCCCCCAGATGAATCGCCGTTCCCGCTTTTTTCAGGGCGACCAGCTTCGCGATGACGGGCTGGAAATCGGGGTAGATGTTGCCGGTTTCACAGAACCAGAAATCGAATAAATCGCCGAGGATGTACAGTTCGTCGATAAAAACCTTTTCATCCGCCGGGCTTTCGGGGTGAACAAGCTTCTGAATTTTTCCCGCTTCCAGCGCGTCGAAGAAGCGCATCAGTTTCTGGTGTCGTTCGTCTGTGGCCCTGATTAAGTGAACATCCGAGATAAAAACAGCCCTCATGATCCGATCCTGTATGTGTTGCGTTTCGCTTTAGCAGATTCACGGCCATAAGTCAAAACGAATGCGTGCGTTTGCCCGCTCTTTTTTCCGGCGGCGGCAGGAGGAAAAGAAACTTGTTTTGTCGCGGTTTTTTTGCTAGTTTTCCAAAACAAAAGAATCGGAAGTGATTGAAAAAAAATTTGAAGGCGAATACATGACCCACAGGCAGAAGATCATCAAAAAGGCGAAAGAGGTTCTGAAAATAGAGGCGCAGAGCATTGCGCGGCTGATGGACAAAATCGATGAGAATTTTTGCCGGGCCGTTGACTGGATCGCCAGATCGAAGGGCCGGGTGATTATCACAGGCATCGGCAAATCCGGTCTGATCGGCAGGAAAATCGTGGCCACGCTGACCAGCACGGGAACGCCAGCGCTTTTCCTTCATCCGGTGGAGGGCATCCACGGGGATCTGGGCATCGTGACCAGCGAGGATATTTTGCTGGCCATCTCCAACAGCGGCGAGACCGTCGAGCTGATGCCCATCATTCATTCCGTCCGCGCCACCGGCGCTCCGATCATCGCCTTTACCGGCAATGTCCGTTCCACGTTGGCGAAGGCCAGCGATATTGTCATTGACGTATCCGTGGAAAAGGAGGCCTGTCCGTTCGGGCTGGCGCCCACTTCCAGTTCCACTGCGGCCCTTGCGGTGGGCGACGCGCTGGCCATTGCCCTGATTGACCGGAAGAAATTCCGGGAAAAGGATTTCTACAAGTTTCATCCGGGGGGGAATCTGGGCTCCCGTCTGCGGGAAAAAGTCCGGGACGCGATGATTGTCGGCCGGAAGATTCCGAAGGTCGGCGAGGACGCTTCCGTGATGCAGGCCATCCGGGAAATCAACCGCCGGAATGTGGGATTTGTTCTGATTACCGACGGGGAAAACCGTTTGAAGGGCATCCTGACGGACGGCGACGTGCGCCGCATGATCAGCAAAAAAATATCTTTTGAGGACAAAGCCGTCCGGGAGGTCATGACAAAAAATCCCCTGACGATTGACGAAAACGTTTCCCTGGCCCAGGCCGTGGAATGGATGCAGAAAAAGGAAATCACCTCCTTTGCCGTGGTAGATGAACAAAACAGACTCAAGGGGTATATCCATCTGCACGATATTCTGGGCAGGGGGGGATCCGTCAACATATCCTTGAACCAGCCGTGAAAGGGGACTTATGCCGCTGTACGAATTGGAAGGCCGCAAACCGCGGATTCCGGAGGATGCCTTCGTTCACCCGCAGGCCGTTTTGATCGGTGACGTGCGCGTCGGCCATGAATGCCTGATCGCTCCCGGCGTTTCCATCCGCGCCGATTTCGGGCCGGTGACCATCGGCGATCGTTCCAACGTTCAGGACAATTCCGTCATTCACGTTTCGCCGGGTTCCCGGGTGGTCATTGAGGAAGAGGTGATCGTGGCGCACGGCGTTCTCCTTCACGATGTGCATATCCGATCCCGGTGCGTCATCGGCATGGGCGCGGTTTTGCTCTTCGGCGCGGTCTGCGAAGAAGACGCCTTCGTCGCCGCCGGGTCCGTCGTGCCCAAGGGCGCGGTGGTGCCCGCCGCGAAATTGGCCGCAGGCAATCCGGCCGTCATCACCCGGGAAATCTCCGAAGGCGAAAAGCAAATGGCGCGGGAGGGCGTTGAGTATTACCGCGATCTCTGCAGGAAGTACCTCGCGACCCTGAAAAAAGTCTAGAGAGGCTTGCGGAGCTCAGGGTGCGACTTTCCGCGCCATTTCTTCCTGGATCCGGATGCATTGCTCGACCGTCCGGTGGATGACCTCCGCCACCGTCGGAATATCGTGGATGATGCCCTGAACCTGGCCGGAAAGATAAACCCCGTTTTCGAGATCCCCTTCCTCCGTGGCTTTTTTGATGGCCACGTAGGCCTGGGCCATGTGCGCCAGGTTCAGCGCCGTTTTCGGTCCTTCGAGCATTTTGCTCAAGGCGGATTTCTTTTTTTTCTCCGGGGCCGGGACGGTTGTTTTTTCGGACGAATCTTTCGATTTTTCCCGGGAGGACCCGGATAAAATGGATGTCGCCAGTTTCACCCATCCCAGATCCAGCGATTTGGCGATGTCGAAGGACGCGAGAAGGCCCCTGGGGAGATTGCGTCCTTTTCTCACGGCCCTTTCGGCGGCGGGCGTCTTCAAAACGCGGCAGTACAGGGCGTCAAAGCGGTTGGAATAAATCGTATCCTCAATGCCGCACTGGAGTTGTTTTTTCTTGGCCAGTTCGTGCACGGGGCTTTCTTGGGTGATTGAAAGTCTGGTGCCCATGCCGACTCCGTCGGCCCCGAGAGCCAGCGCCGCCGCCATGCCCCGGCCGTCGGCGATGCCGCCGATGGCCACCAAGGGAATGCGCACGGTGTCCGCCACGGCCGGAACCAGCACCATGGTGGGAATCTGACTGCCGTGGGCGGCCGCTTCATGGCCGGTGACCTGGAGGGCGTCCGCCCCCGATTTTTCAGCCGCCAGCGCGTGTTCGACGGTGGTCACCGTGGAGATGACCTTGCCGCCGTAGGCGTGGACTTTCTTGATCAGCTCCGCGCCTTTGCCCAGGGAAATGTTGAGCACCGGAACCTTTTCCTCGATGGCGACCAGCGCGTTTTGGTAAGCCCCCGGCATCAGAAGCGTCGCGCCCACGCCGAAGGGCTTGTCGGTGAGCGACCGGATTTCCCGAATCGCCTGTCTTGTTTTTTCGGGGCTCAAGGGTCCGGTGGCCAGATACCCGATGCCGCCCGCGTTGCAGACGGCGGCGACCAGTCCGGGGGTGCTGATCCAGCTCATGCCGGGCAGGATGATGGGGTATTGAATGCCGAAGAGTTCCGTGATTTTTGTCTTCATAAAGTCTCCTTGCCTGCGGTGATTGATAAACGAAAACGGTCCGGATCGAACTTCATCCAGACCGTTTTGTTCGGTTGTATTCGCGGTATTTTACTCCACGCGTTTGTCTTTCCAGTAAATAATGTTCGTGCGGTTGGCAAGACCTCTTGGATCAAAGTTCACCCGGAAAGTCTCCGCCGCCGTCCCGCCGCCGCCGCTGGCCGTGACGTAGAGATCCGGCGTGCCGTCATTGCCCGGCCTCATCGAAACCACAGGCGCCGAGGGGATGCCGGTGCCGATGGATATCGAACGCGCCAGTGAACCGCCGCCCAGGTCAATCGCGCCGGCGCCGGTGGTGTAGTTGACGCCGTAGAGTTTCGCCTCGCCGCCCTGAGCGCAGGGGTCGTTTCCCGAAGGCGGCGTGTAGGATGTCCAGTAAACGACGCCGCCAAAGACCGTCGGCT
>DAOSZO010000103.1:0-4926 GCA_035382085.1 Smithella sp.
CTGATGGCCCTGTTCACCAATCCGGTCATCGAAACCGTGAAAACCATCGTCAGCTAAGGATTATTTTAACAGAGTCACCAAACGTTATTATTGTAAACTGCGGAAAAAATAATGATCTGTTAAAATAGTTCTCCTCCGTACCCCACCTTCGGCCCCTCAAGTTCGCAAGAACTTGGGGGGTTTCTTATTCCGGAAATCTTTCCCGGAAAGTTCATTTTTTCCGGGTTCTTTTGATTTTCTTTCCGGGTTGTTTGACCGACGCCTTCGGATGGGCTTTCTTCGCGGCTTTTCCAGATACCGCCTTTTTAATTTTTTTGCCGCTTTCGAACCTGCCAAGCTGCCATTCCAGCTTTTTGATTTTCAGGTAGGCGGCCCTGATCTTTTTATCTTCATCGAGACTGCGCATGTTTTTGAGCGCATCATAGGCAAGGTCGCCCAGTCTGTTGAGCTCATCGCGAATCTTCACATGAAGATTGAACATTTTGTACTGTCTTTTGCCCTCTTCTGACAGCTCACTCATTTTCAGCGAAACCACATTGGCACCCTTCATAAGCACCGTCAAACCTTCCTCAAGCCCTTTTTTCATGTCCTTTTTCAATTTTTCGAAAAGATTCTCCATTATCTCCTCCTCTACATCATGTTTTCAACACAAGATATTGATAAATAAATGTTTCAAGACAGACAACCCAAAAGACAAAACAACAAAAACAAAAAAAACGCGCCAAGACATTTATAAAAGCAAACCATAGCCATGTCGAGAAGAAAAACCGGCCTGGCCGGTAATATTTCTTGACAACTAGACGACCGGTCTATTACGATATTCCAAAATAAAAAAGAAAGGTAAACCTCATGGACATTTATGAGCGATTGAGAGAAATTCTGGATGCCCATCCCTCGACGGCGCCGAAGTCGAAGGCGTTTGATGAAATTCTGCGGCTTCTTTTCACGCCGGAAGAAGCCGCGCTTGCCGTCCACATGAGCTTTAAGACCAAAAGCGTTTCGGACATCGCTTCGGCATCAGGAACGGATGAAAATACAGTCAGACAACTCCTGGAATCCATGGCCGACAAGGGCATCATTCACTCCAAGAACAAAAACGGCGAAAAATTCTACGCGCTTTTGCCGACCATTCCCGGCGTCTTCGAATTCCCCTTTATGAAGGGCGGCCGGACCCCCATGCACAAACTCCTTGGAGAGCTCTGGGAACAATACCACCGGGAATCGCTCGGCACATCCTTTTCCGGACAGCCCACACCGCTGATGCGGGTGGTCGCCGTCGAGAAATCCATTCCGGTCAAAGACCGCATCCATCCCTACGAGGAAGTCAAAAATTTCATTCTCAGCGCGAAATACATCGCGCTCGCTCAGTGCGCCTGCCGCGTCAGCGTGGACAAGTGCGACAAGCCCAGAGAGGTTTGTCTCATCTTCGGCGAAGCGGCGGAGTTTCTGGTGGAGAGGGGATTCGCCCGACACATCACGCAGGAAGAAGGCCTCAAGGTGCTCGACGTGGCAGAGGAAGCGGGGCTTGTGCACACCAGCAACAACAGCGCCGACCGCGCCAACCTCATCTGCAACTGCTGTCCCTGTTGCTGCACCGTGCTTCGCGGCCGGACCCAGCTCAAGCACGTTCACGCCTTCGAACCCAGCCGCTTCGAGGCCCATGTCAGAGCCGACGAATGCACCGGCTGCGGTATCTGCGCCGAAGAGCGCTGTCCGATGAAGGCCATCGAAATGAAGGACGACACAGCCCGCGTCAATCTTCGGGAATGCATCGGCTGCGGCCTTTGCGTCACGGGATGTCCCGTCAACGCCATCGAACTCAGGGAAAGAGAAAAATTGCCCGAGGTTCCGAAAACCATTCAGGATATGGCCGTCAAGGTCCTGCAGGACAAAGGACGGCTGGAGGCTTTTCTGAAAGTCATGGGAAGCTGAACGCACCCCCAAATAAGGAGACAAGGCATGGCACGAACCAACACCCGCGAGGAAATCATCCGCAGAGGAGCCGACCTCATACACGCCCAGGGATTCAACGCCACCGGCCTTCAGCAGATTCTGCAGGCCGCGGGCATTCCCAAGGGGTCGTTTTATTTTTACTTCCGGAGCAAGGATCACTTCGGCCTGGAAGTCATTGACTACTTCGGCACGCAAATCGGCGACGTTTTCTCGCGTTTTCTTCAAGACCAAAACGCGCCGCCGCTGGTCAGGCTGGAAAACCTTCTGGATTACTTCGAATCCCTTTTTGAAAAAAACGGCTGCGGGCTGGGCTGCCCCATCGGAAACCTCGCCCTGGAGCTGGCCGACACCAACGACAGCCTGCGTCTCAAACTGCGGGAGATCGTCGAGGGCCTCATCGCCCGCATCGAAGCGTGTCTTGAAGAAGCCCGGCGCGCCGGAACCCTTGCCGGGGGCATCAGCCCCTCCGACGCCGCTCGCTTTATCTTCCACGGATTCGAAGGCGCGGTTATGAACATGAAACTCGCCAGAAGCCTCGAACCCTTCCGCATCTTCCGGCTCTGCATCAGGCAATATCTGGGCGGAGCCGCGACGGCGAGAAAGGCCGTCTCCTGAAATGATGATTCCGCAAAAAAATAATATTCCAACGGAGCAGATGATGCATCTCTTTGACAAGGACATTCAACTCAAAGACATCGGCCACGGAAAATTTGCCGGCACGGTTTCCGGCAACTGGTCGGTCAACCACAACCCCAACGGCGGATACCTCATGGCCATGATCGCCTCCGCCATGCTCCAAAAGAGCGACAAAAACGGCACGCCCATCGTCACCGCGAATTACCTTGCCCGGCCGGTTCCCGGCGACGCTGAAATCATTGTCTCCGAAATCGCCCGCTCCCGGCAGTTCACCCGTTTCGAAGCGAAACTCCTGCAGAAGGGCGAGGAGAAAGTCCGGGCGCTGGGCACCTTCGCCGCCAGGCATCACGACAGCGGCCTGGAGCGCTATGAAGCACACGCGCCGGAACTGCCCCCCTACGAAGACTGCGTGCCCATGCCTTACATGCCGCAGTACACCCTCTTCCACAACCTGGAGCTTCGGCTCGACCCCAAATGCGCGGGCTGGCTCAAAGGAGAATCGGCCCGCGAGTCGCTGAATCAGGGCTATTTCAGCTTTGCCGACGGACGCCCCGTGGATCCCCTTGCCCTTTTCCTCATCATTGACGCGATGCCGCCCGCCGTCATGGCCACGCAGGGGGCCACGTCCTGGGTTCCGACCATCGAGCTTTCCGTCAGCATCCGCAAAACGCCGACGACCCGCCGGCTCAAATGCAGTCTGCGCACTCGTTTTATGACCTGCGGCATCCTGGAGGCCGACGGCGAAGTGTGGGACGAAGAAGGCAACCTCGCGGCCATCTCGCGCCAGATCGCGCAATTCAAGAAGGTCTGAAGTTTCGAAGAAATTTCCCCTAATTCAGACGCTCAACCGCGACGGGCCGGACTGCTGAAATACCTGTCATACTGGAACTTTCTTTCCTTGCACGAGAGATGGAATTTGTTTATCCACTCACCCGCCCGCTTCTGAAGGCTGTTTCGATCCCGATGGATGGAACTATTGCTCGGCGGATGAGAGGCAAAGTCGGTCACCGCGTTGAATACAGCATAGGCGTTTTCGCCCAGTTCATCGGCATACCTTCTGCATAAGCCGTCAATGTAGTCGGACAGAATCTTCCATGCTTCGTCTGCCTTTTCCGACTTGTCCGCTTTTGCGGGTCTGATAATACGGAGAGCATCTTGAACCAGCGGTTTAAATAAATTCTGCGGCACAAAGCAGTCGCGGAAGGTTTTTATATATTCGCTGAAGCTGGATTTAAACTGCTTGAGTTGTTCCTGGTTCACCTTAAAATCAACGCTTTTTCCGATTTCCCGCCTGCTGTGGATGAAGCTGAAACTGATAATGGATCTTGGACTGATGAGGCCGTTTTTGCAGACTTTTCGATAAAAACCAATATCAAAACTGAGCGCCCGCAAACCATTGTAACTGTTTGTCACCCTGATGAAGGGGCCGAACGTGTCGGGACGTTGCTCAGCGGACACCAGCGAAAAATCCAGCGCTGTCGAGTGGTGACGCAGATCAATAAAGCAATGCCCGCCGCCGGAAGGTGCGTCGCAGGCGTCAACGACCCATTCAACCGCCCTGGTCTCGGGGAAAACCCTGGCACAGCACTCGTATGCCAAATCCAGCGCCTTCTGATTTTTCACCAGCACGTATTCCCTGCCAACGACGCCCAAAACACGGCCCGTGCGCGCATTAACGAGTGCCTTTTTACCCGGGATGACTACCCCCTGCTTTCCCATTGCCGATTCATACTGCGTGTACACAGGACACTCTTGCACCGGGAACAAAACGTTTTCTATGTTTGTCAGTCGTGCCATCTCGCCGTCCCTCTTTTTTTCCTGATGCCGCCATCCCATCCGCCGAAGTCATGCCTGCTTCTTCATCGTGCCTTATCAATGGAAACATATTTTGGCGGACATCCCAGCGGTTTCAAAAAATTTTTAACCCTTAATGAACCGATATTCAGGTAAACACGCGGCACTTCCGCGCCCGTGACCATCTTTGCGTACCACAGCACGCCGTCAATGCCTTTATTGACAACGCCACTGCCGCACGTAAACGACTCGACGTAAATTTCGCAGGAAGTCTCATTGTCAAAAGAAATACCTGATGCTTCTGAGGATACCCTTGATTTTCGTCAATGACGACACTTGAGACCGTTTCCCCGCGACTTTTCTTAATGCCCTGCTTCACGACGCCAACATCCCGTAAAATTTTCAGCATAAAAGCTTTTCGTTTTAGCGTGCAGTACTATCATAAAACAGGTGATGGGACATTTTGTGTCCGTGGTGAAAATATGTACGGGGATAATTTCAAAAATCAGGAGAACACCAAGATAAGTTTCAATCCACGCGCCC
>DAOSZO010000104.1:0-4896 GCA_035382085.1 Smithella sp.
AACTAATGACTATTTCACTCTCGTGAAATGGCAACAAAGGACGCCCGCAAATACTGATATTGAAGTCAATTCGTGGGAATTCGAGGAAGGAAAAGGCGGATGGGAAGAATGGGGTGATGAAAAATTGCGCAAGGTGGAGTCGCTTGGTGTTGAATTAGTGCCACAAACCATAGATAATACGGTATGGGCAACAAGTGGCTCGACGTGGAGTATAAGTCCTTTGTTCTATTCTGACAAAATTCGGAAGGAAGCATCATTGCTTGGTTATACCGGAACGGCATATCTCCAGGATAGCTTGGCTAACTATCTGGAAAATGGAAAATCATACAAAGTGTCTGTTACTGTTGATTCTATAACAGGTATTTATACACCAAGGATCACATGGTCTATTGGCAGTAACTATTCACAGAATGCAAATTCATCCGATGAATATTCGGGGTCTTTTACAGCAAATTCCAGTACGTGGGGCAATTTTTCCATTACGGGGAAATCTGGGTCCACAACCACCATATCCAGGGTATCTGTTCGGGAACAGTTGCCGATGGCCGATCGTGCCACGAACTATCTCAACGCTAACATACCACCCGGGACAAGCGTTACTGTTTCCATCACGGTGGATAGTTTCTCCGGCGGGTCCGGTTTCTACTATACCATTGGCGGATACACCAGCCCAACCTATACGACAACCGGCACGAAAACCATTACAACAACATCAGCGACGGGAGATCAGATGATTTTTTGCTGTTCGGACCCGAATACCAGATTCGTCATCAGTAATATTTCTGTCCGTCCGGCAGCCGAGATGTTGGCGGACACGCTGAACACGTCTGCCGATACTCAGGGGTATCAGGCATCTTATGTCCCTGCTGTCCTTGGCAGTGACTTTTATAGGGCGGTCATCAAAACTGGCGCGCTGGTATCGCCAACTTGGAGCAGCGGCGCGACTTACCAAACGTTTCTTGACGGCGGCGGCGATTCCATCGCGCTGGTCACTTCCAGCCACGCGCCCAATCAGGGGGCGACCACGTTCTATGATGATTTTGCCGTGCAACTGGATATGAAAGCTGGCGTAGGTTTTCTGCCGCCCATTCAGCAGTAGAGTTAATGCTGCCTAAAATCAAAATGGCTGATATCTGAAATAACAGACATCAGCCATTTTTTATGCCTTAGATGTAAGAAGCTTTTTTGAAAATATGCTTAAGATTTGACTTTTTTCGTTTATGTGCTATCGCCCGCCGCCATTGCAAAACGAAAGAGATTTACTGTAAATTCAAAGGAAAGTGAAAAGAGAGCATAAATCCGGTCTGTGCTTGACATTTACTGTATTTTATTTAAGAATACAGGCATACAAAGATTAATAGAATGTAAGGAAAATCATGGAAAAAATCATTAAAATTCATGTCAAGAAATTGCCGGAAGGGGTTTATTTGGCAACGTCCAAAGATGTTCCCGGTTTGGTTGCTCAGGGACGAACCGCCACGGAAACACTGGAGATTGCCCGTGATGTTGCCAAAAAATTACTGGAAGCCAGAAAAGAACGCCGTGGCAAGATAAAAATATCCGAGATTAAAGACTCATTTGATTATCCGATGATTGTGAGCGCGTAACGTGGGACGATTGGCGGGTTTCCGGTATCGTGAAATCGTAAAGCGTCTTAAATCGTTTGGCTTTGCTTTTGACAGGCAAGCGGCGGGAAGTCATGAAATCTGGTACAATTCATTGAACAATCTTTATACAACCATACCCAATCATCCCGGAGATATACCGGAAGGAACGCTGAGAGCCATATTAAAGCAAGCTGGTATTACCCCGAATGATTTCTTAAAGAACAAATAAGGCACATTTCCCCTTTTGATGCAGGGCGAGATCTAACCTAAATACCCTAAAGGGCACTATAGGGTCATATTGTCCGATAGCGCCGACTTGCCATATCGGACTGATCGGGGGATCAGTCCCTACATTTATTGTGAGACTCAAATTTCAAAAACGTAGTGCATTGAAATTTGTAAGTCGAACAATCCCGCGCAACGGAGGGTTTAATACCCCGCAGCTTGCTGCGGAATAGTTTCCAAAGCTTGCTTTGGGGTTCATACCCGTGATTCCTAAACATGAATTCTGCTTAATATTTGACTTTTTCAGTTTATATGCTATCGTCCGTCACACATTGTTACAACGAAGCAATTCTTAGCAGGAGGGTCTTGAATTGAACGTTTTTGTCAAAAAAGGAATGCTTGCGGAAACCAAAAGCCAGGCAGTGATTCTGACGTTGTTTGAAGACGGCAAGAAATTATCGGGCATTGCGCTGGAGATTGATAAAAAAAGCGGCGGTCTTATCAGCAAATTAATGGCCGACGGTGATTTTGAAGGCAAGGCGTCGCAGGTAGCCGTTGCTTATTCCTGCGGGAATCTTCCGTCGAAGAGAATCGCTCTGGTCGGTTTGGGAAAGCAAAAGGAATTCAATCTCGAAAAATTGCGCGCGGCATTTGCCAAAGTGATGCGTCATCTTCGCGGGATGAATGTCAAGGAAGCGTCGACGTCCGTGAATTTGAATCTTATTCCCGGCAAGAAAGATCAGATCGTCCAGGCAGCGGTGGAGGGGGCTTTGCTCGGGCTGTATCAATATACCCCGTATAAAACCGTCGGACGGGAAGAATTCAAGGAGATGGATGAATTCAATATCATCGCCGATGCGAAAGAGTATGCCGTGATTGAGCCGTCTGTGAAAAAAGCCAAAATTATTGCCGACGCGGTTTGCTTTGTGCGCGATATGATTTCTGCGCCCTCCAACGAAATGACGCCTTCGATCATGGCACAAAAAGCACAGGAAGTGGCCAAGAGAAAAAATGTGACGTGTACGGTTCTGGATAGAAAGAAGATGCAGGAATTGGGTATGAATGCTCTGCTGGCGGTGGCATCCGGAAGCCAAGAAGAACCGAAGTTTATTATTCTGGAATATTCCGGCGGCAGAAAAAAAGACGCTCCCGTTGTGCTGGTGGGCAAAGGACTGACGTTCGACAGCGGGGGAATCTCCCTCAAACCGTCAGATAAAATGGAGGAGATGAAGACGGATATGTCGGGCGGCGCCGCGGTCATTGCGGCGCTGCGTGCGGCGGCGGATCTGAAACTGCCGCTCAATATCGTCGGTCTCGTTCCGGCGACGGAAAATCTGCCTGACGGTCGGGCCTACAAGCCGGGAGATATCCTCCGATCCTACTCGGGGAAAACCATAGAAGTGCTCAACACCGACGCCGAAGGACGCCTGGTTCTGGCCGATACGCTGGCTTACTCGGCGCGGTTCAGACCGGCGGCCGTCGTGGATGTGGCCACGCTCACCGGCGCATGTGTGATCGCGCTGGGCGAGGAAGTCATCGGGATGCTGGGAACCGATGAAGAACTCAAACGCGAAATCCGCAACGCCGGGGAAAAAACCGGCGAGCGCGTGTGGGAGCTTCCGCTGTGGGAGAATTATCACGAGCAAATCAAAAGCGATATTGCCGATTACAAAAATACCGGCGGTCGTCCCGCGGGCACGATCACCGCGGCGGCGTTCCTGAGCAAATTCGTCGGCGATTTCCCCTGGGTGCATCTGGATATCGCCGGCCCGGCCTGGACGACGAAGGATAAGGCCTACATCCCCAAAGGCGCCTCCGGCATTCCGGTGCGCCTGCTGGTGGAATTTCTGCGCGGCCGCGCGAAGCAATAATCCATGGAGCCTCTTCTGGACATAAAAAATCTGGTAACGGTCTTTGACACGGAAAGGGGAAGCATCAGAGCCGTCGACGGCGTGTCCCTTCAAGTCCGCGCCGGCGAAACCCTGGGCGTTGTCGGCGAGTCCGGCTGCGGCAAAACCGTGCTGTCACTTTCAGTGATGCGCCTTCTGCCCGCCAACGGCAAGATTATCGGCGGGCAGATCGTTTTCGCCGGAACGGATCTGCTGAAATTGTCCGAAGAGGAAATGCGCGCCCGCCGCGGAGCGGAACTGGCCATGATCTTCCAGGAGCCGATGACGTCGCTCAATCCGGTGTTCCGCGTCGGCGATCAAATTGCCGAAGCCATCAGGCTGCATCAGAGAGTCTCCGCGAAGCAGGCAAGTGACATGAGCATGGAGCTGCTGCGCGAGGTGGGCATTCCCGAGCCCCGGAAACGGGCGCGTGATTATCCGCACAATCTCAGCGGGGGCATGCGCCAGCGCGTGATGATTGCCATGGCCATGTCCTGCCATCCGCGCCTTCTGCTGGCCGACGAACCCACGACGGCGCTGGATGTGACGATTCAGGCGCAGATTCTTGAGCTGATGGATGAACTCAAACGCAAAAACAAGATGACCGTGGTTTTGATTACGCACGATCTGGGTGTGGTCGCGCAGGCCGCCCAGAGGGTCGCGGTGATGTATGCCGGGAAAGTTGTGGAAAGCGCCGCCGTCGAGGATCTTTTTGACCGGCCGCTGCATCCCTACACGCAAGGACTGCTCGAATCCCTTCCAGCCGCCATCGCGTCGGGACCGGATCGTAAGCAATATCTCAGGACCATTCCCGGTTCGGTTCCCGATCTGTATCACATGCCCCCGGGGTGCCGCTTCAGCGACAGATGCGCCCATGGCATCGAGCGCTGCCGACGGGAAGAACCCGCCTTGGCGGAGATAACCTCCGGCCACCACGTGGCGTGCTGGTGGGCGGCAGGCGAATGAAAGAGATGGTCTATGGCGGAAAAACTGGTTGAAATTCATCAGCTGTGCAAAACCTATTTTGTGAGCGGCGGTTTCCTGAATCCCCAAAAAAGGCCGGTCCGCGCCGTGGATCACATGGAGATGACCATTGATCGGGGCGAGACGCTCGGCCTGGTCGGCGAATCGGGCTGCGGCAAGTCCACCTTGGCCAGGCTGCTGACGGGGCTGGA
>DAOSZO010000105.1:0-4806 GCA_035382085.1 Smithella sp.
TTTCCAAATCATGGGCCCAAAAAGCATCAACCATGCCTGCCATATCAGCCGGTGCGACGTTGGAAATAACCGAAATGACGCCTGCGCCGCCAATGGAGAGCAGGGGCAAGGTGAAAATATCGTCTCCGGACAAAACCGTAAACTCCGGTCCGCAGAGATTGATGATATCGCTCATTTGCTTGATGGATCCGGATGCTTCCTTCACTCCCACAATATTCTTGATTTTGGAAAGCTTCGCCACGGTTTCGGGCAGCAGATTGACACCGGTGCGGCTCTGTATATTATAAAGAATAATTGGAATCGGAACAGCATCGGCGATGGTTTTGAAATGTTGATAAAGTCCCTCCTGAGTGGGACGGTTATAATATGGACAAACCATCAAGACGCCATCGGCGCCCGCTTCATAAGCGTGTCTTGTCAATCTGAGCGCTTCCAAGGTGTTGTTTGAACCCGTACCGGCAATCACCGGCACTCTTTTTTTGACAGCATCGATGGTGATTTCAATTACCCGGTCGTGCTCTTCATGTGAAAGCGTCGCCGATTCCCCCGTTGTGCCGCAAGGAACAATCGCATCTGTGCCGTTGGCAATTTGAAATTCGATAAGTTCCCGAAAAGCTTCTTCATCAATTTCGTTATTTTTAAACGGCGTTACAATCGCGACCATCGCGCCCCTGAACATAAAAAGGCCTCCTCTTTACGGATTTCATCAGTTTAAAATGAATTTATTCTAATTCTTTGCGGATGCCTTTCCGGCATCGTCAACCGTCTTGTGCATTGCCGTTTCATCGGATTGTCTCACCGGATTCGCCTTGATCCCGCATCCGGAAATAACTGTTAAAAGAACCATGAGCATGACCAGACTAATTTTTACTCCATGTTCTTTCAAGCGCCGCAATCCTTTCCATAACAACTTTTGTCGCGGTTCCGCCGACGTGCTTTCTGGCGTTCACCGCATTTTCCAATTTAATGACGTTTTGAATTTCGTGGTCAATTTTCTTACAAAATTTTTGATACTCCTTCAACGTCAAACTTTCCAGCTCTTTTTTCTGTTCAAGGCAGTAGGCGACTATTTTACCGACGATTTCATGCGCTTTACGAAAGGGAATGCCTTTTTGAACGAGATACTCCGCAACATCTGTTGCTGCGACAAAACCGTTTTGCGCGGCGCGGCACATTCTTGCGGAATTAAATTGAGTATTTGCAATCATCTCCGTAAATATCGACAGGCAATTTTTCACGGTATCAACGGTATCAAACAGCGGTTCCTTATCCTCCTGCAAATCTCGATTGTAAGCCATCGGCAGTCCCTTTTGCAGCGTTAGCATCGCCGTGAGATTCCCATAGATCCTCGCTGTTTTTCCTCGAATTAATTCCGCGATATCCGGATTTTTCTTCTGCGGCATGATGCTGCTTCCCGTCGTGTAAGCGTCCGATATTTCCACAAAACCAAATTCCTCCGTTGACCATATAATCAAATCTTCGCAGAAACGGCTCAAATGCATCATCACCGTTGAGGCCGCAAAAATAAATTCGGTAACGAAATCCCTGTCTGCAACGGCATCGATGCTGTTGGCGCTGATCGCATCAAAATCCAGAAGTTCCGCGGTTACTTTCCTATCAATCGGCAAACTTGTGCCCGCCAGCGCTGCGCTGCCGAGCGGCAAGACATCAACCCTTTTTAAGCAATCCTGCATTCTTTGAATGTCTCTGGTAAACATTTCTACAAATGCCAAGAGGTAGTGCGACAGTAATACCGGTTGGGCTTTTTGCAAGTGGGTATAGCCGGGCATAATGGTATTTATCTGCTGTTTGGCGAGCCTCACCAACACTTTCTGGAGAGAAGTGATCAGGACAACGATTTTTTGAATCTCTCCCCGCAAGAAAAGACGCGTGTCAAGAACAACTTGGTCGTTGCGGCTTCGTGCCGTATGGAGTTTGCCGCCCACCTCGCCCACGCGCCTGATCAGTTCTTTTTCTATTGCCATGTGAATATCTTCATCGGAAATACTGAATTTGAATTTCCCCTTTTCCATGTCTTTCAAAATGCTTTTAAGCGCCCCAATGATTTTTGACGCTTCTTTTTTAGATATAATGCTTTGTTGGGCCAGCATAGCGGCATGGGCGATGGATCCCTGAATATCGTAGGGATAAAGCCTTTTGTCAAAGCCAATGGACGCGGTGAACTTCTCCACGCTTGCCGCTGTGGTTTTTTTAAAGCGTCCGCCCCACGGTTTTTTCGTCATGACCATCGGTTGCTCCGTCCCGAGTCGCGTTATTTTTTGAGAAGATTCTGAATAATCAGACGCAAGGCGTTGAGCTTGATAAAACCTTTAGCGTCTTTTTGATTGTATACCACATCTTTTTCAAAAGTGGCAAATGATTCACTGTACAACGATTGAGGAGACTTGCGTCCGACGACGGTGCAATTTCCTTTATACAATTTCATTCTTGCCGTTCCAGTAACATTCTCCTGGGTGGCGTCTATATAAGTCTGCAACGCTTTCATTTCCGGCGAATACCAGAATCCATTGTAAACCAGTTGGGCATATTTCGGTATCAAAGAGTCCCTCTGAAACATGACTTCCCGGTCCATGGTAATAGACTCTACAGCGCGATGTGCGGCCCACAAAACGGTTCCTCCGGGCGTTTCATAGACACCGCGTGATTTCATTCCAACGAATCTGTTTTCCACCATATCCACTCTTCCAATGCCATTGGCTCCGGCAATGGTGTTGACGTAATCCATCAGATTCGCTGGCGACATTTTTTTGCCGTTGACGGCCACAGGATTGCCTTTTTTAAAATCAATTTCCAAGTAAGTCGGCTTATCCGGCGCCTCCTCCGGTGATTTGGTTAAAACAAATATGTCTTCCGGTGGCTCCGCCCACGGATCCTCCAGAATTCCGCCTTCATGGGATATGTGCAAAAGATTGCGGTCCGAACTGTAGGGCTTCGCCTTGGTCAACGGAAGGGGAATGTTGTGCTTCTCGGCATAATCAATCATGGATTCCCGGGAATCAAATTTCCAGTGATCATCCTTCCATGCGGCGATGATTTTCATATCCGGATTCAAGGCGTAATAGGTCAGCTCAAAACGCACCTGATCATTCCCCTTGCCCGTGGCGCCATGAGCGACGGCATCCGCGCCCTCTTTCTTGGCGATCTCGATTTGCCGTTTGGCGATAAGAGGCCTGGCCAGCGATGTTCCCAGCAGATAAGTTCCTTCATAAATGGCATTGGCTCTTAAGGCCGGAAATACGAAATCTCTCGCGAATTCCTCCCTTAAATCTTCAATATATATTTTGCTGGCGCCGGTTTTGATCGCTTTTTCCTTCAGACCGGTCAACTCTTCCTTTTGACCGACGTCTGCCGCAAAACAAATCACCTTACATTGATACGTTTCAATCAACCAGCGAACGATGACAGAGGTGTCAAGGCCTCCCGAATACGCCAATACGACTTTTTTGATTCTTTCCGTCAATTTTATTCCTCCTTAAGCAGTATTTCCAAAATCGCTTTCTGCACATGAAGACGGTTTTCCGCCTGGTCCAGAACCACGGACTGCGGCCCGTCAATCACATCGGCCGTTATTTCCTCTCCCCGATGCGCCGGCAGGCAATGCATGACGATGGCGTCCTTTTTCGCCCTCTTCAAAACATTTTGATTAATTTGGTAAGGCTTGAAAATTTTTTTTCTATCTCTCTGCTCTTTCTCCTGACCCATGCTTACCCAGACATCGGTATAGAGCACATCCGCGTCCTCCGCGGCTTCCAAGGGGTCCCGACAGAGCATGATCCCCTTCTTTGCCTCTTTTTTACCCGTCTTCAGAATTTTCGGGTCAGGATCATAACCTTCGGGACATGCCAGCGCCATAAAAATGGGTAATTTTGCCGCCGCTTCAATCCAGGTATTCGCGACGTTATTTCCATCCCCGATATAGGCCACTTTCAAGTTCTCGTATGAACCCTTTTTCTCTTTGATGGTGAAGAGATCACTCAAAATCTGACAGGGATGTAGAAGATCCGTCAAGCCGTTGATGACCGGTATCGTCGCATACCGGGCCAACGTCTCGACGCTTTCCTGTGAATAAGTCCTGATCATGATTCCATTTAAATAACGCGACATCATGCGCGCCGAATCCTGAATGGCTTCGCCTCTGCCGATTTGGGTGTCCCGCGAGGTCAAAAACAGTGCGATGCCTCCCAGCTGATACATGCCGACTTCAAACGATATTCTCGTACGAGTGGAGGACTTGTCGAAAATCATCCCGAGGGTCTTGCCTTTGAGAGAGTGATGAGATCTGCCCTCTTTTAAGTCTTTTTTCAATTTCTTCGCCTTTTTCCAGATCAGGTCAAAATCCGCCGATGCCAGATCATAGATGTTCAGAAGATCTTTTTTCATGATTCCTCCAGGACCTCATCTAGAATATTGAGGGTATCGTCAACATCGTTTGTCGTAATAATCAAAGGAGGTACAAAACGCAACACATTTCCTCCCGTAGAATTGATCAACAGCCCTTTTTGCAAACAGGCGCCGACGATCGGCGCCGCGTCCACCTTGAGCTGGGCGGCCAGCATTAATCCTTTTCCCCGTACGGCCGTTATCATCTCGTGTTTGCTCTGCAGTGCTTTGAGTTTTTCCAGAAAATAAGAGCCCACCCGGCAACAATTCTCCAAAATGTTGTCCTGCAAAATGGTCTTGATCACTGCATGCGCCGCGGCTGTCGCCAGGGGATTGCCGCCGAATGTGGATGCGTGATTGCCGGGAACAAAAGCTTTCGCAATCTTATCCGTGGCCAGCATCGCC
>DAOSZO010000106.1:0-4780 GCA_035382085.1 Smithella sp.
CATCACCGACGGGCTGGTGACGGTTTTCTGCCCCGGCTCAACCGGCGCCGTGACGACAATCGAATACGAAACGGGCGTTCTGCAGGATTTGAAAAAGGCGCTGGAAAGACTCGTCCCGGGAGACATCCCCTACGCGCATGACCGGCGATGGGGCGACGGCAACGGTTTTGCGCACGTGCGCGCCGCGCTGATGAAACCCTCGCTTTCCGTCCCGCTGGTGTCCGCCAGTCTCACGCTGGGAACGTGGCAGCAGATCGTGTTTATGGATTTCGACAACCGCGAAAGGCACCGGGATATCGCTGTGCAGGTCATCGGCGATTAGCGCCGGGCGGTATGTTCCGCTTCAGAATTTTAATGCCGAATACCTCATTTTGAAACGGCTCGTTGCCAATGAGCTTTGCTAAACGATAATTTTGATGAATCCAACGCATGATTTTGAAGCCATTGCGGTGATCGGCCCCGAAGGGACCGACCCCGAATTCGGACGACTCCTTGTGCACAAGCAGGATGTAATCCGGCGGACGGGTTTTTAATTCGTCCAAGATATTCTCTTCCCCGAAAATAATCAGCTCCGTCATCACAAAGTTCATGGTGGGAATGCTTGTTTTCCGGCGCGTCAGATAATTGAGCATGATGCCTTCCGGCAACGCGGCAAAAGTCGCCTGCGGCGGCATGTTGGTGTCTATCCAGCGCAGCGCCCTTTCCGTAACGGCGATCGGAAAAACGCGATCGGGACGGTAGGTGTAAAACATGTCCTGGCCCTCGCCGATGGGATAGGTTTTCATCCGGTAAAAATGATGGGAAACCTTAAGGCAATTGACGGCCAGCGCAGCTAGAAAAACCAGCGCCAGCAGCCGGAACACCTGTCCCGACTGAAACTTCGATTGCAGGAGGCGCGGAATACCGCAAAGAAGACCCGCCGCCAAAATCAGTGCCGCGGGCATAGCGGCGTAAAAACCGAAAGTGGAAAACTTCACATTGAAGAATACCTTGATTAGGAGCATGAGGGCCGCAACCGCCCATAACAAGGCCGGAACCATTCTCCTTTGAACCTCCGAATCGGCGCTTCGCCTGAAAAAGAAAAAAAACCCGACCGCCAATACCGCAATGACCAATAACGGCAGAGCACGCGGTATGTCTTCCCATGCGATGAAATCCCGCTGCCACAGAAGAAGCGCAAAAACCGTAACGGCCACAGGAATTCCCGCACTGAAAGGATGTTTCAGGTATTTGCACATCAGGACATCCATAACGACGCCGCAAACCACAAGGCTCGAAATTAAAAGCGCCATTTGAAGCATCATCCCTAAATTGTAACCGGGATTGTCCAGACCCATAACCTTCACATAAAAGAAGTTTTTGGAAACATCGCTCATCAGTACAAGCGGCAGACAGCTTGCCAAAGTCGTCCACGCCTTGGACATCGGCAGATAGGTCAGCGAATACAGAAAAAAGCAAACGGAGGGCGCTACGAAAAAAATCAAAAACAGGGCCGCGTCGCTCATGGTGAATGTGCGCGATTTCTCCCGCGATGATAACGCGACAACCACGGCGGCAAATCCCACGGCGACGGCCGCCAGCGCGATATCCACTTTGGTCATCACCGCCAATCCCAGGCAAATCGCTCCGACAAAGATTTGAAGCTTATGGTCAGGCCTTTGCGGCGCGCTCCAGAGATAGATAAAGGTTGCCAGCAGAGCCATGCCATGCGTGGCGCCGTGCGTATAGGGTGTTATCCAGTTGTAATTTCCGACCCCGACATACTGGGCGAAGGCGAAAACAACCAGGAAAAAGATCAGGCAGGCCGTCGCGGTTAAAAGATCGGCAAACAGACGCAAAGTTTTATAAATCACAAAGCAGACATAGGCTAGTATCATCAGGTTCATGCATATCAGAATGGAAAGCGATGGACCGAAGAGGCCAAACCACAGGGCATTGAAATACTGTGAAAAAGGCCCGTGAAAAAACGCAATGTCCGCGTAAAGCCGCTCCCCTTGAGTCAGTCGCCACGGGATATACAGCTGTTGACCGAAATCAATTAGCAAATCAGGCCATTTGCGATAGCTCCAAAAGGTCAGGCCCAGGAATACAGAAGCGACAATCAAAAAGCAAATAACTTCAAGTAAAAGTTTAACTTTTTCGCCGGATAGTTTGTTTTTATTGATCTTCACGATATTTTCTTTTTCCATGTACCCCGCCTCTGAAATGCTCCTTCTCTATCAGCTTTTTTGATACAGATACCAGCTCCATCCGGAAATCAAATTTGCCGATGGGAAAATTTGAACCAATGCGTAACGGTCGTTGCCGTCTCCAATATAAAAAGGCGGCACATAACCCGGATGAAAAGCGTGATGGGTAACCAGCCATTCGGGCTTTTTTTGACCCTCTCCCCATGCATCACGCGGAGAAACATAATATATTTTTTTGGCAGAAGGAATAAAGCTTTTGTAGAAATCGATGACCATCTCATTTCTTAATGGCGCGTCTGTGGCGATCACCACGGGGGATGTCGTGGATTGCTCCATGATGTATCGGACCGCATCCAGATACTTTCCCCTGCCGATGGCGACCTGATCGCTGATTCTGGCGATATTTCCTAGCATCAACGCGCACACCAAGACGGCGGAAACGATAAAACCGGTTTTATTCCGCGCGGCCATCCGGCCCAGCAGCGCCGATATCATCAAATACAAAAAAGGCAGAAGAACGGCAAGGTAGCGCGCGCCGAAAAATTTCAAGGGGAACGCGAAGGCAATCAACGGGATCACGATGAGGACCGTCGCAAAGAAGACACCGTCCGGGAGACTTTTTCTCTCGCCAAGGAGGATCCAGGCGGCGACAGCGGCAAATACCACGGCGGACAGAACGATGCCCAAAGCTGACCCGGGAAACACGCCCGCAACAGGCGAGAGAAAAACGGACAACCGGCCGGCAAAGTCCGTTATATGCTGTCCCCCGCCAATGGCCATATCCCGGACAAAAAACACGCCATACAGCACGATAAATCCCGAAGGTATCACATACAATCCCGTGAGATTTCGCAAGGACTTCGTCAAAGACGCGGATTTCATTTCGCAAAAAAAGGAATACGCGGCAAATCCGACAAAGACCAAAAGGAAAGTAAGATGAAACAAAAATCCCGCGACGCAAAAAATCCAGAAAACACCCGCGCGGAGGAGCGTCGGTCCGCGATGGAAATTTAGCAAAGCGAGATAAGCTACGAGCGCGCACAAAATCGCCGGCGCGTAGCCGCGGGCCTCCGAAGAATAAACGATCAACGGATAGGACAGGGCCGCCAGCATGGAAGCAATCAGGCCCTCGGCAAAACCACGCCGAAAGGCAAGATAGCCGATCAAAAAAACGGAGAGGGTTCCGGCCGTCAGCGAAAGCAGGCGGTAACGCGGCCAATCGTCTCCAGTCCCGAAATAATAAAGGCAAAGGGTGTTGAGAATGTGATTGTTATCGTGCTGGATCCTGAAAACATCCCACGCCGATCGCATGGAGCGGGCGAAATTCACCGACCATATTTCATCGAACCAGAGATTATCCCGCGCTGAAAGAAAACGCACAACGCCGCCCACCATCACGACGATGGCTAGCACAATCCCCTCTTTGTGCTTTTCCCAGATGTTTGCCGAATTTTGAATTTTGTCAGACATTGCCGTGGATTCTATATGAAGAACTGATTGTTCGTCCAGCATTAACTTCACCCCAAAGCGTATCGGCATCCCGCCGCAGCCAAGCACCTGAACAATTCACCGAACCGGGAATGGCGGAGAATACTTTTTGCATATTTCCTGCCGTTATGTTAGCAAATATAAACATTTAAATGATTTTTCCCGGATGTCATCATCTTTGAAAAATGGACCGTACATTCTGAATGGTCAACCATGAATTGCCTTCAGCCGGTAGGAACGGAGGCCTTAAACTCTCTTTCCATCGCGGCGACCCGAAA
Organism: Smithella sp.; assembly: GCA_035382085.1. Taxonomy (GTDB): domain Bacteria; phylum Desulfobacterota; class Syntrophia; order Syntrophales; family Smithellaceae; genus Smithella. The sequence goes on from DAOSZO010000106.1 coordinate 3,956, forward strand.
GAAGAGACGCCGCGCCGAAACCGGCCTCTGGAGCTGGCATGTTCATGGAAGGCAGGAAAAAGCGTGACGCCCCCACAGGAAAATATGCGCGAGGTCATCATTTCCTTACCATGAAAAAAATATTTTTTTATTTTGCGCTTTTGATTTTGATTTACCTGGCAACCTTTTGGGTCAATCTGCCAGATTTCGATTTGTGGGCGCGGCTGGCGGTGGGATCGATTTTCTTTCAGACCGGCAGCGTTTTAAAGCAAGATATCTTTTCCTATTTGCCGACAAAAAATTTATGGATCGACCATGAATGGGGTTCCGGCGTCGTTTTTTATGGCTTTGCAAAACTCATGGGAGACTGGGGAATCTTTGCCGTTAAAGCGCTCGCGCTTCTGATTATTTTTCTATGTATTGTAAAAATTATTGAATTGCGGACAAAACGGCCGCCGGGAATCTTTTACATGATGTTTGTTTGTTTTGCCCTCCTTCCCGGGATCGGCGGCCTGGTGCGCTGCCAAATTTTCACCTACCTTTTTTTCACGACATGGCTGTATTTTCTGGAAAGAATCAAACGAAATGAAAATAAATTTATCTGGATATTCCCTGCCTCCATGCTGTTTTGGACAAACCTGCACGGAGGATTTCTTGCCGGAGTTGGATTGATCGTCATCTACGCCGTCGGCGAATTGCTCAACCGGCGCAATTCCCTGAAATATTTTGGCATACTCGCCTTGATATTGCCGGTCACGCTCATCAACCCCTATGGATTGGACCTATGGAAATTCATTCTCAATGCCGCTTTCATGCCCCGGCCGTATATTACAGAATGGGATCCGG
>DAOSZO010000107.1:0-4730 GCA_035382085.1 Smithella sp.
GCGACCTGACGAGATACCGGCCGGGGAAAATCCCGACTGTTTTTTTCTGATGGACCGGCTTCTTTGTCTGAAATCTTTTTATAGCGTTTGTCATGGCTTTACTCCGTAAAAAGGGATGTCAGGGACATGCCGTTGTAGGTCACAGTTACTTTCAACACTTTGCCCGAAGCGGAAGCGGCTGCAGGTTCGGTAACGTTTCCCGCCCCCGAAGGAAAATCAAAACGCTTCGTGACCACGTCAAATCCCGCGCCGTACAGAGACGGGTTGGTCGTGAGCCGCTGGTTCAAATCCGTAAGCGGCGAGCTGGATGTGGTCATCAATCTCCTGTAATCCGCGCCGATGTTTTCCATAATCGAATTGAGATAAGACCCGTTTTGCACCATGAAGATAGGATTGACGCTCTGCATCACGCCCGTTCCCATGAACTGCACAAGCATGGCGCCCAGAATCGCCGCGACAACAATGGCCAGAATCACCTCCAGCAGGGTAAAACCCTTGCTGCTTTTTATCTGTTTCCTTTGACTCATCTGAAGACCTCCTCACCGGCGGTTTTTAAGGAATGAAACCCGTATTTTTTGTGATGACAATGTCGCCACCGTTGGTCGAAACGGTCAGGGCGGTTTGACCCGGACTGCCGTAGGCGTCAAACGTAATGACCTGCGGGGCTGACGTGATGGTTAATTCCGATTTCTTGCCGCCCGCGCCCAGATTGACAACGGCGTTTTGTTCTCCGAGCATGATCACCGGCGTGGTCGGTGCTTTCGCGTCAAAAAGATAATAGGTTTGGGAGGAATTGAAATTGATCCCCCAGGAACTGCCGGAGCTCATGGCCTTGCTTTGCGCATAACGCAGATGGGATTTGACCACTTCCAGCTGGGACGCGATATCGTAGTGCCTCGTGTCGTACATTCTCACGGCGATCACCGTGGATACAATTCCAATGATAATCAAAACGGCGATCATTTCCATGAGCGTGAAACCGCGGGCGAAAGACAATCTGCTCCAGGGATTTTTCATCCGGTCACCTCCGAAGAAATGGAATAAGGGTGGCAGCGTTCAACGGCCATTCCCAGCAAAACAGCCAATAACAAACCAAACAAAGAAAAAAACATCAGAAATAAAAGAAGCATCCGATGCTGAACATAGAGCGCGCCCATTCCACAATTTAAGATAAGCAAAAAGGCAAAAAGCACCGTGCCCAGGCGGACGACGCCCATCGCCGATTCGCCTTTTTTGTACAGAATGGCTCCCGTGATCACAAGTTCCGCGGCCAACAGAAGGCCGAAAACCGGCTGGAAGGAAAGCCAGCCGTTTGTTTTCATGACAACCGGCAGAGGCAAACCGACCATCATCATCAGGCCGAGAATAAAATAGAAATAGCCCGTAATCATAAAATAAAAAGAGCACTCTGTTTTGCCCACAACATTCTGGAAGCCAAAACGGAGGGGGACAGCCCGTAGATCCCTGAACGAAGACCACGATTGAACCGGTGTTTCCTTGGAGATGCCGTCCATGATTTCTTTTGTGAATTCTTCCGGGACTTTTTTCCTGGGCGTTGTTTCCATGATGTTTGTCAAATCACGGAATCGCGAAAAATCAAGCGGCGCTCTCTTCAACACATTCCCCTCCTTTTATTTTATATACAACCTCAAAGGCATAAAGTCACACGCCGTCAAAATATTTTTGCAGCTTTTCCAGCCCCCGGTAGATGCGCATCTTCACCGCGCTTGTGGAAAGACCCGTGATTTCGGCAACTTCTTCGAAAGAAAGTCCCAGGTAGTAGCGCAGCACAATGAGTTCTCGAACCCGGGGCGATAGCCTGGCCAGACAAATTTCCAACAATTCCTCCCGGGCGGTTTCCTGTTCCTCCGACGCGGACACAGCCTCCGAAATGGGATTTTCCCTGGCCGGTATGGAAGGCTCCCTGCCCTTTTTTTTCAGATAATTCCGGATAAGATTGAGGCTGATGGTGTAAAGCCAGGTGAAAAAACTCCGTCTGGGATCGAAGACCACCAGATTTTTATAAGCGCGAATGAACGACTCCTGCGCCAGATCTTGGGCATCCTGAACATTGCCCGTCATCCGGTAGGCCAGATTGTAAATCGCTGTTTTATACTCCTCGACAAGCCGGGCGTAGGCCTGCCTGTTTCCGGCCAAAACTCTGGCGATAATATCCTCTTCGGTCTTTCTATCCATGCCTACCCGTTGTCTGCGGCAAAGCAACGCGCGCCGCCACCACACACCCAAAAACTTCTTCCCGGATGATTCATCATATTATCGTAGGAACCGAATATCAAGTCATTTCAATGGCAACCGGAAGTCTGAATTTTTTTTCTTCAGAAATTTTTTTGGACAAATCCACTAAAACATAGTACGTTTTTAACAAAGAGAGAGAAATATGGATATGGATGTCAGCGTCATCATTCCGGCGTTTAACGAAGCGGACATTATCGGAGAAGTCATTGCCAAGGTCCGTTCCACGATGGACGATCTCAAATTATCTTACGAAGTGCTGGTCATTGACGACGGCTCGAAGGATGACACCGCCGAGAAAGCCCGGCAGGCCGGGGCGAAGGTTGTTTCCCATCCCTATAACATTGGAAACGGCGCGGCCGTGAAAACCGGCATCCGAAGGGCCCGGGGGAAAATCCTCGTCATGATGGATGGCGATGGCCAGCATAATCCCGAAGACATTCCCCGGCTGCTTGAGAAAATGGAAAACTTCGACATGGCTGTCGGGGCGCGAACCGGCGAGTCGGACGCGGCCATCCACCGCAATCTCGCCAACAAACTTTACAACCTCCTTGCGTCCTATATCTGCAAAATGAAAATCCGGGATCTGACCTCCGGCTTCCGCGCCATGAGAAAAGAGATAGCGCTTCAGTTTCTTTCTTTGCTTCCCAATACTTTCTCGTACCCGACAACGATCACGATGGCCGTCCTGCGATCAGGTTACAGTCTCGCTTATGTTCCCATCAAAGCCGGCCGCCGCACCGGCAAAAGCAAGATCAAGCTTTTGCGGGACGGCTCCCGTTTCTTTTTGATCATCGTGAAAATCGCCACGCTGTTTTCACCGATGAGGGTTTTTCTTCCCGTCAGCGCGGTGATTTTTCTGACGGGGCTGGGATACGGCGTCTTCAAAATCATTTTCCTGGATGGACGCTACGGCCCCACTTCAGCCCTGCTCATCACCATGTCCGTCATTGTGTTCATGGTGGGTCTGGTATCCGAACAGGTTTCACAACTTCACTACGACAGAAACGAAAAAAGAGATTAAGAGTTCTGCTTTATTCTTCCGTCGTTGCTTCAGACCTCCCTCAACTCAATCAACTAAAGTTTGTCTTATAAACAAAAACTTGACAAACCCGTTGAATATGTTATGAGTAGATAAACTACTCACAATGGTGTAAATAATGAAAGATTTGATGACGGGCCTGATCGCTTCAAAAACGAGAATAAACCTGATTGTCCGTCTATTCTTCAATCCGGCGACAAAGGCCTATTTGAGGGAACTTGCCAAAGAATTCAACGTCTCCACCAACAGCGTCCGGGAAGAGTTAAACCAACTTACGAAAGCAAAACTTCTAACATACGAAAAAAACGGAAGAAATATTTTTTATACTGCCAACACAAACCACCCTCTTTTCCCGGAGCTGAAATCCATGGTCAGCAAGGTCATGGGACTTGACCAGGTTATTGATAGCATCCTTGCCCGATTGGGGGATTTGGAAAAGGCCTTTATCATCGATGATTATGCCGAGGGCAAGGATACAGGCATTATTGATCTGGTGCTTGTAGGAAACATCAACCAATATCACTTAAACGATTTGAGCAGAAAAACTGAACGCTATATCAAGAGAAAAATCCGCTCGCTCGTCATGACCAGAGAGGAATTTGAGGACTTTGTTCCCAGACTGGAGAGCAGGCCGCATTTTCTCGTGTGGGAACGGCAGACGAAGAAATAAAATTCTTCTTCTGCTGTAAGATACTGTTTTTTATGGATTGGCCTCTTGGGTTGCATTGAGAAAATGTAACTCACGGGGCGGAGCTGAATCAAATACTATCAAAACTATGGCATGCAAAGACGATCTGAAAAACTATGAACGAAATCATTATCGAACCCGGTCGCACTGAAAAAAATTACTGGACGGATCTCTGGCGCTATCGGGAACTGTTCATTATTCTTTCCTGGCGTGATCTCGCTGTCCGCTACAAACAAACCATCATCGGAATTCTCTGGGCAATTATCAGGCCTCTGTTGACCATGATTGTTTTCACCGTCATGTTCGGACGCGTTGCCAAACTACCTAGTGACGGTCACGCACCGTATGCCTTGATGGTTTTCGCCGCAATGCTGCCTTGGATGCTATTTTCCAATTCGCTCAGCGAAGCCTCAAACAGCTTAATCGGCAACGCCAACCTGATCAGTAAAGTTTATTTTCCAAGAATGATTGTCCCTTCAGCAACCATCATTACAGCGCTTGTGGATTTCCTGATAAGTTTTGTCATCCTCGTCGCAATGATGATTTATTACCAGTTTATGCCCGGCTGGCATATCCTTTTCATACCGTTTTTCATTATCCTTGCCTTGCTGGCCAGTTTCGGCCCCGGACTCTGGATCACGGCGCTTAATGTGAAATATCGTGATTTCCGTTACGTCATCCCCTTCATTGTACAGTTTGGTCTGTATATTTCACCCGTCGGTTTCAGCAGCAATGTCGTGCCGGAAA
>DAOSZO010000108.1:0-4515 GCA_035382085.1 Smithella sp.
ACAGCTATATGGACAGTCTTTTAAACATTGACAACGACCAAATTGACGATGCCGGGACCTGTTCCTCAGGCTTATGTTCCCAAGTGATTACCGGCCTTGACAATTCAACGGATGATAACAAAATCGTGTATACCATCTTGGTCACCGCCTGGGATGGCGCACTGGAAAGCAGCCGCTCTTTTGCCGCGTTCGCCTCGCCCAGCGAAACACCCCCTCCCATGGCGCCGACCATTACGAATGTCACAGCCGGAGATGGCCAAATCACAGTGGCCTGGAACAAAGTGACCGCCACGCCTGCGGTCACGAAGTACGTCATCTACATTGGTCCGGCCAAGGGCGTGCTGAAATCAACGGGAGCGCCGACAGATTATGTGCCAGACGCGGGTGATGACGGACCCTACGCGGCGACAGCCACCACCAACATTGAAAACGGCAAGACTTATTTTATCGTCGTCACCGCTGTAAACGCGAACGGCGAAAGCGCGGAATCCAGAGAATGGTGGGCGACACCGTCGGCTTCTTCACCCTCGTCGGGAACGTTGTCGGGATTTTTAGAAATTCATGCTCATTAGCATGAATCAGACATGATGATACAAAAAGGGGCTGATAAGCCCCTTTTTTATGAAACCGGGGTCGGCGCGGCGGATTGAATGTTGACGGAATCTATGCTAGAGATACGCATCTTTAGGATTTCAGCGGAGTAAAGCCGGTGAGCGTTTTCGAATACATCGCTCTGGATGAAAAAGGAAATCAGCGCAAGGGGTTTATTGACGCGCCGGGACTGGCCGCCGCGCGGCAAATGCTGCGCGAAGAAAACGTCTACCCCGTGGACATTAAACCGTCCGTGCCCAAAAAAGAAAGCGCCCTTTCCGGAATGCTGAGCATCAACCTCTGGGAGCGGGTCTCCGCCGCCGAGGTCGCCGTGTTCACCCGACAGCTCTCCACGCTTCTGGGCGCGGGCATGCCGCTGGTTCCTTCCCTTTCCATTCTCATCAAACAGGCCCGCGAAGGACTGTTGAAAAAAACCATCGCGCAAATCCGCGATCAGGTCAACGAAGGCAAGAGCCTCACCGACGCCATGTCCGCTTTTCCCGGAATCTTTCCGCCGTTTTATCTCAACATGGTCCGAGCCGGAGAGGCTTCGGGAACCATTAATCTGGTTCTGGAACGTTTGGCGGATTTCAGCGAAAACCAGCAGGAACTGATGGGAAAAATCAAATCGGCGATGTATTATCCCTTGGTCATGCTGTTCGTGGGAACGTTTGTCATTTTTTATTTCATGGCGTTTTTAGTGCCCAAAATCACCAGCACATTTGAGGACATGCATCAGACCCTTCCCTTGATCACGGTCCTCTTAATCGCCATCAGCAATTTTCTGAAAAATTATTGGTGGTTGATTCTGATGGTTTTAGCCGCGGCCATTCTCTTCATTCGATATCTCAAAAACGCCACCGATGCGGGGCGTCGCGCCTGGGACAGCATGAAAATCAACATGCCGGTGTTCGGAAAAATCAACCGCAAAATCGCCATCGCCCGTTTCTGCCGCACGCTGGCCACGCTTTTGCAAAGCGGCGTGCCGCTTCTGGCCGCCATGGAAATCGTGCGCAACATCGTCAACAACGTCCATATCGGCGACGCCATTCATCAGGCCGCGAAGGATCTGGAGGAAGGCAAGGGGCTCTCCGGTCCGCTGACGCAAAGCGGCCTGTTTCCGCCACTGGTGACAGAGATGATCGCCGTGGGAGAACAAAGCGGCACCCTCGAGCGAATGCTCAACCGCGTGGCCGCCGCCTATGAAACGGAAGCGCAGACGGATGTCACCAAAATGACGTCTCTTTTGGGACCGCTGATGGTGATTTTCATGGGACTGATCGTTTTGTTCATCGTCGTTTCCATTTTACTGCCGATCTTTGAAATGAATCAACTGGTCCGATAATCAAAACACAGCAAAAGGGGGCTTTATGAAAATTCGCAAGAAAAAAACGAACCGTCAGGCGGGATTCACCCTGATTGAACTGATGGTGGTCATCATTATTCTGGGGGTGCTGGCCGGTCTGATTATCCCCCGCGTGATGGGACGTCCCGACGAGGCGCGGCAGGCCAAGGCCAAAATTCAGATGGAAGCGCTGGAATCGGCGCTGAAGCTCTACAAGCTGGACAATGGCAACTACCCGACGACGGAGCAGGGACTCCAAGCCCTGGTCGAACCGCCGTCGGTCGGCACGCCGGCCAAGAATTGGCGCGAGGGCGGTTATCTGGAAAAAGGCAAGGTCCCCAAAGATCCCTGGGGAAACGACTTCGTGTATATCAGCCCGGGCGGCCACGGTGATTTTGATCTGACGTGTCTGGGCAAGGACGGCGAACCTGGAGGAGACGGTGTCGACAGGGATCTCAACAACTGGGAACTTGAATAGCCGCGGGTTTACGCTTGTCGAACTGATGCTGGTGATTATCCTCATCGGCATTGTCTTGGTTTTAGCGGTCCCCTCAACCCGGCATGCGCTGATGAACGACCCCCTGAAAAAAGCATCGAGACAAATCATCGGACTGGAAAGGCAATTGCGTGCCGACGCCGTCCGCACGCAGATTGATCACATGTTGCATCTGGATTTAGCCCACGCCGCTTACTGGGTCATCACCGCCGACATGACGCCGGAAAAACAAGACGAGATCAAAAAGAAACCTAAAACGCTCCCGGCCGGCGTGGAAATTCTGGATATCGTGGACGGAACCAACACCAAAAAATCCGCCGGCGAGGTGGTCATCCGGTGCGGCCGGGACAACGTCTGCTCTCCGGCGGTCATTCATTTGTCCCATCACGACAAAAAAATGACCATCGTGATGAATCCCTTTCTGGGCGTCACGGATATTGACGACCAATACGTTGATCTGCCCGTTTACGGCACCGGAAGCAATACATCAAAATAAAGGAAGGACATGCACCAGAAAAAAACGCGCGGTTTTACTCTGATGGAAGTTCTCATCGCGATGGCGATATTAGCCATTGCGCTGGTCTCGGTCTTTCAATCGCAGTCCCAAAGTGTTTCCATGGCCGCGGATTCGCGTTTCATGACCACGGCGGCGCTTCTGGCCCAGAGTAAAATGGCGGAGGCCGAAACCTCCGCGTCGCTGTACAATCACGTGGAAAACGGCGATTTCGGCCCCGATTACCCCCAATACGTCTGGCGCCTGGAAATCGGCGACACGCAACTTCCGCAATTCAAGAAAATCAAAGTGACGGTAACCAATCCAACGTTCAAGCGTCGGGGAACCTATGAACTTTTGCTGTACAAGAAAGCGGGAATGTAGCTCATGAAAACCGGCATGCGCCTCGAAACCAGAGCGTCGCGGGGATTCACCCTGGTCGAAGTGTTGATCGCCGTTTTCATTTTAAGCATTGTTCTGACGACCGTTTACGTCTCCTACAGCCAGACGCTACGGACGGCCCGGCAGATGGAAGAAGAAAGCGCTCTTTACGGCATGGCTCGCGTGGCCATGGACCGCCTGATCAAAGATCTGACCTCCCTGCAGCCCTCGGAAGGATCGTTTTACTTCAGCGCAGAAAAGAAAAAATTGGGCACCCGTGATTTCGCGCATCTTTCCTTGTGGTCCGCCGGCCATCTGGCCCTCAGCGAAACTGACACGACGGGACGCCCCGCCATGATCACTTATTACGCGGCCGAGCAGAATGACCAGCAAGGGTTTTCCCTGTTTCGGGCCGACGTCTTCGGCGCAAAACCCCAGGCAGAGGAGAAATCAGCGCCCGGGTTTGTCATCTGCAAAAACGTGGATGCGTTTCGTTTGACGTTTTACGACGAAGCCGGCATCGAGACGGATTCCTGGAATGCGTCCGGCGCACCGGGAGATTCAAAACGCTCCCTTCCGGCGGCGGTGAAAATCGAGCTTTTTTTAGTCAATCCGCAGGATGCGAAAAATCCGTTCAAATTCATGACCAAGGTTTTTTTACCGGCGGCGCAGAAACTATGAACCCAACACCTTTCAATCAAAAAGGCATCGCGCTGATCACGGTCATCTTAATCGTTGTCGTGCTGGTGGCCGTGGTCATTGAGCTCAACCGGCTCACGCGTGCCGATATTTACGACGCGGCCAACATCAGCGACGGCATTCGATTGAGCTACATCGCCAAATCCGGCATCTACGGCGCGGCGGCCATCCTGGCCAACGCGCAAAAGGACTACGATACGCTGGGGGACGACTGGGCGAAAATGGAAACGATTTCCCTGCAATCCGGCGCTCTTTTCAGCGACGGTTATTTTATCGCACATATTGAAGATGAAATGGGGAAAATTCCCCTCAATAAACTGGTTGTCGGCCATGAATACAACGAAGAGGTGAAGGCCATGCTTCTGCGGCTTTTACTCCAGCCGGAATTCGGCTTAACCTCCAGTCAGGCGTCGGACATCGTCGCCTCCATCAAAGACTGGATTGACGCGGACGACGAACCAACCCCCGGCGGTGCGGAGTCATCTTACTATGCCTCGCTCCAGACGCCCT
>DAOSZO010000109.1:0-4279 GCA_035382085.1 Smithella sp.
GAGAACGGGCACGATGAAATTACCTCCTCCGACACCAAGTAATCCGCCGAGAAATCCAGCCGCAGAGCCGACTGCTGCCCCGGCTCCAGACTCCATTGCGTGGCTCAATGGCGCCAGCCTCGGCTTTGCCTTGTAAAAGAGCATCATGAATCCTGCAAAAACCAGGAAGGCAGAAAACATGCCGAGAAAAAGATGTTTGTTCACAAAGGGTGTCGTGTGAGCGCCCAGGGGCGCGAGCAAGACCGCTGTAACCATGATGGGCAGACCGACGCGCCAGTTGATCAGGCCGCCACGATAATAATTCACAGTCGCAAACATCATACTCACAACATTAAGTAAAAGCGCTGTCGGCACTGCCTCCGCCAGCGGCACTCCAAGATAGTAGAAAAGGGGCACAAAAATGAAAGCGGCGCCGAGTCCCGCCATGGCGAGAAGTCCCGAAAAGAAAAAGACTGAAACAGCGCTGACCATGTAGGTGGTTAAAGACATGATTTGTGCCCCTATACTCAATTGCAGTGGTTGCAGTGTTCCATCTCTCCAGTCGATGAAGGCAGCAGCTGGATCGTTGTGTGATTAATGCCGTACTTATGTACCAGCATTTCCTGGACGGCGCGGATAATTTTTTCGTGATCAGGTGAATCATCCGTGGATTTCAGATGGGCGGAAAGCAGCTTCTGGTCGGCGCTCGTTTGCCAGATATGCAGATCGTTGACCTCCGCCACGTCAGGGATCGCCAAGAGATCGTTTTTGACCTGGTTGAAATCCACGTCCGCGGGCACGGCATCCATCAGGGCATTGACCGTCTGCCGGATAATCTTGTAAATTTCGCGGATGATGAAAATGCAAATGACCATCGAGATGAGGGGATCGACAAAACGCCAGCCGAAGAAGGTAATCAGCAGGGCGCCGATAATCACCCCCAGAGAAAACAACGCATCTTGAAGCGAATGAAGCCACGCGCTTTTGATGTTGAAATTCTGCGCCGATATTTTCTTCAGAAGCAGCGTGGCTGCGCCGTTTCCCACAAAAGCTACGACGGCAACCCAAAGCATCGTCTTTCCCGGAACCGCCGCGGGCGACATCAGGCGTTGAACGGATTCCCAAAAGATAAAAACAATAACCACGGCAAGAACAAGGCTGTTGACAAACGCAGCGATCAAACCGAGCTTCCGATAGCCGTAAGTCTTCAGCGCGTTGGCGGGACGGAGGGAGACCTTCTCCGCCCAATAGGTGAAACTCATCGCGGCGATGTCACTTAGATTGTGGACGGCGTCCGAGATCAGCGCCATGCTCGAAATCAACAAGCCGAAGACCATTTCGAAGACCACAATCCCGCCGTTGATCAACATGGCGAAGATCAGGTTGGCAAGCGACGCCGGTGGTTTGTGATGATTGTGGTTGTGACTCATTTCATTCGTCTCTTATAAGCCGTGTATCAGGCCATTATAAATCCATAGGCCATGCCGGCGATGGTTGAAAGAACCACGACGATGGAACAGTAAACAGCGGTCTTTTTGATGCCCATGATGCTGGCGATGGCAATCATGCTGGGGAGCGATAGAGCGGGCCCTGCCAGAAGAAGAGCCAGCGCCGGGCCCTGTCCCATGCCGGAGCCGAGCAAGCCTTGAAGAATTGGCACTTCTGTGAGTGTGGCAAAATACATAAAAGCGCCGACCACGGAGGCAAAGAAGTTTGCCCACAGCGAATTGCCGCCGACAAGACTTTGAACATAGTGCTCGGGAATCAGCGCCTGATGGCCGGGGCGTCCCAGAAGAAATCCCGCTACCAGCACACCGCCGAGCAATAGCGGCAGGATTTGTTTGGCGAAAGTCCATGTCGCCTCTACCCATCCTTTCAGCTCTTCTTTGGCGAACCATTTTTTGAGCATGACGGCTAAAACGACCAACAGCGCGATCACCAGATACCACTTGGCGCTGAAGATCAACCGCCACAGCGCACCGTCGCTTTCAGAAGGTTTTGCGAACGAGGCGAAGACAAGAATCAGAACCATCGTCAGCATGTAAAGCGCGTCCTGCCAGAGCGCTCTAGCTTTTCCATCTTCTTCCGGCAGAAATATTTCGCCGGTTTCCCGCTTGGCGTCATCCTTGCGGAAAATAAAAGCCATCAGCAATCCCGTCACAATGGCAAAGATCACCGCGCCGACGGCGCGCGCCAATCCCAGCTGCCATCCCAGCACTTTGGCGGTTAAAATGATGGCCAGCACGTTGATGGCGGGGCCGGAATATAAAAATGCCGTGGCCGGGCCGATGCCCGCGCCGCGGGTGTAAATTCCCGCAAACAGCGGCAGCACCGTGCAGGAGCAAACCGCCAGCACCGAGCCGGAAACGGAAGCCACAGAATAAGATAAAAATTTATTGGCTTTCGCGCCGAAATACTTGAGCACGGCCGCCTGAGAGACGAAAACGCTGATGGCGCCGGCGATAAAAAATGCCGGAATCAGACAGGTCAGAACATGCTGACGCGCGTAGTCCTGCAGCATCATAAAGGCTTCCAGGCCGGATTGTCTTATGAGAGCAGAATCCCAGGGAATATAATAGGCTCCCAGAAATATCGCGATAATCCACAACAGTTTTTGCCATTCTTTCATGATGTAATGTTCCTTTACTTTGATATTTTATTACGGGGTGACTTTGCTTCGAGAGCGTTGAGCAGCTCCGCCATCCCCTTTCTGATTTTTTCGCTTCCCGTGTATATGCGAATGTCCTTGGGGGAATAAATGAAAACAAAGGTTGGAGTTGAATGAACCTCGTATTTTCCAATCAAAACATCATAGCGATCCAGAGAAGGCCTGATGTCATAAGGTGTGAAGGGAATCCCTTCGGTTTTCATGTCTCTTTCCAGTTGTTCCGCCGTGATGGCGCCGAGACGATCAGCTTTATCGCACAGAAAATTTCTTGCCATCAGCGCTTCACGGCAATCGGGCGACGCGTTTAAAGCGAACAGAAAATATTTTGCATAGAGCGGAGTGAGTTTATAGACGGGTATGTCAACGAAAGAGACCCTGACGCCTTTGTCTATCAACTCTGGAATTTTCCCCGCGAATTCCTTATGAATTTTCTGACAGGAAGGACAGAAATAATCCGAGAAAATAATGAGTTCATAAGGTCCCTGCCCGCAGGAAAAAACGGGAGCATTGTCGTCGCCGTAGGAATTACCGCCTGAAAATGTCAGGAAAAGCGCGGCCGCGAAAAGGCCCGCCAGCAAAATCATGAATGTGTTTTTCATTGAAAGCATCGTGTATCCTTTTTTCTCTTTCCATCCGGATACGCCGGTTATTTCTTGGTGCCGGCCAGATCCGCTTTGAGTTTTGTTAATCCATCCCATATGTCCATATCGCCGATAAATGTTTTCACGTCTTTTGCCGAATGCCTGATGACACACGTCGGGGTTGCTCTGATTTTGTATTGCTTGATCACGCCGGAAAGAACGGTGAAAATGGATTTTTCATCCAGGGGCTTGAGGTTTATTTTCTTTTCTTTGAGATAGCCCAGCAGCGCTTCCTCTTGTTCTATTTTTTTGATCTGGGCGGCTTCGAAAAGCGCATTTCTCACCCGAAAAATATTTTCCGCGCCGGAATCGGCGTTTGCGGCGTAGAGATAATATTTGACGTAGAGGGGCGTCTGTTTGTGAAAAGGCACATCCACAAAAGTCATTTTCACTTTGCCGGTTGCCAAAAGCTCCTTCAAAAGCGGCTCGGATTTTGTGTCAATCCGGAAGCATGGCGGGCAGAAGTAATCGGCGAACATGATAATTTCATAAGGACCTTTTCCCAGTGAAGGAATCGCCCTGTCGGCCGTTTGCGCAAATGAAGGCGTGACCGAACCGGTAAACGTCAACAAAACTGTTAAATATCCCAGGACACTGAACAGCAACAACGGCAATTTGTTTAATTTGAACATCGGAAAACTGACCTCCCCCAAAAAATATAGCCACATCCGGCGGCGATTTTCCCGCCACGCGGAAGGGACTTCATAATTTATGATAAACGCCAAAATCAACATGACGGAGAATGCCAGACAAAACGGGCAATACACCTCGTTTTCCACCTGAAAAGCATAAAGATGAACTTCCACGCCCAGGCCCGCCGCCAGCAAAGCCCGGACAAAAGACATTTGTTTAAAGAGCGCAAAGACGATGATAATCGTCATGTAAGTCATGCCGATCCATTTGAGATCAATGCCCAGAAGATCGCCCTTGAGATACGAACAGGCCGAATCGCAATAGTCGTAATACGCCATAATGCCGATGCCGATGAGCG
>DAOSZO010000110.1:0-3604 GCA_035382085.1 Smithella sp.
TTGCATGTGTTAGGCACGCCGCCAGCGTTCGTTCTGAGCCAGGATCAAACTCTCCAGTTTAAATCCTAGAAGAAAGATTTCTCTTTCTATTTCGCGTTAACTCAAAATTTTTATTGGACCCGCAAATTCATTTTCCCACTATTCAATTTCCAAAGAGCCTTTCAAAAAACGCTGCTTCAATCTGAGCAACAAGAGCCTTTTGTCAAGAGCATTTTAAAACTTAACTTGTTCAACCAGTTATAATTGGAGTTTCGAAAACCAAGAATGTCTCTATTGGTTAACTCTACTGACTATGTCAAATTACATCCAAAACATTTCCTGCTGAACAGGAATGGCTATCTACTCTTTCTTTGCGTTCATGTCAAGAAAAAAATTAACTAATTTTAAAATAAATGTTGTTTGTTTTTTTCTTCTTGCACTACGGGGACTTACAACACAATGATTTTCAAAGAAACCCACCGGCAAGCCAGATTTCATTATGCGATCAAATTGCTTTGGTTATAAGATTATCACCTTCCTAAAATATGTCAATAGATAACTTTTTTATTTTCAAAATTTAACCTTTATGCAATATTATCAAACAAATCAACCGTATGATCGAAATTCCAGGAGAACCAAACATGAAGAAATCATACATTTTATCCCTTGACCAGGGAACCACAAGCTCGCGTGCCATCCTTTATGATAAAAACGGAAACGTCAAAGCAACGGCCCAAAAGGAGTTTACGCAGATTTATCCGAAAGCCGGCTGGGTGGAGCACGATCCAATGGAAATATGGGGCTCGCAAAGCGGCGTCGTCAGTGAACTTTTAGCCACCGCCGCCATCGCTCCGGAAGAGATCGCTGCCATCGGAATCACCAATCAGCGGGAAACAACGGTCGTCTGGGAAAGAAAAACCGGCAAGCCCGTCTGTAACGCCATTGTCTGGCAGTGCCGCCGGACAGCGGACATCTGCGATGAATTGAAAACAGGAGGCCTGGAAAACTACATCCGGGAAAACACCGGCCTCGTCTTGGACGCCTATTTTTCAGGCACAAAAGTCAAGTGGATCCTCGACCATGTGGAAGGTGCAAGAAAAAAAGCCCGGGATGGCGAATTGCTTTTCGGCAATATCGACACCTGGCTGATCTGGAATCTGACGCGCGGAAAAGTTCACGTGACGGATTACAGCAATGCTTCCCGCACCATGCTGTTTAATATCAAAACCCTGACGTGGGATGAAAATATTTTGAAAGAACTCGACATTCCCGAATCCATGTTGCCGGAAGTGAGGCCGTCCAGTGAAATTTACGGACATACGGACGCGAAACTCTTCGGCGCGGAAATCCCCATTGCCGGCGACGCAGGGGATCAGCAGGCCGCGCTTTTCGGCCAGGCCTGTTACACGCCGGGCATGGTAAAAAATACGTACGGCACCGGCTGCTTTATGCTGATGTTGACCGGCGAAAAACTGGTCCATTCGGAAAACGGCCTTCTGACCACCATCGCTTGGGGGTTGAACAACAAGGTGGAATACGCGTTGGAAGGCAGCATTTTTGTGGCCGGGGCCGCGATCCAGTGGTTGCGGGACAGCATGAAACTGATCTACGACGCCAAAGACAGCGAATACTTCGCCACGAGGGTGGAGGATTCACTGGGCGTGTATGTCGTCCCCGCCTTCGTCGGGCTGGGCGCGCCCTACTGGGACATGTATGCACGGGGCTCGATCTTGGGATTAACCCGAGGAACAACAAGAAATCACATTATCCGAGCCACGCTCGAATCCATCGCCTATCAGACGCGCGATGTTCTGGAACTGATGCGCCGTGAGTGCGGACTGGATCTGTGCGAACTGCGCGTGGACGGCGGCGCGAGCGCCAACAACTTTCTCATGCAGTTTCAGTCTGATATTTTGGGTATTCCGGTGGAACGGCCGGAAATTATCGAAACCACCGCGCTCGGCGCGGCGTATCTCGCAGGATTGGCGGTTGGCTTCTGGAAGAACCAATCCATGATCGAGCAAAGACGCAAGGTTGACCGCCGTTTCATGCCGTCCATGAATGAAGCCAAACGTCATCAATTGTATCGCGGCTGGCAAAAGGCCGTCCAGCGCGCCATGACTTGGGAGGAAGAAGCATAAGAAACGTTCAAATTTTTACATTCTATGTTAAGGACAAAGAAAAATAATAAAAATGATTAAAACGGATGTGATTATTATCGGAGGGGGAGCGACGGGATGCGGCATCGCGCGGGATCTGGCCCTGCGCGGCATTCCTCATTGCCTCATTGAAAAGGGAGATTTCGCCGCCGGCGCAACGGGCGCCTGCCACGGCCTTCTTCACAGCGGCGGCAGGTACGTTGTCACCGATCCGGTGGCCGCTCGCGAATGTTACGAGGAAAATCTCATTCTCCGCAAAATCGGTCAAAAATGCGTGGAACAAACAGGCGGTCTTTTTGTGCGCCTGCCCGGCGACTCGCGCCGTTTCCGGGAAGTCTTTTTGAGGGGCTGCGAAGAGGTCGGTATTCCCGCGGAGAGCATCTCCGCCAGCAAGGCGATGGAACTTGTCCCCCAGCTCAATCCGCAAATTGAAGAAGCCATCAAGGTTCCCGATTGTTCCATCGATCCTTTCCGTCTTTGCATGCTCAACATCCGCACATCGGAACTCAACGGCGGCATCATTTTCACGCGCCACAAAGTGACGGAAATCGTCAAAGCGCACGGACGCTGCGTGGGCGTCAAAGCCATTGACCAGACCACCGGTGAAACAAGAGAAATTCACGCCAATGTGATTATCAACGCCTCCGGCGCCTGGGCAAACGCCGTTGCTTCGCTTGCCGGATGCGATGTGCCGATGACGCTGGTCAAAGGATCGCTGACCATCACCAATCACCGGCTGACCAACATGGTCATCAACCGTCTGCGGCATCCTTCCGACGGCGACATCATTGTTCCCAACGAAGCGGTATGTCTGGCCGGAACGACCTCCATCCCCATAGTGGATCCGGACAAAATGAACACGGAATATCAGGAAGTCGAGACGATCATCAGCGAAGCGGGAAGAATGATCCCGCACTTCAACCACACGCGGATCATCCGCGCTTTTTCGGGTGTCCGTCCTCTCCTGAAGTCCACCAAAATGGACAGCCACGAAATATCGCGGGGGTTTCAGATTATCGATCATCAGAACGGTCTATACAGCATTTTGGGCGGCAAACTCACCACGTTCCGTCTCATGGCGGAAAAAATGGTTGACCGGATCATGGCCTTCTTCAATCTGAAGAGACCTTGCGAAACGGCAGAAAAACCGCTGGACGGACAGGAAGAATTAAGCGGATACCCTCTTTCCAAAAGATTGGAAGACTTGAAAGATATCGTATGCGAATGCGAACTGGTGACCCGGCAGCAGGTGGAAAAAATCATCAGACAAACCGGGACAAAAAATGTGGGCGACATTCAGCACCGCACCCGACTGGGCATGGGACCCTGCCAGGGCGGATTCTGCACGTTCCGCGCCCTGGGCATCATGAATGACATGAACGTCATTTCACCGGAGCAATCCATGGACATCCTTCACGGATTTCTCCAGCGTCGCTACAAAGGCATCAGACAAGTCCTGTGGGGCG
>DAOSZO010000111.1:0-3392 GCA_035382085.1 Smithella sp.
CCAGATGGGTGAGGATATCCCGGATGACCTGCGCATCTTCGATAAAGCTGATGATTGTGAGCGTGGGAAAAAACTGCGGGGGAGCGCGGCTTTCATTTGATGTTTCAATAAAAGTTGACATGGCCAGGAAAAGTGTGCTTTTCTGCTTCCATTCACTCCAGGGAGATACAAGGTTTGAAAAAGAGCAAAACAGCCTTTTATTGTCAGCATTGCGGTTATATGTCACCCAAATGGCTGGGGAAGTGTCCCTCCTGCAATGGCTGGAACTGCTTTGCCGAGGAATTGATCGTTGATTCCGGTTCGGACAGCCGCGCGGAGATGAGCTTTGGCGGCAAGCCCCTTCCCATCGAGGATATTCCGGTCACGGAAGGCAAGCGAACCGTCACCGGTATCGCGGAAGTTGACCGGGTTTTAGGCGGCGGCATTGTCGGAGGGTCGGCCATCCTGATCGGCGGGGAACCGGGCATCGGCAAATCCACTCTTATGTTGCAGATGATGCACAATCTGGCTGAAAAAGGATTGAAGGTTTTATATGTTTCCGGCGAGGAGTCGGCCAGCCAGATTAAGTTGCGCAGCGATCGGATCGGTGCCGCGGCGAAGAATTTATTTGTTCTGGTTGAGGTCTCGCTGGAAAAAATTCTGGAGCAGGTCAAAGTTATTGCTCCGGCCATTGTTGTGATTGATTCCATTCAGACGGTTTATGCCGCGGAGTTGATGTCCGCTCCCGGCAGTGTCGGGCAGGTGCGCGAAACGTCATCGCGATTGATTCTTTTTTCCAAGAAAAACGGCATTCCGGTTTTTCTGGTGGGGCATGTCACCAAGGACGGCTCGATCGCCGGTCCCAAGGTTCTGGAACACATGGTGGATACGGTGCTTTATTTTGAGGGGGAAGCCACTCATGCCTACCGCATTGTCCGAAGCATCAAGAACCGTTTCGGGCCGACCAACGAAATCGGCGTTTTTGAAATGCAGGACAAGGGATTGATGGAAGTGCCCAATCCTTCCACTTTTTTTCTGGCGGAGCGGCCGCAGAATGTTTCCGGTTCGGTGGTTGTTCCTTCCCTGGAAGGCACGCGGCCGATCCTGGTCGAGATTCAGGCGCTGGTCAGTTCGACAAGTTTCGGGACGCCACGCCGCACGGCCATCGGCGTGGATTACAACCGCGTTTCCCTGCTGGTGGCGGTGTTGGATAAAATCTGCGGTCTGCATCTGGGGGGTTCGGATATTTTCATCAATGTGGCCGGCGGTGTCCGGGTGGAGGAACCGGCGGTTGATCTGGGAATAGTCGCGGCAATGGCCTCCAGCTTCCTGGACAAGCCCATTGATCCGCGGACGATTGTTCTGGGTGAAGTGGGATTGGCCGGAGAAGTCCGGGCGATTTCACAGATGGAGGTCAGAATTAAGGAAGCCGCCCGTTTGGGGTTCAACCGCTGTTTGATTCCCAAAACAAACGCCACCCGGCTTACGAAGAATCCCCAAATGGAAATCTGTAAAATAGGTTCCCTCAAAGATATGCTGGAATATTTGTTTTAAAAAGCGCCATTTTGATAAAAAATATTATGGGTTCCCTTGACATCTCGAAAATGGTGCATAAAATATCGACGGCTGTGAGCACTCATCGATACATTACATTTTGGAGGAAAGGAGAGAAATATCTATGAAAATCAGACCTTTGCAGGATAGGATCATTGTAAAACGTTTGGAAGAGGAGCAGAAGACAAAGGGGGGAATCATCATTCCCGACACGGCGAAGGAAAAACCGATAGAAGGCAAGGTCATTGCCGTGGGTAAGGGCAAGGTTGCCGACGACGGCAAGCTGATTAAGCCGGAAGTCAGCGTGGGAGACAAGGTGCTTTTCAGCAAGTACGGAGGCACGGAAGTGAAAATTGACGGCGAAGAATACTTGATCATGAGAGAAGACGACATTCTCGGCATTATCGAAAAATAAGAAAGGCTTAAGGAGGAATATATACAATGGGAGCAAAAATACTTCTTTACGATGAAGAAGCGAGGAAATCGGTTTTGAAGGGCGTCAATACCCTGGCCGATGCTGTAAAGGTAACCCTTGGCCCCAAAGGCCGCAATGTTATTATTGATAAAAGTTATGGTTCGCCCACCGTTACCAAAGACGGCGTGACCGTGGCCAAGGAAATCGAGCTCGAAGACAAATTTGAAAACATGGGCGCGCAGATGGTGAAGGAAGTCGCCAGCAAAACCAGCGACGTCGCCGGTGACGGAACCACCACCGCGACCATTCTGGCTCAGGCCATTTACCGCGAGGGCGTCAAGGCCGTAGCCGCCGGTTCCAACCCCATGGATGTCAAGCGCGGCATCGACAAGGCCGTTGACGTGGTTGTCAAGGAACTCCAGAAAATCAGCAAACCCACCAAAGATCAAAAAGAAATCGCCCAGGTCGGCACCATTTCCGCCAATAACGATGAAACCATCGGCAATATCATCGCAAGCGCTATGGACAAGGTCGGCAAGGAAGGCGTCATCACCGTGGAAGAGGCCAAAGGCCTGGAAACCGAATTGGAAATCGTCGAAGGAATGCAGTTTGACCGCGGTTATCTGTCCCCTTATTTCGTGACCAATCCGGACAAGATGACCGTATCGCTCGAAGATGCTCTGATTCTCATTTATGAAAAGAAAATCAGCGGGATGAAAGATTTGCTGCCGATCCTGGAGCAGATTGCCAAGATGGGCAGGCCGCTGCTCATTATCGCGGAAGACGTGGAAGGCGAAGCGCTGGCCACGCTGGTGGTCAACAAGATCCGCGGCACCCTGCATGTGGCCGCGGTCAAAGCCCCCGGCTTCGGTGACCGTCGCAAGGCCATGCTGGAAGACATCGCCATCCTCACCGGCGGCAAGATGATCTCCGAAGACATGGGCTGGAAGCTGGAAAACGTCAAACTGGAAGATCTGGGACGTGCCAAGAAAATCACCATTGACAAGGACAACACCACGATTATCGACGGCGCCGGCAAACGCGCCGATTTGGAAGGCCGCGTGAAACAGATCCGCGCCCAGATTGAGGAGACCACGTCCGATTACGACAGGGAGAAACTTCAGGAGAGACTGGCGAAACTGGTCGGCGGGGTTGCAGTCATTAAAGTCGGTGCCGCAACCGAATCCGAAATGAAGGAAAAGAAGGCCCGCGTGGAAGATGCTCTGCACGCGACTCGCGCGGCCGTTGAAGAAGGCATCGTGCCCGGCGGCGGTGTCGCTTATCTGCGCACGTTGCCCGCGTTGGCCAAGCTGGACCTTGGCGGCGACGAGCAGATTGGCGTCAATATCGTAAAGAAAGCCATTGAAGAGCCCATCAAGATGATTGCCTGCAACGCGGGAATGGAAGGCAGCATTGTCGTGGAAAAGGTCAAAGAAAAGAAAGG
>DAOSZO010000112.1:0-3056 GCA_035382085.1 Smithella sp.
CCGATGGCCCTGAAAAAGTGAATGACGTCCGGGCTGATGGGATGACCGCCGGTGAATGCGCTGCGGAAACGCGAACAACCCAGCCGATCCAGCAATGGTTTATAAACCAAATGATTCATGACCCTGTAGAGCATCCTCAGCGACAACGGAATCGTTTTTTTGTGCGATTGTTTTTCAACAACCGATTTGCCGATTTTTTCGCCGAGATAAAATAATTTCTTCTTCACCCACCCGGCATCGGATATCTTGACACGGATGCGCGACGCCATGTCCTCCCAGAATCGCGACGAGGTAATGATCATGGAAGGTCCGATTTCCCTGAAATCTTCCAAAACCGTTTCCGCCGTCTCCGGAAAATTCATCACCATGGCGGTTCGAAGCGCCACGCCCACCCCCCACATCTGATCGACAATCCACGCCGGCGGCGACATCGACAGCCAGTTCTCCTCGGGTTCGATTTTGGCTTCCCAAAACCATTGTTCGGCCATGGTCACCAGATTGCGGTGCGACAGCATCGCGAGCTTGGGAACGCCGGTGGTTCCGGATGTCTGAATCATCACCGCAATGTCATCGGGCCGTCCCTGATGGATTTCCGCTTCGACAAAGCCGGGGCGATCTTTTATGAATTTTCTGCCCTCTTCCAGCAAATCGGCAAAACTCATCAGCCAGGGTTCGTCGCCGTACGAGGTCATTCCCGTCGGATCGATATAAATGACTTTTTGCGTCTGGGAAAGTTTGTCTCTCACCTCCAGCAGCTTGTCCGCCTGTTCCTGATCCTGGACGATGACGATCGGCGAATTGATTCTTTTGATGGAAAAGGCCAGCTCATCGGCAACGGAGGATGTGAAAAGATTCAGCGTCGTCGCTCCCAGGGCATGAGCGGCCAATTCCGAAAAAAGCCATTCGGGATGATTGTGCACGACCATGCACAGGTTTTCGCCGCGTTTGAGATTGAGAGAGGCAAGCCCGGCGGCGGTCAACGTGACATAATGAAAATAATCCGCCCAGGTATATTTTTGCCAGATGCCGTAAGCCTTTTCGCGAATGGCCGTTTGATGCCCGTAAACGGACGCATTGCGCATCAAAAGCTGCGGCAGGGTGATGTTTTTTAAATCTTCGCTACGCAAAATACATGCCCTGAAAATAAACTTACAAAACTTCTCCTTCGCCCAGGTATGCCTTGACGACCTCGGGATTGGCGCTGATTTCCTCAGCCGTTCCCTCTCCGATTTTTTCACCGAAATTCAAAACCATAATGCGCCGGGAAATGCTCATGACAATGGACATGTCATGTTCGACGAGAATCATCGTCAGTCCCCACCGCTGATTCAATTCCAGAAGAAAACGGACCATGTCTTCTTTCTCTTCGAGATTCATGCCGGCGAAAGGCTCATCCAGAACCAGGAGTCTCGGCTCCAGAGCGAGCGCGCGACCCAATTCGACCCGTTTCTGCAAACCATAGGGAAGAGAGCCGACCATCTGTTTTCTGATGGATTGCATTTCCAGAAAATCGATGATTTCTTCGAGGATCTGCCGGTGCCGGATTTCCTCTTTTCTGACCGACGGTGAAAAAACGCAGGATTTTAAAAAACTGTAATGACAATGAATGTGGCGGGCCAAAGTCATGTTGGCCAAAACGGTCATGCCGGGGAAAAGCTCGATGTTTTGAAAAGTTCTGCCGATGCCCACGCCGACCAATTCATGGGTATGCAGATGCGTGATGTCTTTTCCGTTGAAAATGATTCTGCCCTGCTGGGGACGGTAGTAACCGGTGATGCAGTTGAGCAGCGAAGTCTTTCCAGCGCCGTTGGGACCGATAACGGCCATTAATTCGCCCGTGCCAACCTTCAGACTCACATCCCTGACGGCAACCACGCCCCCAAAGCTCAATTTCAGACTTTGAATTTCCAGTTCAGCTTTTTTGTCTTCTTCCCGCCGGTTCGCCATGATTAACGGCCGGCCGCGAAAAGCCTTCATTCAAACCCCTTTTCGCTCAACGGGCGTCGCCGGAACCTCTCACGATTTCCGGCAACACCCGCCTTGCCGTCTTGAACTACTTTTTAAGCAGTTTAATTTTATCTTTGCCCGGAACATAAAAATTGGTCAGTGGAATATAGCTTCCATCTTCCTTGACCTTGACCATGCGGGCGGTGAAGGAAGCACCGTGATTATCCTTGGTATAGGTAATCGCCGGAACCAGGCCTCCGAAATCCTCGTTTTTGAAGCTCTCCAGAGCGGCGTTGATCGTTTCGGGATTGATGTCTTTGTGCTGTTCATAAGCGCGCGCAAAGGCCCTTTCCATAATCATGCCGATGACCACGCCTTCCCAGTAAGAAGCGTCGAATTTGTCCACGGTCTTGTATCTTTTCCACAATTCCTTCATCACGGCCATGCCTTTTGATTTATCGCCGGGAAGTCCGCCGGGAAATTGGATGGTAAGGCGGTCCTTGATCAGCCCCTTGCCCATCTTGAAGAAATCTGGATCCGTGGATGTCCATGTTCCCAAAAACACCGGGTTGTAATTGATGCGATCGGCGCTTTTAAATGCCGTGATAATCGCCGAGGGCAACATCTGCATGAAAATATATTCCGCGCCGGCTTTCTGCAGACGCAGAAGTTCCGTGTTGAGATCTACCGTCTTGGGAGGAAATTCTTCAATCGCCACGAGATTGATTCCAAGCTTTTCGGCGTATTCCTTGCTCGGCGCGTGAATGGATCGTCCGTAGGCGTTGTTATAGGTCAATAGGCCGACTTTCGGAGCCTCCTTGCCCTTGTGGATGGCCTTGATGTATTCCAAAACTGCATGGCAGTCCATTTTGTAACTGCCGAACGGCAGATACATGTAATCCACGGGCGGCTCCAGAATCTCCCAGCTTGTCGAATAATTAATGGTGGGAACCTTGTGCTTTTGAATAATGGGTTTGGCAGCCAGTCCCTCGCCTGCCCCCCAGGTCGCAATCATGTCCACCTTGTTCTGAAGGACGAACTTGTTGACGGCGGCTTGAGCTTCCGGTACTTTGTATGCCGTGTCCACCGTGATCATCTCAATCTTGTTG
>DAOSZO010000113.1:0-2957 GCA_035382085.1 Smithella sp.
TGAAGAAAGACAAAAAGGTTCAGACATGCAAAAAAAGATAAGGGTTTTCTCCATGATGACGGCCGCTTTTTTATTGTTCGGAACGGCGACGGCCGCCGCCGAGTCCGGCCAGTCCGTCCCCTACACGCTTGAGCAGTGCATCGCCGTCGCGCTGGAAAAAAATCCCGGCATCCGCGCCTCCGCGGCCGGCATGAAGGCGAGCGAAAGCCGAATCGGCCAGACGAAAGCCCAGTATTATCCGCAAATCAATCTTTCCACGGGTTACCAGAGAGTCGGACCCTATGCGCCGGCAGGCACATCCTCCGATTCCTATGATCAATACTCGGCCAGCATCAGCCTCGGGGCCACGTTGTTTGATTTCGGAAAAACGGCCAAGCAGGTGGAGATTCAGGATTTGAACGCCCGCTCATCGCGCGCCGATTACGAAGACACCAGGGCGCAGGTCGTTCTGAATGTGAAAAAAGCCTATTACAATCGTTTGCTGGCCGAGCGCAACAAGGAGGTCGCCGCCGACACGATGAAACAATTTCAACAGCACCTCCAGCAGGCCAATGCCTTCTTCCAGATAGGCACAAAGCCCAAATTCGATGTCACCAAGGCGGAAGTGGATTACGGCAACGCCAGGCTCAGCCTTTTGAAGGCCGAAAATGCCGTCCGGCTGGCCCAAATAACGCTCAAGGACGCCATGGGTATTCCGGACAGCGAGGATTTCAGCATCACGGATACTTTCGGCCCTCAAAAGGATCTTCCGCCTTTGAGCGATCTGGTCGGCAGAGCCTTTGCCCGCCGGGCGGATTTGCAGTCCATCCTGGCCCAGAAGGACGCCGCGAAGAGTTCGCTGGAGCTGACGCAAAAGGGCTATTTCCCCACGCTGACCGGCAGCGCGGGATATGCCTTTTCCGGCGCGGAGTTTCCGCTGGGCAACAGCTGGAATGCGGGAGCCGCGCTGAATTTCCCCATCTTCACGGGCCAATCCACGAAATATCAGATCGAGGAAGCCCGGGCGAATCTGGAATTGCTTGAAGCCAGGGAAGACGCCCTTCGCCAGGAAATCCGCCTGAACGTGGAGCAGGCCTATCTCAATGTTCGGGACGCCCGAGAACAGACAGCCATGGCGGAGTTGACCGTTCTGCAGGCAAAGGAAAACTACGACATCGCCGCCGGCCGGTATAAAGCCGGCGTGGGCGATCCCATCGAGGTGGCCGATGCCACCATCACGCTCAATAATGCCAGGGCCAATCTCAACCAGGCTCTTTACAACTTCAGCGTCGCCTGGGCAGAGCTGGAAAAATCCATTGGAGATCAGCCATGAAGAAAAAAATCGTTGTCCTTGCTGTCGTGCTGACGGCGCTTGTCGCCGCGGGATTCTTCTTTTTCAAAGGGAATTCGAAAAACGCCGCCTACAAAACGGAAAAGGTCACCCGCGGTGAAATCAAATCCGTCGTGACAGCCACCGGAACGGTCAACGCGGTGACGACTGTTTCCGTCGGCACCCAGGTTTCGGGCACCATCCAGAAACTGTTCGTGGATTTCAACTCGCCGGTCAGAAAAGGCGAGCTGCTGGCGCAGATTGATCCGGCGGCGTTTCAGGCGCAGGTCGAACAGGCGCGGGCCAATCTGCTGTCCGCCCAGGCCAACCTCGAAAAAGCAACCGTCGCCGTCGTGGACGCGCAGCGGACCCATCAGCGCAGCAAGGAACTCTTCGCGCAGAATTTCATCGCCCGCAGCGATCTGGACACGGCGGAGACCAATTGGCACTCCGCCCAAGCCCAGCAAAAAGCCGCCCAGGCCCAGGTGGCGCAGGCTCAGGCGGCGCTGAAAATCGCCGAAACGAATCTGCAGTACACGAGAATCGTTTCGCCGGTGAACGGCATCGTCATTTCCCGGAATGTGGACGTCGGCCAGACGGTGGCGGCCAGCTTTCAAACGCCCACGCTCTTCAGCATCGCCCAGGATTTGACCAAAATGCAGGTCAACACCAGCGTGGACGAAGCGGACATCGGACGGGTCAAGACGGGACAGGATGTGACGTTCACCGTGGATGCCTACCCGGATGACGTCTTCCACGGCAAGGTCTCGGAGGTGCGCAACGCGCCGACCACGGTTTCCAATGTCGTGACCTACGACGTAATCATCAAGGTGGACAATCCCGACCTGAAGCTCAAACCGGGCATGACCGCCAATGTGACCATCACGATTGAAACCCGCCCGAATGTTCTGCGCGTTCCCAACGCGGCGCTGCGCTTCAAACCGGAGGAGGTCAAAGCGGGCGTCAAAAAAGGAAAAGCCTTCGGCCCGCCGGAGAAAAAAGGACCCCGGGTCTGGATTCTCGAAAAAAACACGCCCAAACCGGTCTTCATCAGCACCGGTATCACGGACGGAAATTACACGGAGGTGGTCGCGGGCGCCCTGACTGACGGGCAGGAGGTTATCACGGACAATCTGAACGCCAAAAAAGCCGGCAGCACTTCGCCTCCGCCGGGACCGAGATTGATGTGATGAGCCTGATTCAAACAAAGCATCTCACCAAAATCTACGACGTGGGCGACGAAGGGGTCCACGCGCTGGAGAATGTTTCCGTCAGCATTGAAAAGGGAGAATTTGTCGCGATCATGGGACCTTCCGGTTCCGGCAAATCCACTTTCATGAACATCCTCGGCTGTCTGGATCAGCCCACGTCCGGCGAATATTTTCTCGACGGCCGGCAAATCCGCGGCCTGTCGCGCGACGAACTGGCCGCGATCCGCAACCGCCAGATCGGTTTTGTCTTTCAGGGCTTCAACCTTCTGTCGCGTACTTCCGCGCTGGAAAACGTGGAACTGCCCCTGCTGTACAACCATGTGCCGCCCCGGGAACGGAAGGAAAAATCCCTGGCCGCCCTCAAAAGGCTGCGGCTGGAAGGTCGGGAATATCATCACCCCAACCAGCTCTCCGGCGGCCAGCAGCAGCGCGTCGCC
>DAOSZO010000114.1:0-2834 GCA_035382085.1 Smithella sp.
ATCCAGTAAAAGTTTTCACCCGCCGCTTCATTGGACAGCACCGTGCCGATATAAATGTTTCCCGCCATCTTTCATCCTTCGTTGACATCCGCCCACATAATCAGGGCGTTTTCATCCGTATCGGTGTAATAATGCGGCCGGATTCCCTTTACTACAAAACCGCATCTCCGGTAAAGATTTATTGCCGCGTTGTTCGATTCTCTGACCTCGAGTGTCTGAGCCGTGATGCCGTTTTTCGCGGCGATCTCCCGCATCGCCTCCAGCAGCTTGCCGGCGATTCCCCGGCGGCGGTATTCTTTTTTGACCGCCAGATTGTGCAGATGCGCCTCATCCAGAATCATCCAAAAAATCAGGTAGCCGGCCAGCAGCATTTTATCCCGATTCTGAAGCCGCGCGGCCAGACAAACCGAATGGGCGCTGGCCAGTTCCCGGATGAATATTCCCGCGCTCCAGGGCGACAGAAAGGATTCCCTTTCAATGACCATCACATCCGGCAAATCATCCGGCCCCAGCGGATCAATAATCATTGATGAGATATCTTTCTCAAAGGACATGAAAAATTTCCAGCAGCACCGCCACGGCCAAAAACACGGTGCAAAATACGGCGACCGCCCGGCGCAATTTCAGCATGTTGACCGCCACGGCGATCCCCAAAAACGGCAGAAAATAATACATCCACAAAAGAGCCTTAAGCACCGGCGCGTTCAGTCCGGAGAACCCCCACCGGACGGCCGGAATCATGACGCATTGCGCCGCCAGAAGAAACAAAGCATAAGCCAGAAAGACGCGCAAGAGTCCCCGGTAACTCTTGCGCTCCACGGATCGGACGTCATTGCGCCGGACGGCTTCCAGAGCCTGATCGGACAGCACATTGTTGGCGCGGATGATGAGCGTGTCCATCCGCTTGGCCGCCAGGCCGAAGGGAACAGCCGCAAGCACGCTCAACGAGATCAATTCCGGGGGCACACCGCCTCCTTTCGGCGCGGACAGCGCCGCCGCAGCGGTCGCCAGCACGGCGGTCAGGGAGTCGTTGGGCGGAATGTAGGTGCCGATCGGCAGGCGGTCGATCCAGATCAGCTCAAGGATGGCGCCGATCACCAGGCCCGCATAGAAATGGTGGAGCAGCAATCCCACCAGCGGCGCGACGACCACGGGACGGGAAATCATCGCCTGAACAAACACCCGGTCCAGACACAAAAGGCTCCCCAAAACGGATACGAAAAGGATACACTCAAACATCTCTACTCCTGACCGTCACGGCAAAAAGCGTTGCGCGGAATCTTCGCGCCGGAAAAATCGCCGACGTCTTTCCCGCGCATTCTATGTTTTGGATCTCCAGTAATCCTTGAGCGCTTCCTTGATATTGATCGGTCTGGCCTTGGGAATGCTTTGCAGCTCCACAAAAACACCCGGCTGTCTGGACAGATCCTCCAGGAATTTGATCTCATCCTCGCATAGAAGCACGGAGGGGGCGCAGCAAACTTTATAATCATTGTTGTATACGTTGCCGATGTTCAAACGATCAAAGCGAAAACCTTTCTGAAAGGCTCTGTAAGCGTCGGCGACATTACTGAACAAGACCAGGGCGTTTTTTTTGCCGCTGTGGGCGAATTTAAAACTCTGCGCAAAATCATCCACCGAAGATACGATGACCTCGATGTCGCTGGGCACCGCCATTCTGATGACGGTTTCAAAAAAGGAATCGGCCGCCACCTTGTCATCCACCACGATAATGTATTTCGCCTTGATGAAGGGAACCCACGCTTCCAGAATCTGACCGTGAACCAGCCGGCAATCCACTCTCACCAGCGCTATGTTGAAATCTTTCGTCAATGGGCTACCTGTTCACTTTCTTGTTCAGAAGATCGCTGGCAAGCATGATGTTCTTTTCCCCGTAACTTTTAATCATGCCGGCAAATTCCCGCAACGTCATGTCGCTTTTCGCTTCCGACAATTTCAAGACCATCGGCAAATTCACGCCCGTAATGACCTCGACTTTTTCTTCCTTGATAAAGGAAAGGGAAATATTGGACGGCGTGCCGCCGAACAAATCCGTCAGAATCAGAATCCCTTTTCCCTTATCCAGTTTTTTCATTGCGTTGCTGATTTCTTTTTTCGCCTCTTCCACATCCTTGGCCTGGTCGATGCAAATATGCAAAACATTTTCCAAGGGGCCCTTGATCAGCTCCGCGGATTTTATCAATTCATTTCCCAAGTTGCCGTGCGTGATAATAAGCGTACCGACCATCGTTCTTCCCCCCTTCAAAAAGCAATCCATCCCTCTTTGCGAAATCGGTTCAAATTCAGGCTGGTAGGCTAATGGATTGAAACACAATTGTCAAGATTTATGGAATGACTCTGAAACTTTCTTGACCGGGCGACGGGGATGGTTTTTGGACTTCAATTTACGGAAGATTTTCGCGCGATTCCCTGTTGGGGTCATCATCGGCAAAAACATAGCGGCCCATCATGTCGGCCAGTTCCGCGATGAAGTTCTCCGCCTTGATTTTATCGGAAGCGTTCAGGATATAATCATGCATGACAGCCTGCACCGTGGTCACAATTATATGCACGCCGATGCGGGGATCGGCGATGCGCACATTGGCAAAATCGCGGAAGATCGCTTCTATGGTGGACTCGATATAGGCGATTAATTCCGACCGTTTTTGGATAATGGTCTCCGGCAGGCCAATTTGACTGATAAAAAGCCTGTTTCGCGCCCGCTTGTAGCTGATGAGATCCAGAACGACATGCAGAAGCAGGGGGATGATCGTTTTATCCACAAAGCCCTCTTTCCGGATGTCATCGTCGATTTTTTTAATGATTACGGTAAT
>DAOSZO010000115.1:0-2583 GCA_035382085.1 Smithella sp.
TTGCAAAGGAAACCGCTCTGCCGTCGGCCATCTACAGCGTTTTCATGATTCTTTACGTGATGTGGCTGGATAGAAGAAGAAAAAGAGACTGAAAGGCCTTCCGCTTACGAAGCAATGCCGATGATTTTTCTGAACGTCTCCGGCGGCATGACAGGCCGTCCGAGAGTCCTGGAAATTTTGACGATGCGTTTCACAAGATCATAGTTCGTCGCCAGTGTCGTGCGCTTGTCGTCAAGCCAGATATTGTCCTCCAGGCCGATGCGGACGCCTCCGCCGTAAGCGACGGAGACCGCGTTCATGATGAGTTGCGCATTTCCGATGCCGCCCACGCAATAATAGGAGTGATCGGGCAGTTCGTGAATCATATAGCCCAAATGCATCAAATTGGCCTGAGCGCAGGCGATATTGCCCAGAATGAGGCAGAAAAAATAAGGCGGCTTGAGAAGCCCTTTCTTGATCAGGTATGTGGCGTAGTTGATCATGCCGACATCAAAGACTTCCAGTTCCGGCTTGATGTTTTTCTCCAGCATTTTCCGCGCCAGCGCCTGGATCATTTCGGGAGAATTGACGCTGGCCGTTTGGTTGAAGTTGAGGGAGCTCAAGGTCAAGGATGCCAGATCCGGCTTGAGAGGGCCTTCCAGATTCAGGACATCCGCTCTTTTTTCAAATTCGCTGACGTTGCGGCCGCTTGTGGAGACACCAATGACGATTTCTCTGTCTTTTCGGCGGATGCCCTCGATGATCTCGGCGTATGTTTCCCGCCGGTAGGTGTTTTCGCCGTTGACGTCGCGGGCATGCAGGTGGACGGTTGTGACCCCCAGCTTTCTGCATCGCAGGACGTCGGAGATGATTTCCGCCGGAGTCAGGGGGCATGTCGGGTCATTTCCCGCGTCGGGATGAGGCCGGTGGGGGTCAGGTTCACGATGAGATCGAGGTTGTGATTATTTTTCATGAAATGTCTCCGTTTTTTCGCGGCCCGGAATGCCTATGATTTTCGCGCCGGGACGGACGTTTTTGTTGACCAGAGCCTTGGCGCCGATGATGCTGCCGCGCCCGATCTTCGCACCGTTGATAATCGCGCAGCACGTTCCCAGAAAGGTTTCCGGTTCAATCACGGCGTGACTGGTGCATACCACCCCCGGAGAGAAGAAAACGTAGTCTCCGACCTTCACGTCATGGCTGATGACCACGCCGTAACGGAGTGTGACGTAATCACCGATGACCGTATTGCATCCGATGATGCTGCCCCCGGGAATGAAAGCGCCTTTTCCGACCGTCACGTATTCCGTGTTGACGGCGGGGTCAATCAGCGAGGGAACACGAACACCGAGCCGGTCTATTTTTTCGGCGACCGCCTTGTGCGCGGCGATGGAAGAATTCACGTTATTAAAGACGCAGACTTCTGGAACCTCTTTCACGTAGACCTGGAGAAATTCATAGTTTCCCAAGACCGGACTGCCGCAGACGGTTGAGCCGGCCAGGCCGGGATGGTCGTCAATGAAACCCTCGATCCGCCAGATGGGTCGCGCCTTGTTGATTTCATGAACCAGTCTGACGGCGTCAATAAAGTTGGCGCCGTAGATTATCAACCGCTCCATGGTCATATTCCTTTTGTCCTTTCTCGCGGGATGAAAAAACTTTCACGACATTGCGTCCCGCTCATTGGCCCTGACTGCCGACGATTTTATGAAGTTCTTTTACGGAATTCAAGAGCGTGAGTTTTTCGCGGACCAATTTTTCGGCCGCGGCCGTGACGGAATCAATTTGCTCGGGATGCTTC
The DNA here is from genome assembly GCA_035382085.1 of Smithella sp. Classification (GTDB taxonomy): domain Bacteria; phylum Desulfobacterota; class Syntrophia; order Syntrophales; family Smithellaceae; genus Smithella. The sequence goes on from DAOSZO010000115.1 coordinate 1,781, forward strand.
AGCAGTTCGGCGACGACATCGCACATTTGCTCCCATGGCGCGGAAACGTAATGCACGCCCGGAATCAAGGGATGTTCATCATCTGTCGCTTCACTGACCACCAGGGTCCCGCATCTTGCTGCCATTAAAAATCTGATCCATGCCGCATCCCACGGGTAGTTGTAGAGGTTGATCAGAATCCGGACGCGGTTGAGCCATCGGCACCGCTGGTCTCCGTAACAGGCCGTCTGCGCAACGATGTCGGGTAAATTTCTTTCCCGGAGCTTCTTTCGCAGTTTTTCCAGCGTCCGGGTTCTTCTGTTTTTTCTGTCCGTTGAGCCGAGAAAGCCGAGGGGAATATCTCTAGAAACGCCCAAGTTGGTTCCCATGGATTCATCCGCCCCCACGGGAACGAAATGAGCGGGGATCCCCCGGCTGACCAGAAAAGTGCGCCGCTGATTCGTGCTGGCCACGACATGGTCCAGCCAGCCTTCTTTCCGGCCGATCAGAATGTCCCGCCAGTTTTCCATCACGCCGCTGATATCCTGCCAGGGGAAGTCTTCCTGGTGCAGGGGCTTCATTTTTTTGCAGAAGGCGCGATAATGTCCGGCGGCGAGCCATTTGTATCCCCACATGCGGAACCGGTAGCCTGTAAGGTATTTTTTCCACTTTGGAGAGGCGGGTTGATGCAGTTTGAAGATTTCTCTCCAGCGGACGGCCTTCAGGCCCAGGGATTCAGCTTCCGGAGACAGATCGTGAGGCGGCAGGGGATCGGTTTGCCACAGAACCGTCGAGGGCTTGCCGGAAGAGCGGCGTTTCAATTG
>DAOSZO010000116.1:0-2303 GCA_035382085.1 Smithella sp.
GGCATCAAAATCGGCAGGCTGGCGGTGGAAACCGGTTATTACGACCTCCACGAAATCATCAACGGCGAATTCAGGCTGACGGCGGCTTCCGAAAAACTGCTGGAAAAGCGCAAACTCGTCCCCGTTCGCGAATATTTCCGCGCCCAGTCGCGCTTCAAACTGCTGACCGACACGCAGATCGAAGAAATTCAGAAACACATCGACGCGAAATGGGATGACTACTACAAAAAAGAAGATTGATTCAAAAAAATGACAGCGGCCGCTCCCCTCGCGGGAAGCAGTCGCTGTCCGAACCGGCAGGTCTTTTGTTTCATTCCCGATAGAGGCTCTCCAGCAAAGCCCCGTATTTGTCCATGACGACCTTGCGCTTGAGTTTCATCGTCTGCGTGAGCATGCCGTTATCCAGGGTGAAATCTTCCCTGATGAATGCGAACTTTCTGGGAATTTCATAAGAGCCGACAATTTTTTTGAGATGATTTTGAACTTCAATCGTCAGCAGTTCGACCAGCTTGCGTCCTTCGGCGCTGGACGGATCGAAAATCGCCTCCGGATCGACCGATAAACCCATCTCTTCCGCGACCCGTTTGAGCACCGTCATATCCGGCACAATCAGTCCCACATTATATTCGTGTCCGGCGCCGGTGACGACCGCGTTGAGAATCCAGGGCAATATCTTCATCTCCCGTTCGATGGTATCCGGATGAATATATTTGCCGTTGGATAATTTATACTCTTCCTTGAATCGTCCGGTGATATACAGGAAACCGTCGTCATCGAGACGACCCCGGTCGCCGGTTCTCACGCCGCGCATGCCGTCGCGCTCGACAATGACCTCTTTGGTCTGCTCCGGTTTTTTGTGATAACCGATCATGCACTGCGGGCCGAAACAGATGATTTCGCCGTCATCGCCGTCTTCTCCTGTTCTCGAGCGGTCAATCACGACTTTCGTTTTGTTGATCGGTTTGCCGACCGAACCCAGGCGGTTGCCCATCAGCGGCGAATTGATGGTGATGGCCGGCGAGGTTTCGCTCAACCCGTAGGCGTCGTACGTCGGAATGCCGATGTCAATGAAGAACTTTGCGATGTCCACGTTCATCGGCGCGCTGCCGGTGACGGCGTTTTCCAGACGGCCGCCGAAACGGTCCCGGATTTTCTGCAGAACGATTTTATCCAGAATCTTATATTTCAGGCCGGCCTTGCCGGTTTCGCGTTTTTTCTTCGCCGCCTCCAGCGCCGCTTCGAAGAGCTTGAGCTTCAGGCCGCCTTCTTCGCGCATCCTGGCCCACACGGCGTTGTACACCCGGTTGAAGATACGGGGCACGGTAATCAAAAACGTGGGCCGGACTTTCTGCAGATCATCAATCAGGGTTTCCACCGAGCCCATGATGCCGATGGAAGCTCCCTGGAGAATAAAGGCGTGCAGATCCGCCGTAATACCGAAGGAGTGCGCCCACGGCAGCATGGAAATGCAGCGGCTGTGCTGGGTCAGATTGGGAAACCAAGCCAGGCCCGCCTTGACGTTTTCCGCGAGATTGCCGTGAGACAACAAAACGCCCTTGGGATCGCCGGTGGTGCCGGAGGTGTAAATCAACACGGCGACTTCCGAGGGTTTGGGCTTGCGCGAGGGAATCGGCTTCTGGGCGCCCCTTTTCTCCAGTGCCGCCATGGTGTTTTCGCCTTCGCCCTCGATGAGATAAAGGTGTTTGAGGGTGGGAATTTCTGCCGGGAAATCCTTAACCTTTTCCAGAATGTCCGAACGGGAAACGAAAAGGACCTTCACCTCGGCGTCGCGGATGATGTATTTCCACATGGACACCAATTCTTTTTCATACATGGGAACATAAGCGGCGCCTAGTCCCTGCGTGGCAATCTCCCCGATGAGCCATTCCTTGCGGTTGTTGGCAATGATCCCTACGGTGTCCCCGACGCCCACTCCCAAAGCCGCCAGGCCGGCTCTGAGATTATCCACTCTTTTGGCGATTTCGCCGTAAGTAACCCAGTGATAAACGCCGGCGCTGTCTTTTTCGCCGATCAGCGGATTGCCCGCGTACTTCGCCGCGCTGGATTCGAAAAAATCCACCAGATTATCCGGCGGCTCATACACATTGCTGTATTCGCCATACTCGAAAATCGCCATAAAATTTCCCCTCCCTTGCTTTTATTGTTTGTTGGGTCGCTTGATCAAAAAAACTCCGTTACGGGTTTTGGTCAACGCGTTGGAATGGAACTTGACTCAAGGACGACGGTAAAAAACAATATGAAAATCAGCCGCCGGACGGCTATTTGTTTTACAAACGCGAAAG
>DAOSZO010000117.1:0-2042 GCA_035382085.1 Smithella sp.
CGCCGGGGTGGAGGCCGAAGAGCTCAAAATCCAGCAGAAACGACAGCCAGGTCAGCGGATGCCAGAACTCGCAGGAGGTGGTGCCGAACGCCCAGCGGATTCCCTCCCAAGAAAGCCCGTGACGCAGATGGGGATTGTTCAGCACGTAGGCGGTATCGTCGAAGCTGACGAAGTCAAAACGATACACCTGCGCGAAAACGGCCCAGACGGCCGCGGCCAGGGCGATCTCAATCAAGAGTTTTCGTCCGCGTGTGCCGGTTTTTGTTTTTTCGTTCACAGGATTTTCATCCATAAACCCGTCGGGTTGTCTTTTTAAGTTGACATTGCCGGCATTCTTCTCTATACGGCTCTATGCTTTTTTAGATTGTTTTGTCCCCTATATCATAATTTTATGGACTATATTATTTATTTTGTAGATTTTTTCATCCATCTGGACAAATATCTTCCGCAGATTATCCAGAGTTTCGGCGTCTGGGCCTATGTGCTGGTTTTTGTCGTCATCTTTTGCGAAACCGGGCTGGTCGTCACGCCCATTCTTCCCGGGGATTCGCTTTTGTTCGCCCTGGGGACGTTTGCGGCCTGCGGCGCCCTGAAAATCGAAGCGCTCTGCGTTTTGCTTTCAGCGGCGGCCATTGCCGGCGATTCCGTCAATTACGCGATCGGGCATTACATCGGCCCGAAGGTCTTTCACTATGAGGACAGCCGTTTTTTCAGGAAGGAATACCTGATGCGCACGCACCGGTTTTACGAAAAACACGGCGGCAAAACCATCGTCATCGCCCGTTTCATGCCGATTATCCGCACGTTCGCTCCCTTTGTGGCGGGCGTGGGCGCGATGAACTATTCCCGCTTCATCGTATTCAACGTCACCGGCGGCGTGGCCTGGGTGTGCCTTTTTCTGCTGGGCGGCTATTTTTTCGGCAATCTTCCTTCCGTGAAGAACAATTTCACGCTGGTCATCATCGCGATAGTCATCATTTCCGTGATGCCCGGTTTTGTCGAATATTTCAGGCAGAAATACATGGCCGCAAAATCACAATAAATAAGAAGGTGAGCGATGGGAAAAAAAACGATCGCCCTGTTTGTTCTGGCCGTCCTCGCGCTTGCGTCGGTTCCGGCTTCCGCGCAGACCCTCTTGAAAATCGGGCGGGATCTTGACATTGCCGAGGGTCAGGTCGTGGACAACGCCATTGCGGTGGGCGGGCAAATCACGGTCGGCGGTCTCGTGGAAAAAAGACTCATCGCCCTCGGCGGGTCGGTTGTCCTGACCTCCGACGCGGTGGTGCGGGGCGACATCATCTGCATCGGCGGCGTGGTCGTTGTCGGCAGCGGCGCGCAGATTTTCGGGAAAGTCACCGAAATCAATTCCGACAACCTCTTCGGCGCCCTTTCCGGCGCTTTTTACGGGGACGAGGACGAGTGGGATTGGCTTGCGGAAGTCATTTCCTTGTGCTTCTTCTTGACATTGGCGGCCCTGGCCCTGCTGATGGTTTTTTTGTTCCCCGGGCCGCTGAACGCCGTCGTCGCCTTCGTGAGCGAAAACAAACTCAAATCGTTTCTCGCCGGCGCGCTGGCGTCTTTTTTGAGCGTGCCTTTTTTTATGTTGCTGGTACTGTCCATTGTCGGCATTGCGTTGATCCCGCTGGCCTTTTCGCTGATGCTGGCGGCGTTCATGGTCGGCTTCATCGCCGCGAGCGCTCTTTTGGGCAGATTTGTCTTGACAAGGATATTCGTTCATCATAAGCCTTCCCTAATTCGTGAAACCTTGCTGGGGCTGATGCTGTGGTGGATTTTGGGCTGGCTGCCTTTTTACAGCGGTCCGGTGATCAAGGCCGCGGTTGTTGCCACGGGTTTCGGCGGCGTTTTGCTGACGGTTTTTGCGCGCCGGCGGTACGCGTGAAAAAGCGGTGAGGTCTTCAAAAAATAGTTTTTGCCGAAATGGCAAAATAAAGAAAATTTAAACTTGACATTTGTTTTTTGCCTGTGTATAGGTTAAACTACAGTAAAAAATTTCCGGGATGAATTGCGGCGCGTTATTTCCC
>DAOSZO010000118.1:0-1832 GCA_035382085.1 Smithella sp.
AATGCCGGGAAAACCGTTCCACTTGTCCGGCATCATGATGGCGGCGGTTTGTTCCGGTTTGTTTAAGTATCCCATCATGATTTGCGCGCCGTAAGCACAGATTTCGCCATCGGGGCTGTCTTCACCCACGAGCGACTTGTCAATCCGGACGTGCATGTTGGGGAAAACCTTGCCGACGGTGCCGTACTTCAATCCGGATTTCGGATTATTGCCCGATATGTTGGGTGCGGTCTCCGATAAGCCATAACCGTCGTAAATGGGCTGGCCCAGATCCGCAAAGAAGAGGGCGATTTCTTTCTTCATGGCGCCGCCGCCGGAAACGACGAACGTCAGCCGTCCGCCGAACACCTCGCGGATTTTACTGAAAACGAGCTTGTTCAGAATCTTGAATTTCAGTGTCTTCTTTTCGCGGCCCCTGTTTTTCACGGCCTCCGCGCAGGCGGCGTCAAAGAGTTTCTTTTTCAGTCCGCCTTCCATGGACATTTTCAGCTGGATGCCGTCATACACCCTGTTGAAAATCAGCGGAACGGCGGAAAGGCCAGTGGGATGCGCTTCCGCGATATTCTTCATGAGCAGTTCGGCCGACTCGGCAAAAGCCATGGCACCGCCGCAGTAAATATAAACGTGGAGATCGCAGCTCAGGCCGAAGGCGTGAGCCCACGGCAGGATCGCCACGACATTCATGGTTTCGTTGAGGTCAAAAGCCCAGGCGCCGGTTCTCGCGCACAAAGTCAGCGACCCGTGGTGCAGCATGACGCCTTTGGGGTCGCCGGTCGTGCCCGAGGTGTAGATGATGTTCGACATATCCGACCAATGGGGTTTGACGGAGGGCGCCGGTTTTTTCTTTCCCAGCGCTTCGAGTTCGGCCATCGTGTTGGGGCCCGTGCCGTAAATCATGAAAACTTCCTTCAGCGTCGGGATGTCTTTCTTGAATCCGTTGGCGAGAGCATACATTTTGGATTCTCTGACGAAAAGGAATTTGATGGCCGAGTCCGTAATAATATATCTCCAGATTTTTTCGAGTTCCTTTTCATACATGGGCACGAAAACGCCGCCCAGACCATGAACAGCCTGCTCACAGATAAACCATTCCTCGCAGTTGCTGATGATGACGCCGACCGTATCACCTTTGGCGAGCCCCTTTTGTTTCAGCGCGCCTCTTAAGTTATTGACTCTCTCGGCAATGGCTCTGTACGTTGTATATTCATACTGACCGGCTACGTTCTTTTTGCCGAACAGTTTGTTTCCCGCGTATTTCGCGGCGCTTTGTTCCCATAAATCGACAAGGTTGTTCGGGTTGTCGTAAACTGAATTCACGTCAAAATTCGGATTGTTCGGCGCATCTGGCATTAACATCACTACTTCCCCCTTTTATTTTTTATTTTTTTACAGCCATGATGATTTTCTGATCCTGGAACAAAAAAGCCCTCAGCCTTCAAATGAAGGAGACCGAGGGCTTGGGTGGCTTTTCATAAAAGATTCACATCATTTAATGCGATTCCAGTATTTATTTTTACAGAGAAAGCCGATACATCCCTGCAGCTTCAATCGGTCAGGATTGTCCAGCGACAGTTTGCATTTGTATTCCTTGCCCTTCTCGGTTTCATAAACCCTGCCGCCGCTGTATTCGTTATCGCCGGTTTTCTTCATTCCCCACACAAAAACCATGCCCACAAGCGGTTTGTCTTTTCTATCACCGGTGCAAGTGGAGCATATGGCACCCGGAGCAAGAAGGGGCAGTTTGACATATTTGCCTTCATAGATGCCGTTCTTTTTGGAAGACGCGCGCCTGGCCGATCGGCTCGGTTCGTTTGATCCGCGTGATTATATTG
>DAOSZO010000119.1:0-1640 GCA_035382085.1 Smithella sp.
CTCCTTTGGGGTAATTTCTTTATTTGCCCTTATTTAATGAAAATTGCGTGCCAAAAGACACAAAAAACCGTTAAAAGTTTTTAAGTATTTGTAATGTCATTGGAAATAAATATTCTTTTTTTTGAGCAAAAAGGTATTGCCAAAGGACTTTTTATGCTTTCATTATAATAAACGTTCAACCCGTTAAAAGAAATATTGAGTTTTTGCGGTCTCATAAAGTAAAAAAAACCACGACCCCAAAGATAAGGAGACGAAATGCTGAAAATCGAAAAAATTATTTCCGGAGGGCAGACGGGCGCGGACAGGGCGGCGCTTGATTTTGCCATTGATTGCCAAATTCCTTACGGCGGCTGGGTTCCCAAAGGCAGAAAGACGGAGGACGGGACGCTTCCCGCAAAATACCAGCTTCAGGAAATGCCCACGCCCGAATACTCCAAGCGGACGGAAAAAAATGTTCTGGATGCCGACGGCACCGTCATCGTTTCACACGGCTTTTTGACGGGCGGCTCCGCGCTGACCAGGGAATTCGCCATTCAGCACAACAAGCCCTGGATTCACATTGATCTCAAGGAGTTGTCTCTGGAGGAAGCATCGAAGGCGCTTGCCGGCTGGCTGAAGGACAACGCCATACGGGTGCTCAATGTCGCCGGCCCCAAGGCGGGAAAGGATCCCCGAATTTATGAGGCCACCCTGAGCCTTTTGAAAAAAGTTTTTCCGAAGGAGGATGCCCCATGAACACCCTGAAATTGATTCTTTTGATCAGCATGCTTTCCGGCCTTCTGATGATCGTCGGATATCTGGTGGCGAGAAAAACGGGCGTAATCGTCGCGCTTGTCATCGCCGCGGTGATGAATTTCGGAAGCTACTGGTTTTCCGATTCGATTGTCCTGAAGATGTATCAGGCCCAGCCCGTGACCAGGGCCGAGGCGCCCCTGCTTTATGACGCGGTGGACGCCCTCGCGGCGAAGGCGGGCATACCGATGCCGAAGCTCTATGTGATTCCGACGCAAACCCCCAACGCGTTTGCCACCGGCAGAAACGAAAATCATTCGGCGGTGGCGGTGACGGCCGGTCTTCTGAATCTGATGAACAGGGAAGAACTCGAAGGCGTCATCGCGCACGAACTTTCGCACATCAAACACAGGGACATTCTCATCAGCACGATGGCGGCCACGATCGCCAGCGCGGTCGTTTTGTTGTCGAGATGGAGCGTGTTTTTCGGCAGCGGCGATGACGGCGCCGCCGTCCGCGCCGTCGCGGTGGCCATTGTGGCGCCCGTCGCCGCGACGCTGGTGCAGATGGCGATATCGCGGTCGCGGGAATACGAAGCCGATGCCGGCAGTGCCGGAATCACCGGCAATCCCGAAGCGCTGGCCAGCGCGCTGGGGAAGCTTTCCCGCATGGCCAGGCAGGCGCCGCTCGGCGCCAATCCGGCGACGGCGCACATGTTCATTGTCAATCCGCTTTCCGCGGGAACGGTGATGGGGTGGTTCAGCACGCACCCGCCGGTGGAGAAGCGCATTGAAAGATTGCTGGCGATGAAACAGGCCGGCCAATAAAAAATTTGAGAAGGGATTCCAGATCCGGATTGGACGCTTATGAAACAAAAACGGCTGACCATACAAATCGGAAAGCAGGGA